>PKUI01000225.1 GCA_002869605.1 Desulfuromonas sp. | reverse complement strand
GGGGTCTCGATGACATCGGGGGTCAGAAACACCAGCAATTCGGTCTCATCGACAACATTCTTGGTGTAACCGAAAAGAGCGCCAAGAAAGGGGATATCCTTGAGCAACGGTATCCCGACCCGATCCTTACGATCTTCACTCTTTATCAGACCGCCGATGACGATGGTGTCGCCATCCATGACCGTGACGCTGGTCGAAGCTTCGCGCTTGCCGATACGGGGTGAATTGTTCGCCGCCTCGCGCTGGCCAAGAATACTGGTAATGGAGAAATCGACATCGAGGGTCACATCCCGCTCAACGTTGATCTGCGGCGTCACCTCCAGGGTAATGCCGATATCCTTGTAGATGATGTCGCTCACGGTCTTGCCGTTGTCGACATCGGTGGTGCTTTTGACAATCGGTTCTTCCTGGCCGACATGGATCTTGGCCTTCTGGTTGTCCGAGGTGAGGATGCGTGGAGATGAGAGGATCTTGGCCTTGCCCTTGCTGGCGGCCGCCTTGATGGTCGCCTGCCAGTCATCGCCGATACGCGAGAGGCTGTAACTGATCGGGTTACCGCTAAACGAGCTCAGAAAGTCTGCGGTGGCAGTATACTTGTACTTCTCAGAGTTTCCGAAGGTGTCGGTGTAGCCATTTTCATCAAGTCGGACTCCCATTTCGCTGGTTTTACCCAGCGAGACTTCAACAATCTGCGCCTGGATGAGAACCTGCTTGCGCCGCTTGTCGAGGGCATCGATCGTTGCCTTGACGCGGGCATGTACCTCCATGTCGCCGGTGATCACCACCGCGTTAATGGAATCCACCGGGGTGATTTTTATGCGGTCTTTCTGTTCACCCTGCCCCAACACTTTTTCGAGCGCCGCAGAGATATCCTTGGCCTTCATGTACTTGATCTCATAGACACGCGTAGAGCCCTCGGCAGAGGCCATGCCCTGGGGGACGTCGAGATAATGGATAATTCGCAGTAAGCGACGGATATTTGAGGCAACGTCTGTGAGGATGATCATGTTGGTGGTGCGGCTCTCCAGACCGTTGCCGGTCGAGGAGATCAGCGGGCGAATGCTCGAAAGTATGTCAGAGGCCGACATGTTATGTATCGGTGCAATGTGGGTAATCACGCGGTCTTCATCCGGCACGCTTTCCGGATCGTCCCCATAGAAAGTGTCAACCGGCTTCTGTACGGCATCGGCCTTGGGGAAGACCTTGAGCATGGTGTCGGTCTTGAGCATGGTCATGCCGTGAGCTTCCATTACCGCGAGCACAATCCGGTAGCCCTCATCGAGCGGAACACGCTTGCTGACACTGACGTTGACCTTACCTGTAAGGTTATCCGGCAGTACCGGCACCACCCCGTAGAGCTTGGCCATGAAATTGACCATTGTTTTGAGGTCCGCATTGCGGAAATCGAGCTTGACCTTGGTCTGGGATGCGTTGTTTACAGGCCCGACCTCTCCAAAAGCTGGAAAGCTCCAGGACAGCAAGCTACACATCACCACGACAACCCAAATTCTTCTCATTGAACCGCTCCTGAATTAAGCTCGTATTTCATTGAATGGCAGGTAACGAGACCCGCTGGGACTCACCCGAACGCACGATATCGACCTGTACCAGATCCCCCGGAGCAACCGTGTACATGACCTCTGCAGCATTTTTCAGTGAGGCCACGTTGACGCCATTAAGCCCCACCACCACGTCGCCGGTTTGAATGCCCGGGAAATCACCACGCCCGGCCAGCACCAATAAGCCGCTCTCGAGCGCAACACCACGCTCTTTCGCCAGCGCAGACGTCAGTGGCTTCACATGAAGTCCCAGGCGGCCTTGAGCATGTCGCTGAGATTGACCATCATCTTCCGGCTGTTGACGATCAAAGAGTGCAGCGACACCGGTGTCTGCTGCCACGAGTTGCAGCTCACCGGTTTCACCTTGAGCATTTGTAAAAACAATTTTTTCGGCGGAGATGCTGCTGACTGTTAGCTCCTGGTATGCATCCCCTTCAAGCAGGAACAAATCGTCACCGCTGCTGGCCTCGACGATCACCGCTACCCGTTGATTCCCTATCTGGTTTATCCCTACCAGGGTCAATCCTGCGAGATTCAAACCGTGCTCCTCGACAGGAGTCGGCTCGGTCCGTTCATCATCGCTCATCGCGGGAGGCAAAACGGAAACCGGCGGAGTTTCGATACGACGTACCTGAAAAGGGTTCTCCTTGAGATCAAACGCTTTAGACTCAGCCGTTTCAGCCGGCGGGGTGATGCCTTCGAGTTCCCACTTGGGTAGTGAAGTCAGCTGCATATGAAATTTGTAGTTGGTTGTGCTGGTCCCCCCAGCAGAAAAACTGAGTTCATCGACGTGCATCCCCTTGAGGTTTTGCAGCAACGCCGTAAACCCCGCAGGAACGACCTCCCCCTCTAAAGCGAAGCTCTCGCTGACATAGGTTTTCCCATCAGCGAGCAAACGACTTAACGGCCGTAACGCCTCGACCTTGACCCCGGCACGGCTGGCCGCAGAAAGGATGGCTTTGATGCGCGTTGCCAGATCGGCATCGAGGGGAGGAACGTTCATCTCTTCCTGGATATCCCACGCAACCTCAGACAGTCGCTGGTAATCGTGCTCCCAGCTCCGATACTCACGGATCTTGCGCCGCATTTGCTGGAGATCCTTTTTTTTCTGCTGCAGTTCTAGACCCATCTTGTGCCATTGCAGCATCATTGGATCGACCACGTAGTGATAGAGCCCCGCGCAGGCAAGAAAAGTCCCCAGGACAATAAGGGCCCGGGTATCCTTGGTTGCAAGCTTCATGGCGTTCTCCGCGCCATTTTTAGCCGTAGCTGGAAGGTCACCTTACCGCTGCGGGTATTGGTATGAACCAGGGTGGCACTCTCGAAACGATCATCCTCTTCCAGATCGCTGAGAAAAGAGTTCACATCTTCGTACTTTTCGGCATAGCCGTTTACGATCACCGCGTCGTAGGTTTTTCCAGCGATACTCGATACCTTCAAACCGTCCGGGCGTAATTCGCCTAGCGCCTCGAAGATATCGAACCACGCCTCGGGACTCAGGTACTCGGCACCGCTGTCATTAAGCAGCTCCTGCAACTGGGTCACGTTTCTTTCCATGAGCCCCTGTTGCTGGAAGCGTGGTTCAAGGGCTGCCAACTGTCCCGTGAGACCCGCCAGTTCAGATTGACGCATTCGATATTCGGCGACCCCGTTAGCGATTAGCACCAGAAGCAGGAGCGGAAGAGCCAAGGTTAGCAGGCGCTTCAGCGAGGCCGCCCCCTGCGATACTCCCCCTGCAACATTCCACCCGCTCACCACGGGGTCGCGCAGATCGAGCAGTGCCAGACCAAGCGCGATCGGGTCCCCCTGGGAGGAGATCTTGGAACTGCCACAGATCACTACAGGCGGGCATGGCTGAGCGGCGAAGACCTGACTGATATTGTGAAGCTCTGATTCGCAATCACCCAGCAGATAGATCCGGTCGACATCGAGCAATTGTCGCTCATCTTGGAGATAAACAGCTTGAGATGAAAGGCGCAAGGTCCCGAGCAGTTGACCGGGCTGTTTGAGGGTACGCATGAACACGACCTCGCGACCATCGAGCATTAGAGTTTGAACCTCGTCCTCCCAGCTAGAAACAACCAGCGTGCGTTTCCCCTCTTCGAGAAGAGACGCCTGATCGGCCAGAGAGAAAAGCGCCAAGGGCTCGGGCACGACCCCTCGTGCCTTGTGATCGGGCATCTCAGTGGTCGTAACCTGGAGAACGTTCCACCCCTTGCGGCCCTTGACAGCTCGCTGAGAAACGTGCGCCCCTACATCGGTGTGAGCTCGCTGCAACTTTAAGACCTTGCCCAAGGCCCCCTTACTCATCTCGGGCAGAATGCGCCCTTCAATTTCAAATGAAAAAAGGGGCAAACCGAGTGTCGCCTTATCCAGACGTTTCCCCGGCCTTGCCCCTTTATCGGCCAATTTGACCTGTAGCCGCGAGCCGCGAACAGCTGCCTCGACCCAGGACTTATCATTGCCAATCATTCTTAAACCAACTGCCACGTGATCATCCCTCTTTGAGAAAAACAACCTCAAGCGTATCGGCGCCAACATGCACGACCCCTTCGATCGCACCGTGCTGCGGCCCCTCGGCACTGACAATTATCAGCTGGTAATATTCCGACTTCACCGTCACCCAGTCCTTGAGTGACTTATACATTTTCGGCGTGACCCCGAGAACTTGCTGTAAATCCTCGACCCGTTCGAAAGGGTGCCCATAGGCAATCCGCTCGGCGATTTCTCTCGCGACCACATCACCGACCATGGGTAACATTGCCAGGGTCTCCTGACTGGCGCCGTTCAGATAAACCTTCCCTGAAGAGAACGGAGTGACAACTTCTGTCAACCCCGGCTCACCCTCGTCCCCGAACAACGTTTTCGTATCGAGTGCAACCTTAGACGCCAGTTCGTAGAGTGATAGCGGTTCTTTTTTTCGCGACTTCAGTTTGATAACCGATGCGAGCTGCTCTGCCTGCGCGTGTGACAGCGACTGAAAGTTTTGGAGTATCTCCTTATCGAGTCGCTGCAGAGGCAACTTGGCATCCTCCGCCCGGATTTCGCAGTAGAAGGCACCTTCTACCCTAGGCAGGTCGGCCAGGGGTTGACCAGGGTCAACCGAGAGCTTTTCGGACCGCCACGGCTCGGGCTGCACCAACCACCAGCCGAGGTCATCTCCGCGAATCGCGCGGTATTTTGACTCTGCCCCCAACCCGGGTGAACCTCGAAGTTGCGCCGCTATAAAATTAAAACCGCTGCGCAACCGGTTCTCGTTGGTTATCTCCTCGAGCAGATATTCGGTCGCCTTGACATTGCTGTTGGCCATCTTGGCGACCGTGACAGCAAAGGCCGACATCACTGCCAGAACCCACAAGACCAGCAACAACGCATAACCCTGCTCACTGCAACTGTGAGTTCTTCGCGTCTTTACCGGCATGGTGTATTCCCGACAGCCGCATGGCCGTCTCAACAAAAAAATGATCCTCATCGCGCATGAGGTCGACGGATAAAGCCAGAGCGTCAGCTGAGCACCCTTTGTTCTGCGGATCTCCATCCGTCCAGTTACCGTCAACGTGATAGCTGAACGCCCCGCTAACAGCGTGCTCCATAATCACCACACGCTGCGGCTGGATATCCTCCGTAACGTCCCCTTTGGTCCGCACAAGTCCCCCGTCCGAGAAGTGGTATGAAACCGGCAGCAGCGCGCTCTGTTCTTCATCCCAGACCTGGTAAGTAAATAGATCCGCTGAGCAGTTAATGAAGGGTTCATAGACGGGGGCGATCCCCCTAAGATCCTCCTGCAGAAGCAGCAGCCCTCCCCTGGCCTCCTGCAATAAAAAACTATGACTTGAGACCCTGGAGTAACTATCGATGCCGGCATGCAGACTACTCATTCCGATACCGACCACCAAGCCAAGCAGCGTTACTGCGAGCAAAATCTCCAGGAGGGTAAACCCTCTTTGATCCCAAAGCATCGTTCGGCCAGAGTTAAGAAAGATCACCAATTGGTGATGTCGTCCCCTCCCCCTTCCCGTTTGTCGGGCCCGTATGAGAGCAGATCATAAGAACGGGGATTACGTTGTCCAGGGCTTTTGTACTGGTACTCTCCACCCCAGGGATCCGGACCGACTGCTTTTTGCAAATAAGGACCCTTCCATCGCGTAGGCGTTGGAGGAACAGTCGGTTCCTGGCTCAAAGCTGACAACCCCTGCTCCGTAGTCGGGTAACCACCATTATCGAGTTCATACGCATCAAGTGCCGTGGCAAAGACCCCGACTTGACTCTCGGCAGCGTTAATACGCGCCTCCTGGGTACGCCCGGTGAATTTCGGCAAGACAATTGCGGCCAAGACTCCCAGAATGATGACCACAACCATAATTTCAATGAATGTAAAACCCTTCTCAGATTGAAATTTCATCACATCCTCCGGAATTCAAATTAAATCCATCTATTAATCAATGTCACTATATAGATATTAAGCCATGAAAATGATTGACTTTTTTCAATTTTGTATACGATATGTACTAAGCAATCAACCTTTTTAATTAAACAACCTACTTTATGCGTATATGCTTTCCCCTGAGTCGCCGTTTAAGTTGTTACTAAAAAAATGCCAAATATATGCTGCCCATAACACAACAGCCACTCAAACATAATGTTCAAGTGGCTGTTACTACTGGCGGCCCCGGGGCGATTCGAACGCCCGGCCTACCGCTTAGGAGGCGGTTGCTCTATCCAGCTGAGCTACGGGGCCAAAGGGATGAATGTTATAGATCGAACTTACGGACTTGGCAAGGGTTAGAATTTCAAGAGGCTGAAAACCTTCCCGTCAGGAAGCTTGTTCCGACCCGACAGGAACTCAAGCTCGGCCATGAAGGCGCACTCGACGAGTTCTGCGTTGAAACCCTCGAGGAGTTTCACTACCGCCTCAACTGTCCCTCCAGTTGCCAGCAGGTCGTCCGCAATAATAACCCGCTCACCCGGCTCGAAAGCATCTTCATGGATTTCCAGGGTGTCGGTACCATACTCAAGATCATACGATACGGAACGGGTCTTATAAGGGAGCTTGCCCGGCTTGCGTACCATAACGACGCCGGCTCCAAGTTTATACGCAAGCGCCGATCCGAGCACAAAACCACGAGCCTCCACACCGATGACCTTCTGAATATTCTTACCCACGTAGCGATGTGCAATCAAGTCGATCATACGATGGAAACTGCGTCCATCGCTCAGCAGAGTCGTAATGTCCTTGAAGACAATCCCCTTCTTGGGGAAATCGGGGATGTCCCGGATAATATTTTTTAATTCTTCCACGACCAGAAACCTCCTGTTAACGTTATTGATCTAATCGACATTTCCTGCCGCACGTGCACGATCTTTCTCCTGCATGATCGTACGCAGCTTTTCGAGACTCTTCGCCTCGATCTGCCGGATGCGCTCGCGCGTGACACCAAACTTCTTGCCAATGGTATCCAGGGTCTGCGGTTCCCGGTCGTTGAGACCAAAACGCAGGGTCAGGATTTCCCTCTCGTTTTCATTGAGTGAGTCGAGCCATTCGCTGACATGCGAAAACTTATCGAGGGCTTCGAGCAGCCCCGAGGGATCGACCGCCGATGGATCTTCGATCGTATCCATCAAGCTGTAATCGCTGTTTTCACCCATCGGATGCTCGATCGAGTAGGTCTTGCGCACCAGCGAGGTGAGACGGCGTACGTAGGAAGGGTCGACGTCCATGGCCGTCGCAACCTCCTCGATTTCCGGCTCGCGATTGAACTCCTGCACCAGACTGCGGGTGATTTTGATCATCTTGTTGATGTCGTCCGAAACATGCACGGGGAGACGAATCGTACGGCTCTGATTCACTAGGGCCCGCTCGATGGACTGTCGTATCCACCAGGTCGCGTAGGTCGAGAATCGACACTCCTTGCTCAACTTGAACCGCTCGACCGCCTTGATCAGGCCCATATTCCCCTCTTCGATGAGGTCGAGGAAGGGCAACCCACGATTCATGTAGCGCTTGGCGATTTTCACCACCAGTCGTAAGTTCGACTCGATCATATGATCCCGCGCGGCCATATCCCCCTTGGAGATGCGCCGAGCCAGCTGCTTTTCCTCGTCGGCGGTCAGCAGAGTCGTACGTTGGATTTCGCGCAGGTAATGCTTGATGGCATCATCGGAGTGAAAATCATCCTCAGGCTTCTTCGCGACCTTCTCTTCCCCCCCATCATCGCTGCTACTCTTTCCCCCAGAGTCAGAAAGCTCCAACTCTTCCTCTTCATCGTCGTTTTCGACCGCATCTTCCCGTTCTTCATCCGGTTCAAGATTGGCCTGCTCATTTTTAGATCGTTTGGCGCTCATTGACTCCCTCCCAGAAGCAATTAAATTCGAACCTCGTCAGGGCAGATACTTGACTGGATCGACACTTTTTTTGCCATGGCGAACTTCGAAATGAAGACGGGGCACACCACCGCCAGGTGGCGTCCCGGAATAAGCGATTTTCTGTCCCTTGCTGACGTACGCACCACTGTTGACCAGATTACGCTGGCTATAACCATAAACAGTAAAGAAGGAATTGTCATGCTTGATGATGATCAGGTTACCATAACCACGAATACCATTACCGCTGTAGATGACACTCCCTGCTGCGGCAGCCTTGACCGGCGTGTTTTTAGCGACCGAAATTTCGATCCCCTTGCAGGGGTCCTTCCCGTTTGCAGAAAAACAACGGATGATCTTACCCTTTAATGGCCAGCTAAAGCGACTCTTGTCCGGTGCAGGCGCCTTCACCGTCGTTGTGGTGGACGGCTTCGTCACCTTGGTAGGAGGAGTCTTATTCCCAGGTCGCGTAGAAGTCACCGGACGTGGTTTAAAAACAGTCGCAGGGGGGTCGGGCTTGACCGTGGCGGGAACGTTCAGCACACGCTTGGCGTCGGGGATAAACAGGCGCTTACCGACCGGCAACTCAGTCGGATCGGAGATGTTATTAATGCGTGCCAGATAGGCTTCCTGCACCCGGTATTCGCGGCTGATGCGGTACAGGGTCTGCCCTTCTTTCACGACATGATAAACGCCCTGGGAGGAAGCACAGGACGCAAGTACCAGCCATAAAAGTGTCGGACATAGCAATAGGGCACGCAGTAGATTCATTAAGCCTCCGAACAGGGGTAGCTTAACGGATGAGACCAGAGACCGTCAACCTCGTAACGTCTCCCCGTCACGCCAACCCCTTCCAGAGCAGAACAACCACCAGCACCAGAACCAAGGCCAGGTAACAGAGAAGGTTGAAGTAGCGATCGATAAACGCCTTGATCGGGGCACCAAAACGCCAGATCAAGCCAGCAATCAAAACAAAGCGCAGGCCACGACTGAGCAGTGAAGCCAACAAAAAAATTGGAAAATTGATCAGGAACACCCCGGCGGCGATCGTGAAAATCTTGTAAGGGATGGGGGTGAACCCGGCCACAAAAACCGCCCAGAAACCGTAATCGGCAAACAGCGACTGGACCCGGGCAAATTGCTCGGGGGTGAAGCCAGGAATATGAGCAAAGAAAATCGGAGCCAGGGAGTCCCACACCCCCCAGCCAATCAAGTAACCGATCGCCCCGCCGACGACCGAACCCGCCGTACAGATCATTGCTAACCTGAAGGCCCTGGATTGTTTCGACAGGGACAAAGCCATCAACAGGGTATCGGGTGGCACCGGAAAGAAAGACGCCTCGGCGAGCGCCAACAGGCCGAGAGCCGGTGCACCGTAGGGGGTGTTGGCCCACGACAGGACCCAATCATAAAGAGACCGAAACCAACGCATTAATAGACCCCGTCCGCCCAGCCCTCTTCCCCCACCAAGGGAACAAAGCGGCAGCCATGGAAGCGCTCCTCGTTAAAGCTATTCTCCCCGGTACGGGTAATCCTCAGTAGCACCTGTTGCGCCTTGTCGCCGACAGGGACAATAAGGCGCCCTCCAACCTTGAGCTGTTCTTTGAGCTTTTCCGGCAACACGGGCGCTCCCGCGGTGACCATAATACCGTCGAAGGGGCCCATCTCGGGCCAACCAAGGGTCCCGTCACCAAGCTTAAGCTGAACATTCGAGCACCCGATCTCATCGAGCACCTGGCGTGCTCGACGCGCCAGGGACGAGTGCCTCTCAATGGTATAGACCCGCTTACAGAGGCAAGACAGTACGGCGGCCTGATAACCGGACCCGGTACCGATTTCGAGGACCTCCTCGCGCTCTCGCGGGGCTAATGCCTCGGTCATGAAGGCCACGATGTAGGGATGGGAAATAGTCTGTTTTTCGCCGATCGGCAAAGGGGCATCGCCGTAAGCTTGCGCCGCGAAGGCGGGTTCGACGAAGAGATGCCGCGGCACCGAGCGCATGACCTGAAGCACCCGATCGTCGTCGATACCGTTATCCATCAACTGCTGCTCAACCATGCGCCGGCGAGCAATGGCATAATCAGGAAAATGCCTCACGCCCCACCCTCCGACTCAGATATCGCTTGAAACTCCCACTGATTCAGGAGGCTAAATGAACCGTAGTTCGTCAGATCGAGATGCAAAGGCGTCACCGATACGTACCCACGGTGCACGGCATGAAAATCGGTCCAGGCAACATCTTCGAAACCGAGCTCACCACAACCGATCCAATAGTAATGTTTGCCCCGGGGGTCAGTTTTCCGCTCCACGACGTCCGAATAAATCCTTTTCCCCTGACGAGTCAGGCAGACACCCTGAATCTGGTCCTCACTGCAGGCCGGAATGTTCACATTGAGAAAGGTATCGGGAGGCAGACCATGATCAAGGCTCATTTGCACAACACGACATGCGTAGAGAGCCGCGACACGATACGCTTCAACGCTGCCAGCATCGACATCCAAAGACACCGCCAGTGCGGGGACGCCCATTAAGGTTGCTTCCAGTGCCGCAGAAACCGTGCCGGAATAAGTGATGTCATCACCCATGTTGCCGCCACGGTTGATTCCGGAAACAACCAGGTCCGGCTTATTTTCGAACAGTCCATGAAGTCCCAGGTTGACGCAGTCGGTTGGCGTACCATCGACGGCAAACCAACCGGGAACGTGTTCCCAGGCTCGCAGCGGAGAATGCAGTGTCAACGCATGGCTGACGGCACTCCGCTCACGGTCCGGGGCGACGACCACCACCTCCCCGAGGCTGGACATTGCATCGGCAAGAGCCAGTAGTCCGGGAGCGGTAATACCATCATCATTGGTCAGAAGAATCCGCAAGAGCCCCTCGAACTAGCTATTTTTCGACTTGATTGATTTTTTTGGCGGCGCGAGACGCCGGAATGGAATCGCGTAAGGAAGTAATTTCGGTCCGCATGGCACGCAGCAGTTGCCGCATGTCGGTGGCGTTATGAATCAACTGTGGCTGTGCAGTGCTCTTGGAGGAACGTTTCTTGAGTAACTTCTGTGCCCCTGAAATGGTGAGGCCTTGATCGTAAAGAAGTTCCTTGATCTGCTTTGCGGTTTCAATATCTTCACGGCGAAAGAGCCGCTGCTTGGAGCGGCTCTTTACAGGTTTAAGACAGGTAAACTCAGATTCCCAATAACGCAGAACATGAGGTTTAACACCAACAAGATCGGCAACCTCGCCGATCTTGAAGTATTTTTTTTCAGGAAGGTCCCTAGCCATGCGCACGCACCGGGAAAGGGTTAGTCTTCTCCGTTAATCGATGCTTTCAGCACCTGACTCGGCTTAAAAGTCAGGATGCGACGCGCGGATATGGTGATCTCATCGCCCGTCTGAGGATTACGACCGCGACGCGAGGCCTTCTCCTTGACAATGAAGTTACCAAAACCGGCGATTTTTATCTTTTCCCCCGCCTCAAGAGTCGATTTCATCAGATCGAAAACGGTCTCGACGATATCGGCCGACTCCTTCTTCGAAAAACCGGTTCTGAGGTAGACATTCTCTACGAGATCAGCTTTTGTCATGTCGCCTCCACAAGATTACATAGGTGCCTGAATTTCATGGATAAATACCACACAAGCAGTTTAGTTTCAACTACTTTCAGCGGATTTCTGCTTCCAACTGCGCATTAAGTGCCTTGATCAATTTACCATGTATCTTGGTAATCTCGTCGTCGGTCAGGGTCCGCTCACTTGAACGGTAACGTACGCGCACGGCAAAGCTCTTCTTCCCCTCCGGTACCCCCTTTCCGCGATAAAGGTCAAACAACACAATATCTTCAACATCCTTACCCTTCGCGCGATTCATAACCGCAAGAACTTCTCCTGCAGTCACCGCCTCATCGACAAGGAAGGCGCTATCACGGAAAACGTCTGGGAAACGTGAAGGTGCGGTGAATCCACTGAAATCCTTTGCAAGGCCGAAGATAGCCTCGGTGTCGAGGTCGAGCAGGAAAACCGGCACATCTATTTCGTAGCGGGACAAGACCCGGGGGTGGACTTCCCCCAGGGCACCGAGAACCGTTTTACCCGAACAGATCACGCAACTCTTGCCGGGGTGGAAGAACGGGTCGAGACCTTCCGTCTGCCAAACGACCTTAGTAATATGGTAGGTCGCGAGAAGCTGTTCGACGAGCCCCTTGGCATCGTAGAAATCAACGACCTCCTCACCCTGCGCCCAGCCTTCTGGGTTGCGACGCCCAGTCATGGCTACACACAAACGCATTTTCTCGACCGGGATTTCTTCACCCTCGACCGCCTGGAACGTCGGGCGCATTTCGAACAGGCGCAGGTCACGACTGCGATAGGCAACGTTTCGTTCAACCGTTTCGAGCATGCTTGGCACCAGCGAGGTACGCATGACCGACTGATCTTCGGAGAGCGGGTTGAGGATCTTGACCATGGAACGTCGCGGGTCGTCATCATTGAGACCGATGCGGTCATTCACCTCAGGATGGACGAAGGAATAGTTGATCACCTCGGAATAACCGGCACTGGCCAGTGCGGCTCGCAGTTGGTTGACGCGCTGCAGATGGACCGGAGGCTGGTGGGTAACCGTTTCGCCACAAGGCATCGTCACCGGGATATGATCGTAGCCATGCAGACGGGCAACCTCCTCGATGAGGTCGACCTCGCGTTCGATGTCCGGCCTGAAGAGGGGCACCTTCACCACCAGCGGTTCACTGTCAGCGTCAACGACACCCAGGCCGATCGAAGCCAGATAGGCGACGATCTGCTGATTGGTCAGTTCGAGACCGAGGAGCGCATTGGTACGTACGCAGGAGATCTTCACCTCACGCGGCGCGAGGGGGTTGGGACAGTTGTCGATCCTCTCGGGGGCAATTTCACCACCGGCCGTTTCAACAATCAGCGAGGCGGCGCGA
The DNA here is from genome assembly GCA_002869605.1 of Desulfuromonas sp. The sequence continues at coordinate 10,243 of PKUI01000225.1, read as the reverse complement.
TCGAGGGCCGTGGGGACCATGTCAAAATCGGCACCACGTTCAAAACGGTGCGACGATTCCGTATGCAGCCCCATGCGCTTAGCGGTGCGACGGATCCCGGTCGGCTCGAAATAGGCACTCTCGAGGAGCACATCAACGGTATCATTCTGAATCTCGGAGTTTTCGCCCCCCATGACCCCGGCAACAGCAACCGGGCCTTCACCATCGCAAATCATCAGGTCATCAACGCAGAGCTTGCGCGGCTGACCATCCAGGGTCACGAACTCCTCCCCCTCTACAGCGCGTCGCACCTCGATACGTTTGCCCCTGAGCAGGTTGAAATCGAAGGCGTGGAGAGGATGACCGAGCTCCATCATCACGTAGTTGGTGACATCGACGACATTATTGATAGAACGCATGCCGGCCGTTTCGAGACGACGGACCATCCAGTCAGGTGACGGGCCGACCTTGATGCCCCGGATCAGGCGCGCGGCGTAACGGGGACAGCGCTCGGCATCATCGATGGTCACGGAGGTTTCGCTGGACGTCGCGGCTCCCCCTTCGCTGATCTTCACCTTCGGCAGCTGCAGCTGGGTCTTGCACATCGCCGCAACTTCGCGCGCAACACCAACAACACTCAGACAGTCAGGGCGATTCGGCGTCAGGCCGATTTCGTAGCGGGTGTCCATCAGACCCAGCGCCTCAAAGGCAGCAGTTCCAAGTTCAAGCCCCTCAGGAAGGATCATGATGCCGGGAGAGTCTTCGGCCAGGCCAAGTTCTTTCTCGGAACAGAGCATGCCCATCGACACCTGACCACGTATTTTAGACTTCTTGATCTTGAAGTCACCGGGCAACAGGCTCCCCACCTGGGCAAATGCGACGAGGTCGCCGGTTTTATGATTGGTCGCTCCACAAACAACCTGAACGGTATCCGTACCGGTCTCAACCTGACACACGGTAAGGCGGTCTGCATCAGGATGTTGCTCGACGGAAGCGAGACGTGCGACGATAACACTCTCCAGACCGGCGCCAAGTGTCTCCATGGCGTCAACCTCAAGTCCAGCCATGGTCAGACGATGGGATAGCTCCTCGGGGGTGTAATCGCAAGCGACGAATTCCTGCAGCCAGTTACGGGTGACAATCATAACTTCAAGTCCTTCATAAGAATATGGCTTATCATAATGATTTTAAAAGAGTTTCAGGAAGCGGACATCATTCTCGAAAAACAGGCGTAAATCGTTGACACCATATTTGAGCATGGCGATACGCTCGAGCCCCATTCCGAAAGCAAACCCGGAGTAGACATCAGGATCGTAATCGACCGACCTAAAAACCTCCGGATCGATCATGCCACTACCGAGTATTTCAAGCCAACCACTCCCCTTGCAGACCCGACAACCGCTACCTCCACAGATAACACACTGGATATCGACCTCAGCACTCGGTTCGGTGAAGGGGAAAAACGAGGGGCGAAAACGCACACCGGTTTTAGTGCCAAAGTACTCGGTAATAAACGTCGTCAGAATCCCCTTGAGGTCACCAAAAGTGATGTTTTTATCGACCAAAAACCCTTCAATCTGGTGAAACATCGGGCTATGAGTCAGGTCGGAGTCACGTCGGTAAACAGTACCCGGGGCAATCAACCGTACCGGAGGCTGATGCTTCAACATCGAGCGGATCTGTACCGGCGAGGTATGCGTGCGCAGAACCACATCCTCACTGACATAAAAGGTATCCTGCATATCGCGTGCAGGATGATCCTTGGGAATATTCAAAGCCTCGAAATTGTAAAAGTCCTTTTCAACTTCAGGGCCCTCGGCGACGCTGAAGCCAAGTCCGGAGAAAATCTCAACCAGATCGGCGGCCACCATACTGACCGGATGACACGTACCGCGCGAAGAGGTCCGCCCCGGCAGGGTCACGTCAATCTTCTCGGAGCTCAATCGCTCATCAATGGCCGATTCACGCACCTGCTGCAAGCGTTGTTCGAACAGTTCCTCGAGATCGCCCTTAACCCGATTGACCTGCGCCCCGAACTCAGGACGCTGATCGGCCGGCAGGTCACGCATCCCTTTCATGAGGCCGGTCACTTCACCCTTCTTGCCCAAAAAGATCGACTTGGCCTGCTGTAATTCAACTTCGGATGCTGATTTCAGCAGCGCTTCGCGGGCCTTGGCCCCAATCTGTTCAAGTTGTTCTTTCATTGCCTCGCCTGTCGCAGCAGGACAACCCCTGCCGAAAAAATAAAAAAAAAGATGGGGTCAAGACCCCATCTTTTTGTCGATCGTATTGCGTGCTTACTTCTGGGCCTTGGCAGTCTCGACGATCTGCGCAAAGGCCTGAGGATCAACCACCGCAAGCTGTGCCAGAATCTTCCTATCCAGGGCAACATCGGCCTTTTTAAGACCATGAACAAGACGGCTGTACGACATGCCATTCTCACGAGCTGCGGCATTGATACGAGCAATCCAGAGTGCACGGAAATCACGCTTCTTGACGCGACGGTCACGGAACGCATAATTCAGGGCACGATCTACGGCCTCGGTAGCACTGCGAAACAGTTTACCACGGGCACCACGGTACCCTTTGGCCAGCTTAAGAACCTTGTTACGACGACGACGGGTCTTGAACCCACCTTTTACTCTAGGCATCTCTTTCTCCTTCTAGGTGTATTTGCGCATACGCGCTAGTTGGATCCGGAGGAGGAGCCTGGCCCCCCGGTTCACAACGAAACAATCTTTACAGGTAAGGAATCAGACGCGAAATGTTGCGCTCATCTGCCTTGGCGACCAGAGTTGAGCTACGCAGGTTACGTTTGCGCTTGGTGCTCTTCTTGGTCAGGATGTGACTGGTAAAAGCCTTGTTACGACGGACACGGCCGGTGCCGGTCTTACGAAAGCGCTTGGCGGCGCCACGATTGGTCTTGATTTTAGGCATGTTACTATCTCCTTCTGATCTCTATCCGAGATGATTATTTCTTGATTGGTGCGACAACCATATGCATGAAGCGCCCCATGCGACTCGGAGATGATTCAACCGCCCCGATATCCTTAATCGCTTCTACAAATTTGTCCAACTGCGCCAGACCGAGTTCAGGGTGCGACTGCTCACGGCCTCGGAACATGACCGTGACCTTGACCTTGTTTCCTTCTTCAAGAAAACGTCTGGCATGCTTGACCTTGGTCAGAAAGTCATGCGTTTCGGTCTTGGGCCGCATCTTGACTTCCTTGAGTTCAACGCGAGCCGCTTTTTTCTTAGCCTCAGCAAGTTTCTTACTCTGCTGATACTTGTATTTGCCGTAATCCATGATCCTGCAAACAGGAGGCTCAGCGTTTGGAGAAACTTCGACCAGGTCGAGTCCTCTCTCCTCGGCGATCGTCAGGGCCTCATCGGTGTTAAGAATACCGAGCTGTTCACCCTCGTCATCAATAACGCGAACTTGCCGAGCGCGTATAGCCCGGTTAATGTTGGTCTCTTGCTTAGCTATGACGAATCCTCCTAGCGATAGTCGCGACACTCATCCAGTACAAGCTGGACAAAAGCGTCGCACGTCATGGAGTCAAGGTTCTTGCCATCCTTGTAGCGCGGCGTAACCTTGGCCTCTTCCATTTCACGATCCCCGATGACCAGCATGTAAGGGACCTTCTGCATTTGCGCTTCACGTATCTTAAAGCCGAGCTTCTCGTTACGGAAATCTTTCTGAACTCGAACACCGGCAGCGCGCAGGTCGTTGAATACCTGCTCGGCATAATCTCGCTGGTTATCGGTGACATTCATCACCACTGCCTGTACAGGCGACAGCCAAAGCGGAAAACTGCCGGCATAATGCTCGATGAGCACCCCGATAAAACGTTCAATCGCCCCGAGGATGACCCGATGGACCATTACAGGGCGATGGCGTTCACCGTCTGCGCCGACATAAGTAAGATCGAAGCGTTCGGGCAGGGTAAAATCGCACTGGATTGTAGCACACTGCCATTTCCTGTCAAGGGCGTCAGTCAGCTTGATATCGATCTTCGGACCGTAGAAAGCGCCGTCCCCTTCGTTGATCTCAAACGGCAGTCCGCTGTCCTTAAGTGCCAACAAAAGAGCGCTCGTTGCACGCTCCCAATCGGCATCGCTACCGATCGACTTCTCCGGACGGGTCGAGATCTCGAGTTCGTAGTCAAAGCCGAAGATCGCCATCACATCCTGGACGAACTTGAGAACCCCCTTGATCTCGCCGTCGAGCTGTTCGGGCATACAGAGAATATGCGCGTCGTCCTGAGTAAAACCACGCACGCGCAGCAGGCCGTGCAGCACGCCGGACTTTTCGTGGCGATGCACCGTGCCAAGCTCGAAAAAACGGAGCGGCAGGTCGCGGTAGGAACGGATCTGCGACTTGTAGATCAGCATGTGGGCGAGACAGTTCATCGGCTTGATGCCGTAGCTCTGTTCATCGACCTCGGTGAAATACATGTTCTCGCGGTAGTTTTCGTAGTGGCCGGAGGTCTTCCAGAGGTCGGTGCGCAGGATCTGCGGACCCATGACGATATCGTAACCGCGCTTGAGATGCTCGCGGCGCTCGAAATCCTCGAGCAGGGTGCGCAGCAGCGCGCCCTTGGGGTGCCAGATCACCAGGCCGGCGCCGGCTTCCTCGTTAAAGGAGAACAGGTCGAGTTCCTTGCCGAGCTTACGGTGGTCACGCTTGCGTGCCTCCTCGAGCCTCTGCAGGTACTGCTTGAGGGCCTTCTTGTCAGGCCAAGCGGTGGCGTAGAGGCGCTGCAGCATGGCGTTCTTCTCATCACCTCGCCAGTAGGCACCGGCGACGCTGGTCAGCTTGAAAGCCTTGATGCGCCCGGTCGACGGCAGGTGCGGTCCGCGACACAAGTCACAGAAGTCGCCCTGGCGATAGATCGAGACCTTCGGGGCATCAAGGTCTTCGATCAGTTCGACCTTGTAATCCTCCCCCATCGACTTGAACAGCGCAATCGCCTCGTCGCGCGAAAGCTCCTGACGCTCGATTTTTTGATCCGCCTTGGCGAGCTCGGTCATCTTCGCCTCGATCGTTTCGAAATCGTCCGGGGAGAAGGTATGTTCGGGGCTGTAGAAATCGTAATAGAAGCCGTTATCGATCGACGGACCGATGGTCACCTGCACCTTGTCGCCATACAGGTGTTTGACTGCCTGGGCCATCAGGTGCGCAGCCGAGTGACGCAACAGATCAAGCCCCTCATTGCTCTTGTCGGTAATGATCTCGAGACGACTGTCGTGCTCAAGCTTCACACTCAGGTCACGCATTTCACCATCGACCCTGACCGCGACCGCAGCACGCGCAAGACCTTCACTGATATCCTTGGCGACCTGCAGCGCTTCGACCCCTTCGGGGTATTGGCGCTCGGAGCCATCGGGCAATTGGATCGATACTTCAGCCATACATCACTCTCCACGAACGAAAAGAGGCATCCGGGGATGCCTCGTGCACATGGTGTAGTTGTCAAATAAATGGTAGGCACGGGCGGGATTGAACCGCCGACCCCTACCGTGTCAAGGTAGTGCTCTCCCACTGAGCTACGTGCCTACACCAAAAATGCCGGTAAGAATTAACAGACAAGCGCTAGTAATGTCAAGCACTTTATCCGCTATTTTTCTCCTGACAAAAAGTTCCTATTTCAGTCGAGTTCGTTCTCGATCCGAATCAGACGGGTACGATCAACGATCACCGACAATTCGTCAATTTTCTTGAGTGCCGCGTTAATATCTTCCTCCCGTGCATCATGGGTCATGATAACAATCGGAACCGCCTTACCGACCTTGCGCTCCGGCTGAATCATCGAGGTAATACTGATGTTGTATTCACCGAGGATGCTCGAGATCTGGGCCAGAACGCCAGGCTGATCGAGCGCAGCGAAACGCAGATAGTAGTGACTGACAATATCCTCCATCGGGCAGATCGGCAGGTCACCGATGTGCTCAGGAGAGATGCCGCGAGACGGAGTCCGCAACCCGGTTCCGGAAAGTACGTTACGTGCAACCGCCATCACATCACCGACAACCGCGCTGCCGGTCGCTTCCATGCCGGCACCCTGCCCATAGAGCATCACCGGACCGACGTAATCACCGACCACACGCACGGCATTGAACACATCGTGAACCTCGGCGAGCGGATAGTTATCAGGCACCATTGTCGGATGCACGCGCGCCTCGATCCCCTTCTCGCCACGCTTGCCGATAGCCAGCAATTTGATGCGGTAGCCGAATTGCTCAGCGAACTGGATATCGAGAGGCGAGATATCGCTGATCCCTTCGGTGTAAATGCTTTCGAACGGGATGCGGGTATTGAAACAGAGTTGCACCAGCAACGCGAGCTTATGCGCGGTATCGACCCCCTCGACATCGAAGGTCGGGTCGGCCTCGGCATAGCCGAGTTGCTGAGCGTCCTTGAGAATCGTAGCGAACTCCGACCCTTCACGTGTCATGCGGGTCAAAATGTAGTTACAGGTGCCGTTAAGGATACCGAACACCGCATTGAATCGGTTGGCACCAAGATTTTCGAGCAATGATGTAATGATCGGTATCCCGCCACCGACGGACGCCTCATACATCACGGAAACGCCTTGCTCTTCTGCCGCGGCAAAGATCTCTTCCCCATGCAGGGCCAGCAAGGCCTTGTTGGCGGTTACGATGTGTTTACCCGCAGCGATACTGCGCAGCACAAAGGTCCGGGCCGGCTCATAACCACCAATCAGCTCGATAACAACATCGATTTCCTGGTCGTCAAAGACGTCCTCGATGTTATCGCTGAGCACCCCATCGGGAAGAACCACGCCACGGTCGGTGGTGGTATCAAGGTCAATGACCTTCTTAAGCCGCAGATTGGCCCCAACACGCTGTTCCAGCAGCTCACCGTTATCCTGCAGAATCTTAACCACCCCGGTACCGACGGTGCCGAAGCCGAGCAAAGCGACGTTAATCTGTTTCTGCATACCATTCCTCGAAGTAATAAGTAACGTATTAAAAGGATTAAAATAGACGACTAACTATAAATCGCAGGATCACAAGCGGCCAACTGGCAATGCAGTCGTTTGGCATCGGGCGACTTTAACGCTGATTCAAGGACTTCCTGCCACACCACCAGACGTTCACGCGATTCGACCGGCAGACCAAGAGCCACCTGACTGAAACCGGCCTGCAATGCCGTCGCCAACAGTTCAGCAACGACTGATTCAGCTGCCGACTTGTCCGAAGAGGGACAGGGACCACAACCGACAAACAACACCCACTCCGCCGTTACCTTATGGTTAGCCTTGACAAGATAACGGTCGCCGGCATCTCCGCGCGTTTGTCCTGCGACAAGTTGGGCCGTGAGCATGCCATCAAGACGCCAGTCGAGAAGTGCCACAGGCCCCTCCAGAGGACGCTGGTCACTAAAGAACGGTACTGCGACAAGTGGACTCTCGATACGATCGACAGGCAGATCGAGCACCTGAAGCTGCGACTTCACTTGTCCTCCTTGCGCACCTGATGAGCAATACGATCGAGAATGCCATTTAAAAAACTGGAGGATTCACCGGTACCGAAACGCTTGCCGATTTCTATAGCCTCATTGATCACGACACGCACCGGGGTCTCCGGTGTATAGAGCAGTTCATAAACCGCCAACCGGAGAATCGCCAGATCGACTTTTGCCATGCGCTCAACAGACCAGTTATTGGAGGTCCCTGCGATGACCTTATCAATCTCATCACGATGCACCACCGAGCCACGTGATAGTGTCTCGGTGAACGCCACCACGTCAGCGTCAAGAGGCAACTCATCATCAACCACATCGCCAAGCTCATCGGCGGCAAAACGAAAATTCTGCCAATAGTCCATTAGCGATTTATCAAGTTCCATTGCCGGCGGCTGCCCGTAAAGAAACTTAACCGCAAGCTCCCTAGCCTGACGTCTTCCACCCTTAATCATATTTACAGAGCCTTGAGCAGGTTGACCATTTCAATCGCACTCAGCGCGGCATCGAAACCTTTATTGCCAGCCTTGGTCCCGGCACGCTCAACCGCCTGTTCGACCGTATCAGTGGTCAATACACCGAAGGCGATCGGCACGTTACTGTCGAGGCTTACCGAGGCGATCCCCTTGGAAACTTCGGAGCTGACATAATCGAAGTGCGGAGTTGCACCGCGGATAACCGCACCGAGGCAGATAACCGCATCGTAGCGACCGCTGACTGCCATACGTTTGGCTGCCAGGGGAATTTCAAAGCTCCCGGGGACACGGGCAACGTCAATCTGCTCGGCATCGGCACCGTGGCGCAGTAAGGCATCCATGGTACCCTCGAGAAGTCGCTCGCCAATGAAACTATTGAAACGACCGAGGACGATTCCGAAACGTGAACCTGTTGCGTCGAGCTTTCCTTCCAGAACCTTGCCCATTGTTAGTCTCCTTTATACTCGTTCGCCAAACTGAAAGCTTCAGATATTTTCCAGCAAATGGCCAAGTTTTTCCCGCTTGGTGCGGAGGTAATTGATGTTATTTCCGGTTGCCTTCATTTCAATCGCCACTCTCTCGACGATGGAAATCCCATACCCTTCGAGCCCGACAATTTTCTTCGGGTTATTGGTCATCAGGCGAATCTTGCGGATGCCGAGTTCACTGAGGATCTGCGCACCAATACCGTAATCGCGCAAGTCGGCTTGAAACCCGAGAGCTTCGTTGGCCTCAACGGTATCATGTCCCTGGTCCTGTAGCGCATAGGCTTTGAGCTTATTGATCAAGCCAATGCCGCGCCCCTCCTGCCGCATGTAAAGAATGACACCACACCCCTCGTCATCGATCTGTGACATTGCGGCATGCAGCTGATCTCCACAATCACAGCGCATCGAGCCGAACACATCACCGGTCAGGCATTCGGAGTGAACACGAACAAGAATCGGTTTATCAGGGTCGATCTCCCCCTTCACCAGCGCCAGATGCTGGGCCTTGTCGACATCATTCTCATAGGCGATCGCCTTGAACTCACCACCGAACGGGGTCGGCAAAACCGTTTCGGCGGCACGGCGGACCAGCAGTTCCTTGCGCATCCGATAGGCTACCAGATCGGCGATCGTCACAATCCGCAGATCGTGCTTCTTGGCGAACTCCTTGAGCTGAGGCATCCTCGCCATGGTGCCGTCTTCGTTCATGATCTCACAGATCATGCCGGAGGGCTTGAGGCCTGCCAGGCGCGCAAGATCGACCGAACCTTCTGTCTGCCCGGCACGGACAAGCACCCCACCCTTCTTGGCACGCAGTGGAAACACGTGCCCGGGACGGGACAAGTCGCGCGGAACCGAGGCATCATCGATAGCCACCTGAATGGTACGAGCACGGTCTGCAGCAGAAATCCCGGTGGTGACTCCGGTACGCGCCTCGATCGATACCGTAAAGGCCGTACCGAACGAAGAGGTGTTCGCTTGTACCATCAACGGCAGATCGAGCTGATCGGCGCGCCCTTCGGTCAAGGAGAGGCAAATCAGTCCACGCCCCTCCGTAGCCATGAAGTTGACCGCTTCGGGGGTGACGAACTCGGCAGCCATCGCCAGGTCGCCCTCGTTTTCGCGATCCTCGTCATCGACCAAAATGACCATCTTCCCCTGGCGGATATCCTCCAAGGCTGCTTCGATATTTTTAATCGGCATCACCTACTACCTTCCATGTTAATGCAAACGTTATACAAAACCGTGGCGGGCAAGGAACTCGGCGTCCAAACGCGAGGCTTCCTTATCCTGCCCCTGTGCGGGGAGCAGGCGCGCCACATACTTGCCGATCAGGTCGGTTTCGATATTCACCGCATCCCCTACCTGTCGATCGACCAGGGTTGTTTCCACCAGGGTATGCGGAATGATGGCAACACTGAACCCATCCTCATTGACTCGGTTGACCGTAAGGCTGATACCATCGATCGCCACCGAACCCTTCTCGACCAATAGACGTAATGGACCGGCATCGAGCTTAAACTCGAAGACCTCCATGTTTCCCTGGCGGCGGCGCGCCATGACCTGGGCAAGGCTGTCGACGTGTCCTGTAACCAGGTGCCCACCGAGACGGTCACCGAAACAGAGGGCTCGCTCCAGGTTGACCCGCGTGCCGTTCCTTGAGGTGCCGAGGGTCGTTCGCTCCAGGGTCTCGGGCGAGGCATCGGCGGCAAAGGTCTGTCCCTGTGACGAAACAACCGTCAGGCAGGCACCGTTAACCGCGATACTGTCACCGACCTTGACCTCGGATAGCGGCAGGCGGGTCTGCACCG
>PKUI01000109.1 GCA_002869605.1 Desulfuromonas sp. | reverse complement strand
GGTGGATGACTTCGGTACCGGCTATTCCTCGCTGGCCTATCTCAAGAGTTTCCCTGTCGATCGCCTGAAGATAGACCGCTCCTTTCTCGAGGGGCTGGCGCACGACGGCAAGGACTCCGCCATTATCGAGGCGGTTATCGGCATGGGGCACGGACTCGGTCTCGAAATTGTTGCCGAGGGGGTCGAGGAAGAATATCAGCATCGGTTCCTGCTCGGCTCGTGCTGTGATATCGGCCAGGGCTACCTATGGAGCCGTCCGCAACCCTCGGAGCAGTTTCCCCACTGCATCGACAGTCTGAATTCGTTGTGTGCCTGATTGGCATGGTACTGTTTAGCCGCTCCGCCGTAACGCTTTGTTGCACCAATTTAACCGGCATGGCCCACCCATCCGTAGGCCTTCGCTGACGACCCGCTGAGCCGGGTCCGAACTGCCGTAAAACAGACCTCCAGGAGCAATCCCGCTCCTTCCTCATTCCTCCTTGCTTGGGGAGACCGTTCGCGGTCTCCCTTTTTTGTAGCAAGGCACACATGTGTGTCAGCTCATGGTTGACTGCCTGTCTGTAAAAGCTGTGTGCGATGCTTGTCGAGACCGTAGGCTAGGAGAAAGTGACGTAGAATTGATTGCTTACAAAATTAATAAACACCAATTTACATTTTGTCATTGATTGGCATAAAGAATGTAAGGTGTACGTTGTTGACTATTTCTCTGGCATCAGCGCGGATGGGGCACAAAAGTGAATGGCTGATTTGCCGCACATGGCGGTAACGGCATAACTGACGCGAGGAGGAAGTCGATGGCAATCAAGGATTTCAGGGTTGGGGTACGTTTGGGCGCCGGTTTCGGTCTGGTGGTGCTGCTGATGGTGTTGATGACGTTCTTTTCCTTCAACGCCCTGCGCGAGGTTGACGGTGCCGCTGAGCAGGTGGTGAAGGAGAGCCTCCCCTTTACCCTGCAGGCCGACGAGATGATGGCGATGGCGCTCAACATGCAGCAGCTGGTGACAGATGCGGCGCTGACCGGCGAGCAGAAGTCGCTCAACGAGGCCGAAGCGCTGGCGCGCGAATTTGATGCGGACCTTGGCCTGTTCGAGAAGATGTACCGCGAGGAGAATGACCAGACCGCCCTGGGGCATGTCGAGAAGATTCATGCCGGGATCGATGAGTTTATGGAGACCGGCAAGCGGATGGTCGCCGCCTACACGGAGTCAGGCCAGGCGGTAGGCAACACCGTGATGACCGAATTTGACCAGGACGCAAGCACTCTGCTCGCAGAGTTCACAACCCTGCAGCAACAGCAGGTAAGCGAAATCAAGGTTGAGGGGGAAGAGATTCTCGCCGCCTCGGCCGGCATGAAACGCTCGATGTCCATCATCAGCCTGCTGGCGATCGCCATCGGCGTGACCATTGCCTTTCTGATTACCCGTTCGATCGTCAAACCTCTCGAGAAAGCCTTGCATGCCGCCAATGCCATGGCCATCGGCGATATCTCGGTGGAACTGCGTGCCGAGAGCAACGATGAGGTCGGTCAGCTGGTCGATGCAATGGACAAGATGGTCGTCTCGACACGTGAGGTTACCGAGCTTGCCAAGGAAATCTCCGACGGCAACCTCGGCGTCGATGTGGTTGAACGCTCTAGCAAAGATGAGCTGCTGATCGCCCTTAAGGGGATGGTGGTCAACCTGCGCGACGTGGTCGGCACCGTACAAGGAGCCGCCGAGCAGGTTTCGGCCGGCAGCCAGGCGCTCAGTGCCAGCTCCGAGGAGCTCTCACAGGGGGCGACCGAGCAGGCGGCCTCAGCGGAAGAGGCCTCGAGCTCCATCGAGGAGATGACGGCCAATATCCGCCAGAATGCCGATAACGCCAAAGAGACCGAGAAAATCGCTCTTAAGGGGGCCGATGATGCGCAACAGGGCGGCCAGGCGGTACAGGACACGGTGTCGGCAATGAAGTCGATCGCCGACAAGATCATGATCATCGAGGAGATTGCACGGCAGACCAACCTGTTGGCGCTCAACGCTGCCATCGAGGCGGCGCGCGCCGGTGAGCAGGGTAAAGGTTTCGCGGTGGTCGCCGCTGAGGTGCGCAAGCTCGCCGAACGGAGTCAGCTGGCCGCGGCCGAGATCAGCGAACTCTCGGTCAGCAGCGTGGAGGTCGCCGAGAATGCCGGCGAGCTGCTCTCGGCGATGGTGCCGAACATTCAGCGGACCGCCGAGCTGGTGCAGGAGATCGCCGCAGCAAGCGTTGAGCAGGACGCCGGCGCCGAGCAGATCTCCGGAGCGATCCAGCAGCTCGACTCGGTGATCCAGACCAACGCCTCTTCAAGTGAAGAGATGGCATCAACGTCCGAAGAGCTCTCGAGCCAGGCCGAGCAGATGCAGGCCGCTATCGGCTTCTTCCGCCTTGGCCAGCTCGGCTTCCGGCAACAGGCCTTGCCGCAGAAGCAGGCCAGCAGCGGCAAGGGGTATGGTAGCGCACCCCAGGTCGCCCTTCCGGAGAGCAGTAAGAGTGCTGGCCGCGATCACCTCGACAGCGACTTCGAGCGTTTCTAGAGAGGAGGACGCGATGCAAGTTATGGAACAGGCCATTGAGACCTGGCAGTATCTGACCTTCCGCCTCGGGCAGGAAAGCTTCGGCATCGACGTGCTCAAGGTACGTGAGATCCTCGACTTTATCGAGGTGACCAAGGTGCCGCAAGCTCCGGACTACATGCTCGGCGTGATCAACCTGCGCGGCAGCGTGGTGCCGGTGGTCGACCTGCGCAAGCGTTTCACTATCGAGAGCGGCGAGCGGACCAAGGACAACTGCATCATCGTGCTCGAGATCAACCTGAATGGCGAAGAGCTCAAGGTCGGCATCATCGGTGACATGGTCGAAGAGGTCATCGACCTGCGCAGCGAGCAGATCGAGCCGTCGCCGAAACTAGGCAG
>PKUI01000139.1 GCA_002869605.1 Desulfuromonas sp. | reverse complement strand
CCCGAGCACCCGCACAAAGCCCAGCAGCCTAAAGAGCTGGCTGTTTAAGGGAGCAGGAGAGAGATGATGGCTGAACAGCGTTATTACGCCACCGGGAGACGCAAGACCTCTGTAGCACGTGTCTACATCAAGCCCGGTACTGGAAATATTACGGTCAACAAGCGCTCGATTGACGAGTACTTCGGTCGTGAGACTTCGAAGATGGTTATCCGCCAGCCACTTGAGCTGACTGAAAATCTCAGCAAGTTTGATATTTTCGTCAACGTTCAGGGTGGTGGCCCTTCCGGGCAGGCGGGAGCTATCCGTCACGGGATCACCCGTGCGTTGCTCAAGGCTGACGAGGCCCTGCGAGGCACTCTGAAGAAAGCCGGCTTTGTTACCCGTGACAGCCGTATCAAGGAACGTAAAAAATACGGTCAGCGCGGTGCGCGTCGGAGCTTCCAGTTCTCCAAGCGTTAAGTCGCTTTTTTACAGATTACTTTTCGCAAAAAGGGAAGCCCTCGGGTTTCCCTTTTTGTTTTTCAGGAGAAGACTATGTTACGAGTTGCGGTTATGGGGGCAAGCGGTTACACCGGGGTCGAACTGTTGCGGCTGTTGTCTCGTCATCCCGAAGTTGAAATCACCATGGTCACCTCCCGGCAGTCAGCCGGTGAACCGATATCGTCAAGTTTCCCGTCGCTGTACGGCGCGGTCGACCTGGTCTGTGTCGATGCGTCCCCTCGGGAGGTGGCCGCCAGCGCTGATCTCGTATTCACCGCCTTGCCCCATAAGACGGCCATGGAAGCGGTCCCCGATCTGCTGGATGCTGGTTGTAAGGTGGTTGACCTGTCGGCCGACTATCGTCTCAAGGATGTGGCGGTGTACGAGCAGTGGTACCAGGAGCATACCAGCCCATCCTTGCTGCAGGAGGCGGTTTACGGCCTCCCGGAGCTTTACCGCGAACAGGTTCGCAATGCCCGCCTCGTCGCCAACCCTGGGTGCTACCCGACCAGCGTTGCCCTGGCTCTTACCCCTCTGCTGCGTGAGCAGTGTATTGACACAAGCTCTGTGGTGGTTGATAGCAAATCCGGGACCAGCGGGGCAGGGCGCGGGGCCAAGGTCGGCAGCCTGTTCTGTGAGGTGAATGAGGCTTTCAGGGCCTACGGGATCGCGGCGCATCGGCATACGCCCGAGATTGAGCAGACCCTTTCGGATGTTTCAGGAACTCCTCTCCAGGTGACCTTTACCCCGCATCTGCTGCCGATCAATCGCGGGATTCTGTCGACCTGTTATGCAAAGCTGAATGCCGACCTGTCAGCTGCACAACTGCAGGAGCTATTCGAGACGACCTACGCCGACGAGCCGTTTGTCAGGGTTCTACCGACAGGGAAATTGCCCGATGTCGCGTACGTGAAGGGGAGCAACTTCTGTGATGTTGCGGCGACGCTCGATGCTCGGAACAATCGTGTTGTCGTCGTTGCCACCATCGATAACCTGGTCAAGGGGGCAGCTGGTCAGGCGATACAGAATATGAATCTGCTGTACGGCTGGCCGGAAGAGACCGGGCTGCTACAGTTGGCCCTGGCACCGTAAGGCAAGGGAGCATGCCGTGGAGTGCGTAGCGAAAAAGTCTCTCGAACACTGCAGCTGTACCTATACCGGCTGTGAAAAGCGTGGTCATTGCTGCGAGTGTGTTACCTATCATCGCACGCGCAACGAAATGCCGGGCTGTTTTTTCAGTCTGGAAGGTGAGCGCAGCTATGATCGCTCTCTCGAACACTTCCTGCGGGATCGAAAAGGCTACAAAGCTTGATTGAAAAAGGTTTTTTGCCGACCTGCCGTGCGGAGATGGAACGGCGCGAATGGGACGAACTCGACGTCCTGTTCGTCAATGGAGATGCCTACGTGGATCACCCTGCCTTCGGTGTTCCGCTGCTTGCTCGACTCCTCGAAGCCGAGGGGTTTCGGGTTGGGATCATCGCGCAGCCGGACTGGCGCAACCCCGAGGCCCTGCAGACGATGGGGCGTCCGCGGCTGTTTGCCGCCGTCTCCTCCGGGGCGATGGATTCGATGGTCAACCATTACACTGCCCTCAAGCGCCTGCGGCATGACGACGCGTACACCCCCGGTGGTCGAGCTGGGGCCCGCCCAAACCGCGCTGTGATTCCCTACACCGCCGCAGTCAAGGGCGCGCATCGCGGGCTGCCGGTGATTATCGGTGGTCTCGAGGCGAGTCTGCGCCGCCTGGCCCACTACGACTATTGGGACGATAAGGTACGTCGTTCGCTCCTGGTCGATAGCAAGGCCGACCTGTTGATCTATGGCATGGCTGAACGGCCGCTGCTCGAGGTGGCGAAGCGTCTCAAGGAGGGTGAGAGTATCGGCGAGATTCGTGACGTGCGTGGTACCGCTTACGTATCCAGCGATGCGCCAGACGGCATTGAGTTGCCCTCATTTGAAGAGGTAGCGGACTCTCAAAATGCCTACCTGAAAGCTTATAAGGTGTCACAGACGGCACATCCCCCCAGCGTCGAGAAGCCATTGGTACAAGCTCACGGCAAACGCCATGTCGTGGTGCTCCCGCCTGCAGCAGCGCTGGATGAGGCAGAACTGGACCGACTCTATCGGCTTCCGTTCAAGCGCCTGCCGCATCCCTCCTACAAGGAGCCGATCCCGGCCTATACGCAGATCCGTTTTTCACTGACCAGTCATCGTGGTTGCTGCGGCGGCTGTTCGTTCTGCGCCATCGCAGCCCACCAGGGCAAGCAGGTGCAGAGTCGCAGCGAAGCCTCGCTGCTTGAAGAAGCCCGATCCCTGCTGCAGCACCCGGAATTCAGCGGAGCGCTTTCGGATGTCGGTGGACCTACTGCAAACATGTACGGGGTTCATTGCTCCGATGCGGCTGCGCACAGCCGTTGCCTGCGCAGCAGCTGCCTCTACCCAAGCCGTTGCCGGCATCTGGCAGTTTCGTCCAAGCGCGCCGTACGCATGCTCGAACGGCTCCGGCATCTGCCTGGTATCCGGCATGTCCCTGTAGCCTCAGGGGTTCGCCACGACCTGCTGGAGGAACAGCCAGAATACGCCCAGGCGCTTATCGAACATCATGTCGGTGGACTTCTCAAGATCGCTCCCGAGACACTTAGTTCCACGGCTGCACAACAGATGTATAAACCCGATCCAAAGAGCTTTGCCCGTTTCCTCGAGATGTTTCGCCACAAGTCTGGTCAGCTCGGCAGACGTTATGGCGTGGTCCCGTATTTGATTGCGGGTCATCCCGGTTGCTCACTCGACGATGCGATCGATACGGCCCTGTTCCTGAAAAGGCATCGCCTCAAGGTCGAGCAGGTGCAGATCTTTACCCCGACGCCGGGGACCCGTTCGACCTGCATGTGGTACACGGGGCATGACCCGGACTCGGGTAACCCGCTGTCGGTGCCTGGCAATGATGCGGAGCGCAAACTTCACAAGGCGGTGTTGCTCTTTCATCTCCCTGAAAATCGAGGGCAGGTGGAGCGCGCATTCCGTCAAGCTGGACGTGGCGCTGAGTTGTGCGAACTTTACGCGGGGAATAACCGTGGGCGAGGGGGAAAACGAGGAGGGAAGAGGAGACGTTAAGCGGCGGCGTCGTTATCGTAAACGCGCAGAAAAGCCGAAACCACAGAGGGGTCGAACTGGCTCCCCGACATCCTGCGGATTTCAGTGATCGCTTCTTCGCGCAGGCGGGCAGTGCGGTAGGGACGGTTGGAAGTCATAGCGTCGAAGGTGTCAGCCACGGCGAGGATGCGCGCTTCGAGCAGGATCTGGTTTCCTTCCAGTCCGCCAGGGTAGCCGGCGCCATCAAAACGCTCATGGTGTTGTGCAACAATATCACTGATGCTGCACAGGAAGTGGATCGGTTCGAGGATGCGTTGGCCTATCTCGGGGTGTTTCTGCAAGGTGTAGACATCTTCTTTGTCCAGCTTGTCTTTTTTGTGCAGCAGGTTGATGTCGATGCCTATTTTGCCGATATCGTGCAGGATGGCAGCCTGTTCGAGTTCGCGTAGCGCCCCGGCCGAGAGTGACATCTCCTCGGCGATTGCCATCGCGTAGCGGGTGACCCGCTCTGAATGACCGCGTGTATATGAGTCGTTGGCCTCAATGGCTGAAACCAGTGCCTGGACCGTACACAGGTAGGTTTGTTGTTGTTCTTCGTAGAGGCGGGCGTTGTTGATGGCAACCGACGCTTGCGCGGCGATGGTCGAGACCATCTCGAGGTCTTCCTGTGCGAAACGTGAACCGTCCTGCTTGTTGGCGATGGTCAGGGTGCCGATGGCCTCGTTCTTGATCTTCAGCGGAGCGCACATGACCGATTCGCGGTCAAACCCGAGGAGTGAGCGATGGTTGAATTCTTTCGATTCGTTGATGTCCTGGATCAGTAGTGCCTCACCTTGCTCGATGACCCAGCGGGACACACTGCCGGGGTTTAAGGGGATACAGAAGTCTCCGGGGAGGTCTTGGGGGATGCCGGTGCATGCGGCGACGGAGAGGTAGCGTTGCTCCGCGTTGAGGAGCAGGATGTATCCGACCTTGGCGTTAAGCGTTTCGAGCGACTTTTGCAGGAGTAGTTCAAACAGCGCGCTGATGTTCTTGGTTGCGTTGATCGCCAGTCCCATCTTGTAGATGGCCGAAAGGCGCTCGACTGTCTGCTCCAGCGAGGTGTTCTTGGATTCAAGTTCTCCGGCGAGGTCGGCGATCTTGAAGTTGGCTTCTTCGATTTCCTCAATCCGCTCCTCGAGGGAAATGTTCAGGTGTTCGATCTCCTTGAGGCGATCCTCCAGGGTCACATTCATGGCCTGCAGTTCTTGCTGGTGGGCCAACTGTTCCTGTTGCTGGAAGAGCTCATTTTCCTGTTGTACCTTGGTGGAGATCAGCTCCTGTAGCCTATGGGCCATGGCGTTGAACTTGTCTGCCACCTGACTCATCTCGTAGGATGAGTTGATGCTCAATTGAGCACTGTCGAAGGCCCCTTCCTCCAGGCGCCGCATCGCATTGATAACCATCCGTATCGGGTTTTCGACATAGAAGAAGAAGAAGGTACTGAGTGCTGCAACGGCGAGGACCAAAAGCGAGACGAAGGTCATCAGGCTGGTCTGAAACCCCTTGCGGCGCAGGCTTTCCAGGTAATCGAGGGAGAAGACAACATTGACTCGCCCGAGGTTGGCCAGGGCAGGGTCGTGGCATTGGTGACAGGATTGTTGGTTCTTAATGGTTTTGACGCTGTAAAAGATCCCATCGTTACCGACGAGCGGGCGTCTGTCTGAGTAGTCGATTAATTGACGTAACAGTGTCGGCGGAAGGACGCGGTCGACATCGGCCGTGTCACTGGAACTCAGGATATTGCCCTGCTCATCGAAGATGTAAAGTTTATCCAGAGTGTTTTGGTGCTTGACCTGATGCAGGAGCGAGTGGAGTTTTTCGTGGTTACCTGCGCGCATCAGGGTCACGATACGCTCGTTGGCTGTTTCGGCGAGAACACGACAATGTTCCTGGCCGAGCAAACGGAGGATCGAATCCTGGGTGCTGAGCCCAACCCAGGTAACGACACCCATGGCGATCATGACGGTGACCAGGACCAGGGTGAGAATTTTAACTTTGAGTGTGATCGGTTTGCGATGCATTACTTTGTCGGTTCGCTCTGTTCAGTTTGGGCGTTGTCGATGTGCCCTCGGGTACTTTAAATGGCCGGGCGTGTGGTGAAAACACGGCACAAGCAGAGCCAAGGAGCGGCTTAGCTTGACAGCCTGTCAGTCACTGCCTAACATACGCGATTTTCGTACCTGTTTCAGCGGGATTGTTGTGCAAATTATCTGCCAAGCTGTTCATGAGGACGGGTGTTGGCGCGGAGCGTGATGTGTCTCTTGAATTTATCCTGACGGTTTTTGGCTGTGTTCTTTTTTTTGAAGGAATTCCTTATTTCCTTTCACCGCTGAGTTTGAAACGCGTTATGGTGCAGGTCGTTCAGATGGACGATGCCGTGTTGCGGCGCATAGGCTTTAGCTTGATGGTGTGCGGATTGATCATGGTAGCCATGGTTCGCTATTTCTGGCACTGAAAAGCATTGACTCTTTCCTGAGAGGTATGTTCTTTTAAGCGCCACCTAAAGAGCCTTTTTGATCATGCAATTGAACGATTTCGATTACGAACTCCCTGCTGAGCTCATTGCCCAACAACCGGCTATCCAACGTGACAGCTCCCGTCTGCTGGTTTTCGACCGTCTTCACGCAACCCGTAGAGACAGGTCGTTTACGGATATCGTAGACTATTTCGACAAGGGCGACGTGCTGGTTGTCAATGATACGCGGGTCATGCCGGCAAGACTGATTGGCCGTAAACCGAGCGGCGGCCGGGTGGAACTGCTCCTCGTGCGTCAGACTGGCGACGATCCCGCGTGCTGGCTGGCGATGACCCGCTCTTCCAAACCGTTACGTCCCGGGACGCGACTCTCGTTTGGTACTCGACTACATGCCGAACTGCTTGATGAGGCGCGACAACAGTTCAGGCGTGTACGTCTGGAGTGGCAGGGAGAATTGCAGGACGTCCTTGCCGAAGTCGGGACGCTCCCGTTGCCGCCTTACATTCAGCGTGAGGTAGAGTCGTCCGACAGGGAACGCTATCAGACGGTGTTTGCTCGACACACCGGGTCCGTAGCAGCCCCGACGGCGGGTTTACACTTTACCCCACAGGTCCTGGCTTCGCTTGAGGCCAAAGGTGTACTAATCTCTTCGGTCACCCTGCATGTCGGCCCGGGGACCTTTTTGCCGGTTCGTGTTGAAAATCTGGACGAGCATCGCATGCACTGCGAGCAGTATGAAGTCAGTGAAGAGCTGGCAGAAACAGTCAATCGCGCCCGTTCTGAGGGGCGTCGTGTCATTGCCGTCGGCACCACGAGCACGCGAGCCCTGGAATCCGCCTGTGACGCTACGGGCATGTTACAGGCCGGTATCGGCGAGACCGAGCTATTTATTACCCCAGGTTACCGCTTCAGGCTGGTCGATGCACTGGTAACCAATTTTCATTTGCCCCGCTCGACCCTGCTGGTAATGGTTGCTGCCTTCGCCGGGCACGAACAGGTACTGGAGGCCTATCGTCACGCGGTTGCTGAACGATACCGTTTTTTCAGTTACGGTGACTGCATGTTGATTGTCTGATTATGGATACGACACCCGATAATCCACGTTTCAGCTTCGAGCTGCTCCATCAGGATGGCGACAGTCATGCACGTCGCGGTCGCATGACGACCCGTTGCGGGATTGTTGAAACCCCCGTGTTCATGCCGGTTGGCACCCAAGCTACCGTCAAGGGGATGCTTCCGGAGACCCTGCTTGATATCGGCGCCCAGGTGGTTCTGGCCAATACCTACCATCTTTTTATGCGACCCGGGCACGATTTGATCGAGAGTTTGGGGGGGCTGCATCGCTTCATGAACTGGTCGGGCCCGATTCTTACCGACAGCGGAGGGTTCCAGGTCTTCAGCCTCGGTGACCTGCGTAAAATCAGTGAGGAGGGGGTCGCTTTCCAGTCACACCTTGACGGCAGCGCGCATCTGTTGTCACCCGAACTGTCGATGGATATTCAGCATGCCCTCGATGCCGACATCCGCATGGTGTTTGATGAATGCATCCCTTACCCGAGCACTCGCGAGTATGTCCGTGAATCAACACAGCTTTCGCTGCGTTGGGCCGAGAGGAGTAAGCAGGCACACAAACATGCCTGCGGTGCGGCCCTATTCGGTATCGTCCAGGGGGGGATGTATCCTGATTTACGTGCCGAGAATGCCCGGGATCTTCAGCAGATCGGTTTTGATGGTTATGCTCTCGGTGGTCTTTCCGTCGGTGAGGAAGCTGAACTCATGTACCAGGTGATGGATACCGCCGTGCCGCTGTTGCCGGTTGATCGACCGCGTTATGTGATGGGGGTCGGTACCCCGGAGAACCTGATCGAGGGGATTGCACGGGGCGTCGATATGTTTGACTGTGTCATGCCGACCCGTAACGCTCGCAATGGAGTGCTGTTCACCTCGCAGGGTAAGCTCAGCATCAAACAGGCTCGCTATAGGGACGATGACGGACCTGTAGACCCGCGCTGCGACTGCTATGTGTGTCGTCATTATAGCCGGGCCTACCTGCGCCATTTGTATCAAAGTGGAGAAATTCTATCTTCGCTATTGAATACTCACCACAATCTCCATTATTATTTACAGCTTATGACCCAGGCACGCGAAGCGATCGCGGCGGACTGCTTTAGCACCTTCCGCAAAGAGTTTTACGCACAGCGTGGCCTGAAACCTGACAGTGCTTTGACCTAACACAAATTTTATTTCCAAGGAGGAATACAACTATGGCAACAGAAGCATTCGCAATGGCCGGACAGCAAGCGGCTCAGCAGGGTGGGAATCCGTACAGTGGTGTGATCATGCTGGTCCTGATGTTCGCAGTTTTCTACTTTCTTCTTATCCGTCCCCAGCAGAAGCGCGCCAAGCAACACAAGGCCCTGATCGATGCGCTCTCCGTCGGCGACAGCGTCGTGACCGCCGGTGGTATCCATGGTAAGGTCGCCGCGGTGACTGATACGGTCATTACCCTCGAGATCGCCACGGGCGTTAAAGTTCGCATTAATCGGTCTTCGGTAGTGTCGACGGCCCAGGAACAGTAATACAAGTTTTCCGAACCTTACTGATCAACCTGAAAGGGGTCGTAAAGCCCATGACTACAAGTATCAAACTGCGGGCCATCATTGCTCTTTTGTGTCTGGTGTTTTCTTTTGTGACACTGGCACCGACATTTATAGCTGACAGCCTGCCGAGTATCTGGAAAGACAACTTTGACCCGATCCACCGCGGTCTCGACCTGCAGGGTGGTATGCACCTGGTCCTTGGCGTCGAGGTGGACAAGGCTGTGGAGAGTGCTATCGATACCCTGAACGACCAGGTTGAAGCTCTGCTGGTCGAAGAGGATATCATCTACCGCCGTCTGGAGCGTCGTGGCATCGATGCCATGACGGTTACGGTTTACGACCAGCAGGCGGGCGCCCAGATCGACGCCCTGATCGAGGAGCAGTACGGGAACCTTGAGCCGCTGTCGACCGAGGATGTTGGTGGTTTCATAGAGAAAACCTACCGCTTTTCGAGCGCCGAGGCCGACGAGATTCGTGAATCTGCCATTCGTCAGGCCCTCGAAACGCTGCGTAACCGGGTTGACGAGTTCGGTGTCAGTGAGCCGATTCTGCAGCGCCAAACCGGTAACCGTATCCTGATACAGCTTCCCGGTCTCAAGGATCCTGAGCGTGCCATCGAGCTGATTGGCAAGACGGCGCGCCTCGAGTTCCGTATGGTCCGTGACGATGTCGACCCCAAAGGGGTATTGCCGGTCGGTACGCAACTGTTGTATCAGCGTGACGTCGACCGTAAGACCGGTGCTGTCGTCGAGACCCCGATGGTTGTTGAATCGCGCACCTCGCTCACCGGTGATCAGCTGGCCGATGCTCGGGTCCGCATCAATACCTCGCGCTTTAACGAGCCGTATGTCTATATCAAGTTCGATGCTGTCGGCGCCAATCGCTTCGAGCAGTTGACGGCGGCCAACGTGAACAAGCGTATGGCGATCGTTCTTGACGACACGATTTACTCGGCGCCGGTGATCAACGAAAAAATCGCCGGTGGCGATGCCATGATCAGTGGTTCTTTCACTGAGAAAGAGGCCGCGGACCTGGCGATCGTGCTGCGTGCCGGTGCTCTGCCGGCACCGATCAAGGTGCTCGAAGAGAGAACGGTCGGCCCGTCCCTCGGTCAGGACTCCATTGACAAGGGGGTTCTCTCGGCCCTGGTCGGCGGTGTTTTGCTGCTGATCGCCATGGCTCTCTATTACCGCTGGTCGGGGATGGTCGCCAACCTGGCGCTGTGCCTGAACTTGGTGTTCATCCTCGCCATGTTGAGCCTCTTCAAGGCGACCCTGACGCTTCCCGGCATTGCGGGTATCGTTCTGACCACCGGTATGGCTGTGGATGCCAACGTACTGATCTTCGAGCGTATCCGCGAGGAGCTGCGCCTCGGCAAGAATCCGCGCGCTGCGGTGGAGTCCGGTTTCGGTAAGGCGTTTCTGACTATTATTGACGCGAATGTCACGACTCTGATCGCCGCGCTGGTGCTGTTCCAGTTCGGTACCGGCCCGGTCAAGGGCTTCGCGGTTACACTTTCGGTCGGTATCGTCAGCACGCTGTTTACCGCCGTCTTTCTTTCTCGCGTCATTTTTGATTACTTTGTAGAAGGCCGCAATATCAAGCGGCTGAGCGTATAAGGAGCTGTCGATGGAGCTGATTAAACCAGGTACCAACTTTGACTTTGTCGGCAAAATCAGGAAAGCGATCATCGCTTCTGTGGTGGTGATCCTGATCGGCATGGCTTCATTGCTTGTCCAGGGGGGGCCGAACTACGGGATCGACTTTGCCGGTGGGGTTCTTATTCAGGTTCAGTTCAAGCAGGATACCGGGCCGAGCGAGATCAAGGACAAACTGGTCTCCCTCGATCTGGGGGGACTAACTGTACAGACCTTCGGCGACGAGGCGAATGAGTTTCTGATCCGTGCCCAGGGCGAAGAAGAGACGTTGAATACGATTTCGAAAACCGTTGAAGGAGCTTTACAACAGGCTTTCGGTGAGCAGAATGTCGATATTCGCCGCGTCGAGATGGTCGGTCCGCAAGTCGGCAAGGACCTGCGCCAGAAGGGAATCATGGCGATCGTCTACGCGATGATCGGGATCCTGTTGTATGTAACTTGGCGTTTCGAGTTCCGTTATGCCGTTGGCGCCATTCTGGCGTTGTGCCACGACGTCCTGGTGACCCTTGGTGCGTTTTCGCTTACCGGGCGTGAGATCGACCTGCCGATTATCGCCGCCTTCCTCGCCATCATCGGTTACTCGCTCAATGATACGATCATCATCTTTGACCGGGTGCGCGAAAATACCGGTAAGGTCGCCAAGGAGACCTTTGCACAGCAGGTTAATCGCAGCATCAACGAAACCCTCTCGCGGACCTTGCTGACTTCCTGTACCACTCTGGCGGTGGTGCTGTCGCTATTCTTGCTCGGTGGTGGGGTGATTCATAACTTCGCCTTTGCCATGATTATTGGTATTTTTGTCGGTACGTATTCGACGATCTTTGTGGCGAGTGCCTTCGTTCTTTACTGGGATCGTCGTCGTTCAGCGGCGCAGGCTGCATAGTCAGGAGTCTAAGGTATGTCTGAACAACACAAAGGAAATGAGAGCCCCCTGCTGCTGGTGATGGCCTTTATCATCGGTCTGCTGGTCGGTGTCCTCGGGAGTATGTTCTTCGGTGGTAACAGTAGCCCGGCACCGGTAGCCACCGCCCCACAAGCCGTGGCACCACCGGCATCTGGCGTCAACATGCAGCAGAAGGTCGACACCATGCTGCAGGTAACAGCGGCTGACCCGTCGAACCGCAACGCCTGGGTGCAGCTTGGACACGCCTATTTCGACACCGACCAACCGATGAAGGCGGTTGACGCGTATGACAAGGCGCTGGCCCTCGATGCAAACGATCCGAACGTGCTGACGGACCAGGGTGTGATGTTCCGAAAGCTTGGCTGGTTTGATCGAGCGATCGAGAACTTTGAGAAGGCGGGTGATCTTGATCCGCGCCATACGCAAAGCCTCTTCAACATGGGGATTGTCTATCGCTATGATCTGAACGATTTCGACAAGGCGGTTACGGTGTGGAAGAAACTGCTCGCACTGAATCAGCCTGAGCCGATGGCCGGGCAGGTTAGACAGGAAGTCAGTTTCCTGGAGAGTCACCCACAGGTGAATGGTGAACCTCCCAAGGGCTTCGGCCAGTAGCTAGTATCATGAACGGGTCGGCCTATGCCGACCCGTTTTGTTTGAGGTGTCAACGCTACGATGTACAGAGTTATCCTGACATATCTGTTGTGCGGAGCCGTGTTGAGTGCCTGTAGTTCGCCGCAGCTCTCTTCCCGTATGACAGGGATCTTGCCCGATGGCCCCCATTACTGGCAGGGCGAGGTGCAGATTGTCGGCGATGTCGAGATTCCTCCCCGTGCGCAGGTGTTCGTGAGTCCCGGCACCAAACTGTTGTTCATGCCCGCGGGAGCAACTGACCGCTTCAACGAACATCCGCATTTTCCCGGCAGCGAGTTGATCGTGCGCGGGCGCCTGGTGGCCGAAGGAACCCCGTCCGCTCCGATCGAGTTCCGTGCTGTTGATCCAACCGCTCCCCCCGGGAGTTGGGGCGGGCTCAACCTGATGGCCTCTCCCGGGAGCCGCTTTACTTATTGCCTTTTTACCCAGGCAGACAGCGCCATTCATAGTCAGGAATCTCAGGTTGTTGTCAAGGAGTCAATCTTTGATAACAACCTCGTCGGTATCCGCTTTCATAGCTCGAACATTCTTATCGAACATAATCGGTTGATAGGTAACGGTGCGGCTATCCGCTTTCATTTTGGAGCGCCGGTGATCCGTAATAACCTTTTTGAAGGCAATCGTAAGGGGCTGTTTATAACCTCTTCACCCCGTAATTATCTCATCCGGGGGAACCTGTTTCGCAATAATCGTCCTTACAACGTGGTTCTTGGCGAGTCGATTGATAGTAACGTCGATTTGTCCGGAAATAGCTGGGCTGGTTACGCTCAAGATGATTTTCTCGAGAGTTTCTTCGACCATCGTCGGGACCCGGCCCTCGGACAGGTTCTGGTTGACCCAGTAGGTGCTTCTCTTGAGGCAGCAGCGGGGAGTTCATGGTCCCGGTAGCCCGTCGCTTTTGGCAATTGCGCGACGACGACCCGCACATCGATGTGGTCCGTCTGGCAGGGCAGCTCGATATTTCTCCGCTCGCGGCGACAGTTCTGGCCCGTCGCGATCTGTCTGATTCCAGTGTTGTCGAAGCCTTCTTTGATGCATCTCTTGCCGACCTTCCAGATCCGGAACTACTTCCCGACATGCAACGTGCGGCCAAGCGACTTACCGAGGCGGTTGTAGCCCGGGAGCCGATCCTTGTGCATGGCGATTACGATGTCGATGGAATTACCGGGACCACACTGCTGGTCGATTTTTTACGTCAATGCGGGGCGGATGTCGACTTCCATATCCCGTTGCGGCTGCGCGACGGCTACGGTCTTTCGGCGGATGCCATTCGCTGTGCTGCGGAGCGCGGGGTCAAGGTGTTGGTTTCGGTCGATTGCGGGATCAGCGCGCACGCTGAGGCCGATCTTGCAAAGCAACTCGGTATTGATCTGTTAATCACCGATCACCATCAGCCGGGAGAGAGACTCCCTGCTGCGCACTCTCTGGTGAATCCACGTCTTGCCGGAAACCGCTTTCCCGACCCTGATTTGGCCGGAGTCGGGGTGGCTTTTTTCCTGGTCGTGGCCCTCCGGCGCTGTCTGCGCGCGGCGAATTTTTTTACGGCTGTCCGCGAACCCGATTTACGTTTATTGCTCGACCTGACGGCCCTCGGAACGATTGCGGATGTCGTGCCGTTACGCAAAACCAACCGCTTGCTGGTGACGAAAGGGTTGGAGTTGATTGCTGTGGCCCGTCGTCCCGGGATCGCTGCATTACTGGAAGTCTCCGGGGTTGCGCGTGTGACTTGCGGAAGCGTCGGTTTTCAGCTGGCGCCGCGCTTGAATGCCGCCGGAAGGCTCGAGGACGCGGCACTCGGTGTCGATCTGTTGTTGTGTGATAAGTCGAACAGAGCGGCTGAACTGGCACGTCAGCTCGATCTGTTTAACCGTGAACGTCGCGAGATCGAGCAGCAGACTCTGGATGATGCGCTGGAGAGGGTTGCAGAACTTCCCGATGAGCAGCGTTCGATCGTGCTTGGTGGTGACAATTGGCACCCGGGCGTTATCGGTATCGTTGCCAGTCGCCTTGTCGAGAGGTTTCATCGTCCGACGCTGTTGATCGCTTGCGATGGTCAGGTCGGCAAAGGTTCCGCACGCTCCGTCCCTGGGTTTCACCTGTACGACGCCTTGAGCCGTTGCAGTGATTATCTTGACGCATTTGGCGGTCATGCCGCCGCCGCGGGGTTTAGCCTTGCTACCGCCACCCTTGACCTGTTCGCCGAAGCGTTCGAAGAGGTCTGTCGATCAAGCACCGAGCTGGACGAATCTATGCCACGTATTCACTACGACCTCGAAGCAGATCTCAGTCAGTGCGACATGGACCTTGCCTTGACCCTCGAGCGTTTTGCTCCTTTCGGCATGGGAAATTCAGAGCCGTTGATCTGTTGCCGCGACGTGCAGATCCAGCAGATGCAAACCCTTAACGGCGGGCATTTGCGTTTCACCGTGCGCCAGGAGGGGTTCACGTTGCCGTG
Organism: Desulfuromonas sp.; assembly: GCA_002869605.1. The sequence continues at coordinate 4,113 of PKUI01000139.1, read as the reverse complement.
TATCGCCTTCTCCATGGCCGAACGTGTTGATGATTTTACCGCGACAGTCGATCTGCTAGCGGCGCTTCAGGTTAATCGCTGGAACGGACGTCAAAACGTCCAACTCGTGGTCAAAGACGTGCGCCCTGCACATAGCGGGGAGCATGATGCGTAGGTTTTTCTGGCTATTTTTCTTCCCGGGCGGTGTCGTGTCGTTCGGCGTCTGGGCGGCACAGTGCTGGCTACCTGTTAGTCCGACCAGCGAAGCGGCCTGGTTGTTGTTTCCTTATCTGGTGCTGTTGCTCGGCTGTTTCTATGCCTTTCGTTTCGGACGTATCCGCCTGTTGTACCTGCTCTCGGCGCTTGTGCTTTTGGAGCGGGTCAACATGATGGCGACGGCGGGGGCTGCAGGGCGTTTTCTTTTCTTAAGCGCGGCTTTGCTGGTGCCGCTCAACTTTTCCCTGGTAGGCTGGATGCGTGAACGTGGACTGTTTTCCAAGTCCGGAACGATTCGCCATCTGTTCTTCGCCTTGCAGATCATCGGCGTGGCCTGGTTTGAACAACACCACCTTGCGTACGCGCTTGCTCTGCTCGAGCGGGACTGGATTGCAGGTGCAACCGTTAATCTCGGTTTTCCCCAGACTGTTCTGGGGGGGCTCATAGTGGGCGCGTTGTTGCTGCTACTGAGAGCCGCCCGGCAACCGGGGATTCTCGAGATTGCCCACTGCTGGAGCTATGCAGTTATATCCTGGGCCCTGTTCTATCCCGAGTACTCGCGCGTGGCTTTTGCTACAGCCGGTCTGATCGCCGCTCTGGCCGTTGTCGAGGTGACCCATTTTATTGCGTTCAGGGATGAACTGACCGGTCTCCCCGCACGGCGTGCGCTCACCGAGTACCTGGCACGTCTCGGCGGACGCTACACGCTGGTGATGGCGGACGTCGATCATTTCAAGAAGGTGAATGACACCCATGGACACGATGTGGGTGACCAGGTGCTGCGCATGGTTGCTACGCGCCTGTCTCGTGTCGGTGGCGGGGGGAGGGTGTTCCGTTACGGCGGCGAAGAGTTTACCTTGCTTTTTGCCGGCAAAACGGCTGAAGCTTCTCTTCCGCATGTTGAAAAGGTGCGAGAGAAACTGGCCACGGAGCCGTTTGTCATGCGCCGTGCGGGGCGCAGCAAGCACAAGCCCAAACAACCGCAACGGAACCCGGAGACCGCCTTGCAGTTCAAGGTGACAGCCAGCTTCGGTGTTGCACAACGGGAGGATTCATCCGTCTCCGCCATGAGTGTCATCAAGCAGGCCGATGATGCGCTCTATCGTGCCAAGCGGAGTGGGCGTAACTGTGTCTGCAGTTAGGCTCCTTGTCGATGATCTCCCCGCTCTTGACTGACAGAGTTTTTTTCACGCTACAATTTAACCTCTCGAACCATCGCCCGTATTGAACCAGGAGACATCATGGCGAGAAAAATATTCATCGCAGCCACCGGACAGAACAGCGGTAAAACCACCACCAGCCTGTCGTTGATGCACATGGCCCGCAAGAAGTACAAGCGGGTCGGTTTTGTCAAGCCAATCGGCCCTAAACCGGCATCATTTAATGGCGTTGCTGCAGATAAGGACGCCATCCTGATGGCGCGGGTGTTCGACGTGCTCGATGATTTACCCTTGATGTCACCATTCGTCCTTAAACCGGGCGACACCAAACGGGTACTCGATGGGACACTGTCTCGCGATGCGATTCGGCAGTCGATGCTCGATGCCATGGCGGAACTTGATGCCAAAAACGACTTTCTCATTATCGAGGGGGCAGGACACAGCGGTGTCGGTTCGGTGCTCGGTTTCGGTAATGCCGAAGTCGCACGGGCCATGCAGTCCCCGGTGTTGATGGTGGCCGGAGGCGGAGTTGGCAATGTGGTTGATGCCGTGCATATGAACCTGGCCCTGTTCGAAAAGTGTAAGGTCCCGGTGGCCGCGCTGATGGCCAACAAGATCATTCCCGAAAAGCGTGAGCAGACACTTCATTATCTGGGGAGAGCCTTTGCCGAAGCACCATTCAAGGTACTGGGGGGCTTTAACTATCAACCGACTCTTGCGAACCCGACGCTTCGTCGTATCGGTAGTGTCCTGGGTGTGGAAATGCGTGCAACCGAGGAAGAGGCGCAGCGGATCGTGCACCATGTGCAGATCGGTACGGCATCGACTCAGCGTGTCGCTGAACTCCTCAAGGAATCGTCGCTGCTGATTGTCAACAGCAGTCGTGATGAACTACTGGTCACCCTGGCCAACCTCTACCAGATCCCGGAGTATCGCGAAAAGATCGCGGGTGTGGTTGTCCCGGGTGTGGTTGCCGTGAGTCACATTACCCAGAAAATCCTCGATCGTAGCGGACTCCCCTACATGCGCTCACACCGGACATCCACGGACGTGCTGCATACCATTTCCGACGATGTCTCCAAGCTGGCGGCCGAAGATACGCATAAAATTAAGTTGATCGAGGAACTGGCGGAAAAACGCTTTGACTTTGATGCGATCGATGCTTTGCTCGATATTTAGCGGGCTTATATCCCCGAGGTGATCTCAGACCTGCTGTGACAGGGCCAGCAGCCAGGCGACCAGTGGCGTCACCGCGCTAATGACTGATAACAGGCGATTCGTCAAGGGAGAAGGGGGCAGACGTTCACGCCACAGCCCGGCACAGACCAGCCCGAGCAAGACGCCACAGGCAAAACCCCACAGATGAGCTCCTAGATCCGTATGTTCTCCGGCCGTGCCGAGAAAACCAAGCAGCGCGAGCGCCGCAGCGAGTGGTACCAGCCAGCGGCTCATCAGGGCGGTTCGGTAGCGGATCAGGCTGTCGGCTGCAATGACACCCAGTAACCCGAAGACGGCGGTTGACGCCCCAACGGCCTGATGGTGCCACGGCTGCAGCAACCCGTTCACACTGTTCCCCGCGAAGCCGCTGAGCAGGAACAACAGCCATGCGGCACCCGAGCCGTAACGTTTGCGCAGCTGTTCTATAAACAGCAGGGTGATGATTGAATTCCCGGCCAGATGCTGCAGGTCGCTGTGCAGGGTCAGCCCGGTGATGGCGCGCCACAACTCACCCTGGCGCAATTTGCCCGCATGGACGCTGCCGAGCGTGTACCAGTCGGGATTGCCGATAACGGGGAGGTTGACCTGGGCCTGGGTCAGGTTGTGGAAACTGGCCAGCACGAATATGACCGAAAGGGTCACCAGCAATGTCCCGTGACTCGTGGTGACGGGTGGAGGGCTTGGAGGCCAGTGCTGATTCTCGCGCTCATAGGTCTCAAGCTGCTTGATTGCCCGCTCAAAATCCTCTTCTCTGACCAGCAGGGCTGAGCCACGCCAACCGTTTTCCCGTCGGTAGGGAATCTGCATCGCCTCGAGCACCAGGCTCCAGCGTTTAAACTGCTCGCGCGTCAAGAGGTTATTACTGGTACCCCCTTGGGTTTTTACGCGAAGGGGACACCAGCCAGTTAGGTTTTCCGGGTTTTCGGTGGATGTCATTCTATAAACATGCCATGTTCATCTAGCCAAGGTCGAACTTTTTTCGCCGCCTCAAGGAGGGACTGATGACCAATCTGCTTGATAGATTCTGGCCCGAACGGGAAAAAGCTGTACTGGTGATCATCGATGTTCAGCAGCGGCTGGTGCCGAGTATGTCTCCCGATATCTACGCCGGAGTACGTGCCACCATCGATATGCTTGCGCGTGGCGCAGGAGAACTTTCGCTACCGATACTGACCACCGAACAGTACCCGCAGGGGCTCGGCACGACTGTGTCCGAGTTGCAGGACTATCAGGGGACGGAGGTGGTGGAGAAGGTCAGCTTCGGTTGTTGTGGCGAGCCGCGTTTTCTGCAGCGCTTGCGCGAGCTGGGCCGTTCACAGGTAATCGTGGTTGGCATGGAGGCACATGTTTGTGTCTACCAGACTGTGCTGGGGTTGCTGGAAAACGGTTACCAGGTTCACCTGGTGCGTGACGCGATCTGTTCCCGACACAAGTCGGACTACCTGAACGCACTCGATCTTGCTGCGGCTGCCGGTGCCGTGGTGACAAACGCCGAAACCGTACTGTTTCAGTTGTTGCGTACTTCGGTGGCGACCGAGTT
>PKUI01000149.1 GCA_002869605.1 Desulfuromonas sp. | reverse complement strand
GGCTCGCGTGTCGCCGAAGCCAACGACGCCCTGCACGCCATCGCCGCAATGGTACGCGAGCAGAAGCCGGGCACCGTGGTCGAGGTCGCCTTCCGCGAAATGCATGCGCCGAACATCCAACTCGGCATAGACCGTTGCGTCGACCAGGGGGCCAAACACATCCTGCTCTATCCCTACTTCCTCTATTCCGGGGCCCATGTACTCGAGGACTTACCCGAAGAGATTGACGCTGCCCGTCAGCGCCACGAAGGGCTGCAGATGGTGCTCGGTGAGCCGCTCGGTGTGCATCCCAAGCTGGCCGAGGTCGTCTGCGAACGGGTCGATGAAAAACTCAATGAAACCGGCTGGAATAACTGAACGAGGAGTCAGGTAATGCAGCGCAAGGATGTCATGCGTGACCCGTTGGGAATCGAACGCGAGAGCTTCCGCATCATCGATGCCGAAGCCGGCGAGCACGGTTTTTCTATGCAGGAGTGGCCGCTGGTACGGCGCGTGGTGCACACCAGCGCCGATTTCGAGTTCATCGCCAATACCGTATTCTCGGCCGGGGTGATCGCGTCGGGCATGGCGTCCCTGAAACAGGGCTGCACCATTTATTGTGATACCAACATGATTGTCGCCGGGGTCAACAAGCAGCGTCTCGCCGAGCTCGGCTGTACGCTGCGCTGCTACGTCGCCGATCCGGAGGTGGCGCGTGAGGCGCGTGAGCGGGGTGTGACCCGTTCGATCGTCGGCCTCGAGAAGGGGGTCGCCGAGGGGTGCCGTATTTTTCTAATCGGTAACGCCCCGACCGCCCTCTACGCGCTGCTCGAACTGCATGCCACCGGAAAGGTCGATCCGGCGCTGGTAGTCGGATGTCCGGTCGGTTTTGTCGGCGCAGCCGAATCGAAAGAAGAGCTCGCCAAGAGCGAGTTGCCATTTATTGTCTGTCGTGGACGCAAGGGGGGCTCGACCATTGCCGTCGCTCTGCTCAACGCCCTGATGATTGAGACCTTGGAGGGGTAGAAATGCGCATTTTAGGTTTTGTCTTGTTCTCGCTGCTGCTGGTGCCTGCACCGGCGCTGGCGATGCACATCACCGAGGGGCTGCTGCCGTGGAAGGTGGCGAGCTTCTGGTTCGGGATCGCTTTGCCGTTTGTGGCCGTGGGGCTGGTGCAGATCACCAAGCGCAAGAAGGTCAGTCCGACCTACATGCCGCTACTCGGCATCTTCGGTGCCGCGGTATTCGTCTTCAGCTGTTTGCCGATCCCGATTCCGGGAGTTGGCGCGACCGCGCACCCGGCCGGTACCGGTTTTTCCGCGATCCTGCTCGGCCCGTTGCCGAGTGTGGTGGTCGCCTTCGTCTCCCTGCTGCTGCAAGGGCTGTTCCTCGCTCATGGCGGGTTGACCACCCTCGGCGCCAACACCTTCTCTATGGGGGTACTTGGCTCCTTTGCCGGTTTTTTTGCCTTTGTGGCGGCGCGAAAGCTGCGTTGTAACCTGTTTTGGGCGGGCTTTTTGGCTGGTGCCTGCGCAGACTTTTTTACCTACTTCGGGACCTCCATCGGTCTTGCTTCGGGGTTGCACGGCAGCGGGAGCTTCCTGCACGAGGTAACGACGATCTTTGCTATACTGACCCCCTACGTGGTGGTGCTGATGCTGATTGAGGGTGCGATCACCGGTGGCATTCTGGTCTACGTACGCAATCATCGCCCCGATATTCTGCGGCGGCTGAAGATTATCCCTGCGGAGGAGGCGTCATGAAACGGTTCCTGTTGACCCTGCTGTTTCTGGCGACGTTGGCAAGCCCGCTGCTTGCCGAAGAAAAAACGGAGAAATGGACTGGGATTGACGAGGCGGTGATCGAACGTTACGCCACCGAACAGGGGCGCGAGGCTGCCGAGCCACTGTTTAACGTAGAAGGGGACATGCTGCTGTTCCTGTTCGCCATGGCCGGTGCGATTGGAGGATTCATCATGGGCTACCAGTGGCACAAGGTGTTCGTGGCTGGCAAGGACGAGTCCGAAAAGGATTAGGCGATGGGCGGGGTGCATGCGTTTCACGATAACCAGGGGGAGAGCCGCAGGCTGCTGGTGGCCCTCGACGGGCGGGTCAAGTTCAGCCTGACCTTGGCTGCCCTGCTGCTCAATCTCACCGCTGGGGGGGTCCGTTTCCCGCTGGCGCTGCTGGTCGTGGCGCTCTGTTGCTGCCTCGCCTCCGGGGTGCGCCTGCACTCGTTCCTGCGCCGCATGGCGGTGCCGTTGATGCTGGCTCTGGTTGCCTGTGTTACCCAGGTTTTCTGGTACCCGCTCGGTGAGCCGCTGGTTTCCTGGACGTTGTTTGGGGTTGAGGTGACGGTGCGCGAAGCGGCCCTGTGGCGGGGGTTTGAGCTCGGCAGCCGCATCCTCGGCGGCATGTCGGTGCTGCTGTTTTTCTCGCTGACCACCCCGCTACCGGAACTGATGCGCGCCGCACGTTTCTTCCGCTGCCCGACGGTGCTGATGGAGCTGGTGCTGATCATGTACCGCTATATCTTCCTGATGTTCGCCGAAGCGGGGCGGATCCGTACCGCGCAGAAGGCGCGTCTCGGTTTCGTTACCTTCGGCAACATCCTGCGCTCGGTCGGCACCCTCGGCGGCATGCTGGTGCTGCGTTCCTACGATCGCGCCGAGCGGAGTTTTGCGGCGATGCGCTGCCGCGGTTACCGTGGCACCATCACCGTGGTTCCCCCCGGGCGGCTGCGCCCCCATGACTGGGGGGTGTTGCTGGTGAGTGGTATTATCCTCGCGATGCTCTGGATGGTGAGGTAAACATAGGTTTGTGTGGGAGGATGAGGGGTCAGAAAACGACAAGACCCCTTTAACACCGCCGGGGGCGCCCGGCAGCGCCTTACTTTTCTTGCTTGCCCAAGAAAAGTAAGCAAAAGAAGGCACCCCGAACTCCGTCACCCGACGATCGGG
>PKUI01000180.1 GCA_002869605.1 Desulfuromonas sp. | reverse complement strand
GATCGGTTTGGGCCAGAAAGTTCATCCGATAGGATTTCGTTTGGGGTTCAACCGGACCTGGGAGTCCCGCTGGTACTCCGAAGCTGATTACGCCAAACTGCTGCATGAAGATATCAAGCTGCGTAGCTTCCTGAAGAAGCGCCTCTTCCATGCCGGGATCTCAAAAATCGAGATCGAGCGTGCTGCTAGCAAAGCCAAGTTCAACATCTTTGCTGCCCGCCCCGGTATCATCATCGGTAAAAAAGGTGCTGAGGTTGAGTCGCTCAAGAAGGAACTTGCCAAGCTGACTGACAATGAGGTGTTCCTCAATATTCAGGAAGTTCGCAAGCCCGAGGTCGATGCACAGTTGGTGGCTGAAAGTGTGGCTCTGCAGATGGAACGCCGCGTAGCTTTCCGCCGCGCCATGAAGAAGTCTGTGGGTCAGGCCCTCAAGTTTGGTGCCCAGGGTATCAAGATTGAGTGCTCGGGTCGTCTCGGTGGTGCTGAGATGAGCCGCCGCGAGTGGTATCGTGAAGGCCGTGTGCCCCTGCACACCCTGCGTGCTGATATCGATTACGGTTTTGCTGAAGCCAAGACCACTTACGGGATCATTGGTGTCAAGGTTCTGATTTTCAAGGGCGAACTGCTCTCGAAGGACCTGTAAAAGGTAGGGGTTAGGAGTACACTGCCATGTTAATGCCCAAAAAGGTTAAACGTAGAAAACAATTTAAGGGTCGCATGAGAGGTGCGGCGACGCGGGGCACCGAGGTCAGCTTCGGCGATTTCGGCCTGCAGGCTCTCGAGTGCGGCTGGTTGAACTCCCGTCAGATCGAGGCAGCCCGTCGCGCCATGACCCGTTATATCAAGCGTGGTGGCAAGATCTGGATCCGCGTCTTCCCGCACAAGCCGGTGACCAAAAAGCCCGCTGAGACCCGTATGGGTAAGGGTAAAGGTTCGCCCGAGTACTGGGTCTCGGTGATCAAGCCGGGTACCATGTTGTACGAGATGCAGGGAGTCGACGAAGCGACGGCACGCGAGGCGTTTCGTCTGGCAGCACACAAGCTGCCGATGAAGACCAAGTTTGTGTCCAGGGAGGATGCCGGACATGAAGGCTAGTGAACTGAAAGAGATGAAGGTCGAAGACCTTCAGAAGAAGATGGGTGAGTTGAACGAGGAGCTGTTCAACCTTCGCTTCCAGCTCCACACCGGTCAGCTGGAGAATACCTCGCGCGTCAGCCAGATGCGTAAGGATATTGCGAGGATCAAAACTGTCCTGCGTGAAAAACAGGCCCAGTAGAATTTGTGAGGATGAACATGAATGCTTCGCGTGGTAAACGCAAAACCCAGATCGGTGTGGTCGTCAGCGACAAGATGGACAAGACCGTCGTTGTTCGGGTTGACCATTTGGTTAAACACCCCGTGTACAAGAAGTACATGAAGCGTAAGGTGACGTTCAAGGCTCATGATGAAGCCAACGCGTGTACTGCCGGGGACAAGGTTCTGATCGTAGAGTCCCGCCCCCTGTCGCGTGATAAGCGCTGGCGGGTCCGCGAGATCCTTGAAAAATCAGTCACCGTTTAGGAGATACACGGCATGATACAGATGCAATCAACTCTCAGTGTCGCTGACAATTCCGGTGCCCGGAAGGTCTGCTGCATTAAGGTTCTTGGTGGATCCAAGAGAAAATATGCCGGTGTGGGCGATGTCATCGTCTGTTCCGTCAAGGAAGCAATGCCTAACTCGAAGGTTAAGAAGGGTGACGTGGTCAAGGCCGTGATCGTCCGTACCTGCAAGGAAGTGGCACGTCCTGACGGATCGTATATCCGCTTCGACACCAACTCGGCAGTGTTGATCAACAACGCTGGTGAGCCGGTCGGCACCCGTATCTTCGGGCCGGTAGCACGTGAACTGCGTGCTCGCAGGTTTATGAAGATCGTCTCGCTGGCCCCTGAAGTTCTCTGATTCGCAGTCTATTTTTTGGAGCAAGTCTAATGGCGGCAAAAAAACTACATGTCAAAAAAGACGACATGGTTATGGTGAAGGTCGGGAAAGATAAAGGCAAGACCGGCAAGGTCCTCAAGGTCTTCCCCGCCAAGGAGCGGGTGTTGGTTGAGAGCCTTAATGTGGTCAAGCGCCATACTCGCCCGACTCAGCTCAATCCCGATGGTGGCATCGTCGAGAAGGAGGCTCCCCTGAGCATCGCAAATGTGATGGTCGTGTGTGGCGCCTGCAATGAGCCGACCCGTACCGGTATTCGCACCCTCGACGACGGAACTCGCGTGCGCTTCTGTAAGAAGTGTAACGAGCTTGTCGACCGGAATTAACGGAGGATATCCATGGCCAGGTTGAAAGATATTTATGCTGAAAAGCTGGTACCCCAGCTGCAAAAAGAGCTTAACTGCAACAACGTGATGGAAGTTCCTCGCGTTGAAAAGGTGGTCGTCAATATCGGCTTGGGTGAAGCAATACAGAACCCCAAGTTGCTTGAGTCGGCCGTTGAAGAGCTCTCCAAGATAACCGGGCAGAAGGCGATCATCACCCGCGCCAAGAATTCGATCGCAGGCTTTAAGCTGCGTGAGGGCGTGCCGATCGGCTGCTGCGTTACGCTGCGCCGTGACCGTGCCTACGACTTTCTGGAGCGCTTGATCAATGTTGCGCTGCCCCGCGTTCGTGACTTTAAAGGGGTTTCGCCGAAAGCCTTTGATGGTCGCGGCAATTATACTCTCGGGATTCGTGAGCAGATCATTTTCCCTGAGATTGATATCGACAAAATCGCCAAGGTCAGTGGCCTGAACATCACCGTCGTGACGTCAGCCAAGACCGATGAGGCGGGTCGTGCTCTCCTGGCCGGGATGGGCATGCCTTTCCGTAAATAAGTTACGGGCAAGCGGAGGAAAAAACAGTGGCAAAGAAATCGATGATGAACAAGGCCAAGCGGCCGAAAAAGTTCCAGGTCAGGGAATACAATCGTTGCCCTCTCTGCGGGCGCCCGCGTGCCTACTACCGTAAATTCGACATGTGCCGGATCTGCCTGCGTAAG
>PKUI01000065.1 GCA_002869605.1 Desulfuromonas sp. | reverse complement strand
TGACGGTAGTTACGCCGGCGAGCGGCATGGCTTTGTACTGCAGTATAATGGGGGCACGGTTGGCTTCGATTATAAGACTGACTACCTGAAGCCTTCAGTGGCGACGAATGGTGCCACCGGAAGAGATGTTGAAGTGACTCCAACCGGGGACCTAATTTTTGCCGGGGTGAACGAGATCGATGTTGCCTCTGAGGAGACTTCGGGTGAGCTCGTCTTACGGCTCTATGATGATACTTTGACGAACTATACACCTTGATTCTTGAAGCCCGCCAACCGGCGGGCTTTTTTGTTGGCGTGCGGTGACTTGACAACATTTAATGTCCAGCTAAAATGATGACCGATTTAATAATACTTTGACGTTTAAAGGAGGGATCATATGGCCCAGGAAAAAACAGGTATCATCAGCTCTCGTGGAAACGGCCTCACTCTACTTGGCCCCGATATCAAGGTTGGCGACAAGGCCCCCGATTTCAAGGTGGTCGATAACGATATGCAGCCGGTTACCCTGGCTGATGCGGCCGGCAAGGTGCTGCTGATCGCCTCGGTTCCGTCACTCGACACCGGGGTGTGTGACGCCATGGGGCGGCGCTTCAATCAGGAGGTCGCGGATTTGGGCGATACGGTGGCGGCTTATACCATCAGCATGGACCTGCCGTTCGCACAGAAGCGCTGGTGTGGCAATGCCGGTATCGAGGCGATCAAGACCCTTTCCGATTACCAGGAGCGATCCTTTGCACAGAACTGGGGGCTGCTGATCAAGGAGAACAAGCTGATTGCGCGCGCGGTTTACATCGTGGATAAGGACGGGACGGTCGTCTATCGCCAGATCGTTCCCGAGGTGCCGACCGAGCCCGATTACGAGGATGTGATGGCCGCACTCAAAAAACTGGTCTAAAACGTAAAACACTACACAGCAACAAGAAAAGCCCCTGCCGGAAGGCAGGGGCTTTTTGTCATTTAATGAGCCGTCACCGTCGAGGTGGAGCCAGGTTGTCGAGGTAGATCGTTCCCTCGGAGGACTGCTTGAGAATCCCCGGGACAATGAGCGTCTCGCCGTTCGGCTTGAGGGGGTCATGCCCCCGAGGGGGGGCGACGTGGACATAAATACAGCCCGAGTCGTCTTCAAGCATCCAGTCGCTGCGGCTGACCGGAGGTCCTCCCTGACAGTTGCCGCTCCATCCCTTGAAGGCGCCACGGATGGTGACCGGCTGGTTCAGCTGTACCTGCGCCGGGTCTGTCAGTTGCCGGATGGTCGGGGTCGTAGCGCTCTCGGCGGTTACGATCGGCTCCGTCGGGAGAGGGCGGCAGGAGATGGTTGTCAGCGCCAGGCCGAGTACGGCTATGTGTATGAGTCGTGGCATGTCAATCCCTCGTGCTCTGCTCAAGGAGTGGAGACTTGGCCTTGGGTAGCGTAAGCCTCACGGCCCGGTTGCCGTACCCCAGCGGGGAAAGTTCCCGGAGGCGGGTAAAGCCCAGGGGGTACCACCAGTCGGAGAAGCTGTCCAGATAGTTTAGCTGGCCGGCGTATAGGGTGGTATCTGGATAAGGGTTCGCAAGGCTCATAGGCATCGGTCCTAGGGTATGCCAGTTGTTATCGATCTCGGGGTCGTAGTAGTGGAAGGTGACGTTGGCCGAGGTCGAGGTTGGACCGTTGTCGTAGTAGTAGATTAACACGTCATACGGTCCCTCCTGGATGTAGTCGTTGCTGATGTAATACTCTGCGGACTCGCCGGTTACCAGTGAGTCGCCGGAGAAGAAGCCGTTAGGGGTGTTCAGTCCCATCCAGGCAGCGTAGAGATCGTTCGGTTCCCAGACCATCAGGTCGATGTCGGCATCGCTATCCCATTCGACGTAGAACTTGAAGCCGCCGAGTTTTAGGGATTCGATGTTGGCGCCGATGATGGTAGTAACCGCGTCGGCCCAGTCGTAAGCTGCGAGGTCGACCGAGTTGCTGTGCAGCGTCTCGTATTCGGCCATGGTGTCGACCTGTCCGTCAGTCGAGACCAGCGTGCTGGAGGGGATGTAGATGGCCAGTCCGTGGCTGTTGGCCACGCCGGCACCGTTGAACTTGTTGGCGACGATAAGATCGTTGTTATTGTAAAAATCGATGATCGCCTGTGCAGAATTCTTGGTGGCACCGGAAACGAGGTTGCTCGCCAAGCGATAACAGAAGTCGTAGAGGTCGTGGTTTTCATAGTAGGCGTAGTGCTGGCTGTTGCTGATCGCCTGGGTTACGGCAGCTGAGACGGAGTCAAACTCTGAGATGACATTTTCGGCGAGGTTGCCGAGCAGGGTGTGTAGCTCGGGGAGCAGTGCCATGTCGATGGCCGACTTGGTAACCACGTCAGGATAGCTGCTGGACACATAGTAGTTGACATAGTCGCTGACGACGGTTTGCGCCAGGGTCTTTCCGTCCATGGCCGGGTTGGTAGTGAGGTGAGCGAGGATGGTGTCGTAGGGATTGCCATAGCCCGGCTCATTCTCTTCGGAGAAGACCATGTAGTCGACCAGCTCGATAAATTCGTAAGCGACCTCGTACATTCCCATCAGGCAGGCATCGAAGTCGAGGACCTCAAGGGGAACCTCGGCGTCGCGTACCCCCTGGGCCAGTTCGGGCAGGCTCATGAAGCTGCCGCTGGTCTCGTCCGCTACCGCCCCGCGGGCAAGATTGGTGGTCTTCCAGCCGTCGCCATGATCCCAGATGACCAGGGCATATTTCTCGGCCGGGAAGTTGGTTGCTGCCCAGGTGATGAAGTCGGTGAGGGTCTGCGGGGAGGCCATGTCGACATTCCCGATTGGTTGTACAATGTTATTCGTGAAGTTCTTAGTCAGGTAGACGCGCAGGGTATCGCCGTTATAGGTTCCACTCGGGTCGGTGTAGAAGGTGTTGAACTCGGTGCTACTTGGGTCAGTGTAGAAGCTGCTGAACTCGGTCTGGACTACCACGTTGACGTTGGCAGTTGAGCCGACCTGACTCATTTCGCGCAGGTCCGAGAGAGCCAAGTCTGAAAGGTTGTTGTCGGCTCCCATGTAGACCATGTAGGTCCAGTCGGCTAACGTCGGGGGTGTGGGGGACCCCCCACCGCTACTTCCTCCGCATGCAGCGAGAAACAAAGGCAAAGTCAACACCAAACAGAGCAATTGCTTTAACATGCTTTCCTCCATGACATTGAATGGTTCTAAATGGTTACCTATTCCTTCACAGGGGGCAATCAGGAAATTCCCGAGGCGAAGCAGGGGAGCAAGACCGGCCTTAGAGGCGGGGCAAGGCTTTCGCTTGGGGGGGCTTAGTCTTTTTCGTTCTGGTTCTTCTTGTTTAAGTCACGTAGTCCCAGAGGGTCTCGCAGCGAGCTTGTGGCTTCATCCAGCTGATCTTTTGCCGCCATGGCTTTGGCGGCGAACGCTTTAACCGGGCCGATCCCGAAAATGGCGACGAGCACAATAGCGAGGATGGCGAGTTCCCAGAAGCCGAGTCCGAACATGATTGAAATATCCTTTGTTGTTTAGATCTCTGTACCTTACTGTACGGTGGGGTATAAAGCAATCCTGAACAGTGTATGGACATGAGGGACGCTTTCGGATAGACTGCAATACCTGACCAAAATAGTCACCCAAAAAGGGGTTTGTTCATGAACATTGAACAGCTGAAAACCGTACTCGCCGAGATTATCACCAAGACCGACCTGACCCCGTGCGTGGTCGGGCATCGCGGTGTCGGCAAGACCGCCGGCATTGTGCAGGTTTGCCGGACCATGGAGCTAAGCTATACCTCGTTGCGGCTGGGGCAGATGGAGGTCGGGGACCTGGTCGGCATCCCCTATCGGGAGGGAGAGACCATGCACTGGTCGCGTCCCTCGTGGTGGCCTCTCGATGCCGATGCCCCGACGGTGGTGCACTGCGACGAGCTTAACCGCGCCCAGCAGGAGGATACCCTGCAGGCGATCTTCCAGTTCGTCGAACCGCCGGTCGAAGGGCAGCGCCGCTCCCTGCACACCCATCAGATGGCCCCGAAGCACAAGGTGGTGGTGACCATCAATCCCCCCGATGGGACCTATCAGGTGGCACCGCTTGACCGGGCGCTGCTCGATCGCATGGTGCTACTCTACGTCGAAAGCGATTACACCTGCTGGGCGCGTTACGCTCGCGAGCGCGGGCTCGATGACGAGGTACGCCAGTTCCTCGGCGCAAATCAACAGCTGTTGGCGGCGCCGGGTGGAGCCATGGACTTGAACATCGAACCGACCGAGCGCGCCTGGGAGATGGTCAGCATCCTGCGCCAGAACTGCCGCTTTCCGGCCGACCTGGAGATGGAGGTCTACGCCGGAATTGTCGGCGAGGCCGCCGCGGTTACGTTTCTGCGCTGGTGTGCCGAGCAAAAGGGGCGCCCGTTGACCGCCGAACAGGTGCTCGATGACTGGCAGGGGGTGTCCGCGCAGGCCGCCGGACAGCGGGATGATGCACAGGCGGTGACGCTGCACGAAGTGATCACCTTACTGCAGGGTGACCAGGCTGTGAGTGAGAAACGTGAGGCGAACCTGGTTGCCTACATCGACGTGTTGCCGCGCGACTTGCGCTTTGCGCTGGTGAAGGCGTTACTGCGTATCCCACAGGTGGCCAACCGCCTGTGTGACGACCGCTATGATGGCAAGGTCCTCGACGTCATTGCCGAGATCAGCCGGGCAGCCTCCTAGTCGGGATCCGCAAAGGCATCGTCTGCTGCGTTCCCCTGGTTTTTGTCACTGCGGGCGCTTTGCATCCAATACCTTTGCGAACCCCGTAGCAACTGAGAAACATTTGAAGGCAATCCTAGATGCGCGTACTTGAAAATGCGGTCGTGCGCCTGCTCAAGGAGCGGCCGTTTTACGGACATTTCCTGCTCGGTTTCCGTCGTCGACGGAGCGCTTCGAGCGAAGCGTTGGGGGTGACGGTCCGCGATGGGGTGCCGACCCTGTGCATCAACCCCGGGCGCCTGCTCGACTTTTCTCCTGATGAGCGCCAGGCACTGCTCGAACATGTCCTCAAACATATCCTGCACCTGCACCCGACGCGGCGTGCCGGACGTCTGCCGAACGACTGGGATCTCGCATGCGACCTGGCGGTTAACCCCGGCATCGTTGGTCTTCCGGTGCAGGCCGTGCAGCCGGAGCGGCTCAAGCTGCCGCCGGGGCTTGCCGCCGAAGAATACTACCGGGTCATCCATCAGCCGTTCGATACCGGCAACCTGCACGGCGAGGGGGTGGGAAACGACTCGCCCAGCGAAGCGGGGGACGTCGGCACCGGCGACAATGACAGGCCGGATGACGACGCATCCTTGGAGGCCATCGACGATCACCGAGTCTGGCAGGAAGCGGATAGCACCCCGCAGCGGCTGGCCGAGGAGGTGGTGCGCAACCTGGTGCGCGATACCCATAGGAAGTGTCACGGCGAACTGCCCGGCGATCTGCAGACGTTGGTAGAGAGCTGGCTGCAGCCTCCCGCGCTCCCATGGCCGCAGGTGTTGAGGCAGTTCGTTGCGACCGCGGGGCGCATCGGCCGGCGCTCGACCTGGAAGCGTCCGCACCGTCGTTTTGGACAGAATACACCGGGGATACGCAAGCGTCAGAGGCTGAACCTGGTAGTGGCGGTCGACAGCAGCTACTCGACGAATGAACAGCAATTGCGCGAGGCGTTTGCCAGGGAACTGTTGCAGATTGCCCGGGGGCGTGACAGCCTGCTGACGATTCTCTACTCGGGGAGCCGTATCCAGAGAATCGAAACCCTGCGCGGTGCACCGCAGACGCTTGATGTCTATCTCGGTGGCGGCTTTACCGACCTGCGCCCGGTGTTTGAGCATGCGGCAGCGATGCAGCCGCGGCCCGCAGCGATCATCTACCTCACCGATGGCTACGGCGAGGCTCCCGAGAGCATGGAGATTCCGACCTTGTGGGTGTTGACCGCCGATGGCCGGAAACCGGCTACCTGGGGCGTCGAGCTGCGCCTCGAAGCATGAAAAGGAGCAGAGAGTGGATTCGAACCAACCGATGACCGTCGAATCGGTCAAGGCGTTACTGGAAAAGTGTGGAGCCAAGGTGATGGGACGCTCGGGCCGGACCGAGAGCTATGGTGCGCCCCGCGAGTTTTCCTTCGAGGTCAAGGCGGGGTTTCCCAACGGCATGGGCCTGCATGTGGTGGCACGCCAGTTCAACTATCGTGACCCGTGGGAGGCCGAAGGGAGGGTCAACGATCTGGTGGACGCTTCGTTGTTGCGAGATGGTCGCTACAGCGAACTGCCCAAGGGCTTCGACTGGTTTCAGGGGCGGGACGAGGAGTGTGGGCTTGATGCCGAGGCGCTGCTAGATATCGCCGAGACGCTGCGGGATCTCAATCCGAAGCTGTATGCCCTGCAAGAGCTGACCGGAGACCTGTAGGGAGGATTGTTAGCTATTTCTAAGTATACAGATGGTCTGAATTAAACGATAATAAAACGATATTTTGCGATAAGGGCAAAGCTGGAGCAATCCGGTGACACAAAGCCACGGACCCCTCGCGGGTAGCCGGGCCGCCGAATAAAGTTGTTGCTCCGTCATCCCTGTGGCCCATCTTCGGTAGAAGATGGGCTTTTTGTATCTGCTCTTGAGTTTTTGTCTCCGGAGGCTGTGATGGGTAAGAAAAACATGCGTTTAAACTACCTGGTTGAATATCTGCTGTGTCGCTGCTTGATCTCCGGAATTAATCTATTGCCGAGACGCTGGGCAATGGTCGTGGGAGACAAGCTTGGGCGATTATGCCACGGCGCGTTACCACGGCGACGCAGGTTAGCGAAACAAAACATGCAGAGAGCTATGCCTGAACTTTCCGAGCAGGCTGTTGCGTCGGGCATCAAGGCGATGTTCAGGCACCTAGGAGTGTTGATGATGGACATTGTTCAGATGAAGCGCTTTCATTCTGAAAAAGACCTGTCCCGTCATTTTGAATTTGAGCACCTTGAAAGGTTGGAGAAGGCGCATGCTGCCGGAAAAGGAGTGCTCATACTCACCGGGCACCTCGGGAACTGGGAAGCGGGATCCTGTTTCTTGCCTCGGCTCGGCTACCCGACCGCCTTTATTGCAAAAAAGATCAGGAACCCTCACATAGATGCCTTTATCCGTGCAAATCGCGAACAGGGCGGGGCTGAAATGATTGATGCGAAACGGGGAGCCCGGCGCATATTCAAGGCTCTCGGAGAAGGGAAGGTCGTGTGTGTGTTGCTCGACCAGCACCACAGGGAGGGGGTCAAGGCCAACTTCTTCGGGAGGCCGGCCAAGACGACGACGATGTTGGTTCAGTTGGCCATGAAGTCAGGAGCGCCAGTGGTTCCGGGCTTTACACTGCGTACGGAAGAGGGGCGTTACCGGACAAGTTTTGGCGAACAGATCTACTTTGAACCCACTTCGGACCCTGCAACGATCATGGGTCATACCCAGCAATGTAACGATATTATCGAGGATGCTGTGCGCGATAACCCCGCGCAGTGGTTCTGGCTCCATAACCGCTGGCGCTACGATGAGTTTTGAGGGTAATGCGGCAAAATGGAGTGACTTTTTATTCCCTTGGGTTGGGTTTTGAGGCGTCTCTAGCGGATCTTGATCATGCCGGGCGTACCATCGGTAACCCGGCCGACGATCCAGCCCTCCACGTTCCGTTCACGCAGCTTCCGCATCAGGTCGGGAACCTTGTCTTTTTCCAGGGCAATCAGCAGGCCACCCGAGGTCTGGGGGTCGGCCAGGATATCGAGCAGCGTTGCGGGAAGAGTTACTCCGTTCTCCACCCTTGAGAGGTAGTAGGTGCGGTTGTTGTAACTCCCCTCCGGGATTAGCCCCATAGCGGTCATTTCGTCAACCTTCGCGTAGGTCGGCAGACGTCCCCCGTCGAGTTCGAGATGTACCTGGCTTGCTTCGGCCAGTTCGCTGACGTGACCAAGGAGCCCGAAGCCGGTAATGTCGGTGCAGGCGTGTACCCCGATCTCGAGCATCACTTCCCCTGCAGCCCGGTTCAGGGTCTGCATACCCTCGATGGCGTCGTTCATCTCCTGTTCGGCAAGAACTTCCCCTTTGAGCGCGGTTGACAAGATCCCGGTTCCGAGCGGCTTGGTCAACACCAGCACGTCTCCGGACTGCGCACCGGCAGTGGTAAGCATGGCTGCCGGGTCGACGACTCCGGTAACAGACAGACCGTACTTCGGTTCGTCGTCGTCGACGGTGTGACCACCTGCCAGTACCGCCCCGGCCTCTGCGATCTTGAGCGCGCCGCCGGTGAGGATTTCGGTGAGAATCGACTTGTCGAGGCACGGGGGGAATCCGACGATGTTCAGGGCAGTTACCGGCCGGGCGCCGATGGCGTAGATGTCGGAGAGCGCATTGGCCGCGGCAATTTTGCCGTAGCTCAGCGGGTCGTTGACCACCGGTGTAAAGAAGTCGAGCGACTGGACCAGCGCCAGGTTCTCCTGCAGCCGGTAAATGCCGGCATCGGCAAACGGGATGTCGGCCGAGAGCAGGTTGGGGTCGTTAAATTCGGGTAGTTGACGCAGAACCTGCGCCAGAGGCCCGGGGGCCAGCTTGGCCGCTCAGCCGCTGGTGCGGGACATGCCGGTCAGCTTGATTTTCTTGTGGCTCATGGTCCTCGCCTTTAAGGGTTTCGCTCAGCATAGCAGAATGCCGCGCGATGTTCTCGTAAAAACGGCTCTGACGGGTAGCCGTCACGCGGGCTTGGGCAGTTTCCAGGCGACCCGCGCGTCTCCCTTACGCATGGTGTATTTCAAGCCGTCGAAATGTTCGAGCAGTGCCTGGGTCTGCTTGCGCGCACTGCCGATCTTGTCGCGGAACTCCGCCAGGGTCAGCGTCTCCTGGGTGCCGAAGTGTTGGCGCAGGATCTCCAGGGCACGCTCGTAGCTCTCGTGGTGCAGGGAGATTTCCTCGTTCAGGCGCACCAGGGTGCCGTTACTGTGCAGGAAGGTGTAGAGCGGTTCGGTCTTGGCGAACGGGAGTCCGATCTTTTCGCACATCTCTCGACGGTTGTTGGCCTGCATGCCGGTGTCGCGATAGGCGGTGGCGAGCCGCTCGATGTCGGCCTTGATCTCGGCGGGCGGCTCGACGCTGTGTCCCGCGGCGGCGATCAGGTCGTCCTGGCGGACCAGGGTGCTCTCTTCAAGTAGCGGCGCGAGCAGGGCGTCAAACCCCTTGACGGAGAGCTGGCCCGGGAGGACTGCCTTGAGGGTGGCATGGGGCATGCCGGGCTGCAGCGGCTGTTCGGCATGGAAGCGTTTCACGCGTTCACATAGTTCGTTGCTCCATGCTCGGGCCTGCTCGGTGGTGGTCCATTGGTCGGCGAGCGCAACCAGGGTGCCGCTAGTGCTGAGCGCTTCGAGATGGTCCTGTATCCGTTCGCTGCCGAGCCCCGCGACCCCTTCGAGGTCCTTGGTGCGTACACATCCCTGCGCGGCAATCTTCTGCAGCAGGAAGGAGCGTTCCCCAGACTCCAGGTCGGCGAGGGCCTGCAGCACGTCGTCGCGAAAGCGGCGATGCTTAACCGGCGCCGGGTCGATGACCTGTCCACCACCGATGGTGGTCATCGGTGAATAGGAGCGGATGATGAAGCGGTCCTGCCGATGCGCGACCAGCGGACGGTCGAGGTGGATCTGGACCAGGGCGCTCTCGCCCGGTTCAAGCTGGTCGCGGTCGAGCAGCGCCACCAGGCCGACGACCCGCGCGGTGCCGAGGTAGAAGTGCACCGGGTCGCGGAACTTCAGCGGACGGGGTGCTTCGGGGAGCAGAGTGAGGCGGGCATCGAGGCGTTCGGTCTGTTCGAAGATCCCCGGGGTCCCGATCACTGCGCCGCGCTTGATCTGATCACGCTCCAGGCCGGCGATGTTGAGAGCGACACGTTGCCCCGCCTGGGCTCCGTCGGTCTTCTTGCCGTGCACCTGTATCTCGCGGACGCGGAGCTGTTTGCCGGGGGGAAGGATCTCGATGGTGTCTCCGGGATGGATGCTGCCGGAAAGCAGCGTGCCGGTGACCACGGTTCCGAAACCGGCGACGCTGAAATGACGATCGACCGGTAGGCGCAACGGGCCGCTGGCATCTTTCGCTTCGAAGGCCTTAAGAATGCCCTCGATGGTTTTTACCAGCTCGGGGATCCCCTGCTTGCTCGGCGAGGCGACGCGGCAACAGGGCGCGGTTTCGAGGAAGGTGCCGGCGAGTTCTTCACGCACCTCCTCCTCGACCAGGTCGACCCAGTCACTGCTCTCGGCGAGATCGACCTTGGTCAGCACCACGATGCCATGCTGTATGCCGAGCAGTTCGAGGATCTGCAGGTGCTCACGGGTCTGGGGCATGACCCCTTCCATGACATCGATCACCAGCAGCACCAGATCCATGCCGCCGACTCCGGCGAGCATGTTGTGAATAAAGCGTTCATGCCCGGGGACATCGACCACGCCAGCTAGGCGGCCGCTCGGCAGGCGGAATGGAGCGAAGCCGAGGTCGATGGAGATGCCGCGCTCCTTCTCCTCGCGCAGGCGGTCGGTCTCGACCCCGGTCAGGGCACGGATCAGTTCGGTCTTGCCGTGGTCGACGTGGCCGGCTGTGCCGACGATAACCGGGGGAAGGGTTGCCATGTGGGTTTGCTCCTGGGACGGGGAGACCGTTCGATCTGTACCCGATTCGTATACTTAAGTTACGGAAATCAAAGCGTAATAAGCTTTCAGGACGAGGCACAAGCTAGCATGAAAGTATGGTGTGGAGCAAGCCGTACCAGCATGGATACACGACCCATGGTTGCAATGGTTTTCCCCGACGTCTTCTATGAGGTGGCAGGAGCTATGCCCGGGGAGATCTCCCCGGGCACAGCTCCCTCCGGTTGGGCCTGCTGTTCGCCGTCCGCTTCGAGGGGTGGCACGATTTGTGGAGCTTCTGTACTGGACGATGCCGGTTGTGGAGCATGTTTGTTTTGGGCGTCAGGGCTTTTTGTTACGTTTTTCTGCACCGCAGTCACAGGCGCTTTCTGGTCAGTCGGGGCGACGCTGTCAGCGGGACGGGGCTTGTTTGTCTCCTGATTTTTCACGCTCTGCGCCGCTGCGGGGGCAGGTTTTTTCGCAGCCGCGGGTTTCACCTCGTCTTTGGGCGCCGGGTTGCTGGTTTTGCTGACGGGTTCGGCGATGTTTTTCACAGGTTTCGGCGTAGGTTTCGGCGCGGCCGATCGGTTCGCCTGCGACGGCGGTTTCGGAGAGTGTGCTTAGCAGCAGAGCGGGGACCAGGACGGCAAGTGCAACAGAGAGATGTACCGTTTCGATGATTTTGTTCATTTGAAATACTTCCTGTTCGGAATATGCCACGCACCAGGTGTTGCCGACGACCTGAAGCTGAGCCGGGTTGGATTGAACCCCTGGTCTGGTTTGGAGAATGTAATAAACGGATCGGGAGATCCTGTCAACGGGTGATGAGTCTTCGTTTCAGATCTGGTCCTGCAGGAGTGCGATGAGTGAAGCGGTGTCGACATCGTCGATCTGGTCCGGCTTGAGAAATTTTTCGGCGTAGTCGTGGTAGATGCGGTGGTGCAGAAACAGCTCAAACAGTTTGGGGTCGATGTGCCCCTCGTTGCACATGTGTGTCAGGATGGTAAGGGTCTTGGAGAGGGAGATCGGTTTCCGGTAGCAGCGGTCGCTTGCGGTCAGGGCCTCGAAGATGTCGGCGATGGCGAGGATGCGCGCCTGCAGCGGCAGTTCCCCCGCGGGCACGCCTTGCGGGTAGCCCTTGCCGTCCATCCGCTCGTGGTGGCTGCAGGCGATCAATGGCACCTTGCTGAGGTGGTCGGGGAAAGGGACGGCGGTGAGCATCTTCATGGTGACCGCGGCATGATTGTTGATCAAGGCGCGCTCCTCGTCGGTTAAGGTCCCTTTGGGGATTGACAGGTGGGTGAGTTCATCCTGCGTCAGCAGCGGACTTGCTTTCACCTCGCCCGGGGGGGTGATGGTGAGTGCGGCGATTTCCTCGAGACGTTGGCGATCCTTTTCGGGCAGAAATTCGCCGCCGGTGTTGCAGCGATACAGAAAATCACGGATTTCCTCGAGCTCTTCGCGGCTTGGCCGCGGGGTAGTGTGCTGGCTCTTTGGCGAGCACCCCTCTTTCTCAATTTTGGCCTCGAGTTGCATCAACTTCAGGCGGGTGTCGACCAGTTCGATGCGGTCGAAGATAGATTCGAGCTTGGTCTGTTTCTCGATGACGTATTCGGGGGTGGTGATCTTGCCGCAGTCGTGCAGCCAGGCAGCCATCTCCAGTTCTTCGAGCTCCACGTCGCTGAAGTGGGTGTCGGCAAAGGCCGGACCGTTATCGTCATTCACTGCCCGGGCCAGGGCCATGGTGATTTCCGGGACACGCCGGCAGTGCCCGGCCGTATGCGGTGACTTGTCGTCGATGGCGTTTGCGATCAGGCGGGTAAGCGACTGAAGCAGGGTCTGCAGCCCGTCGATCAGGTGCTGGCGATTCAGGGTGACCGCCGCCTGGGAGGCCAGGGATGTCACCAGCGATTCGTCTTCGCGTGAGAAGGGGGTCACCTTGCCCGATTCGTCGGTGGCGTTAAGCAGTTGCAGGACGCCGATGATATGTCCCTCGTGATCCTGCATCGGTACCGCCAGAAACGAGTGTGAATGATACCCGGTGTTGCGATCGAAGGCGTGGGTGCCGGAGAGGTCGAAGTCGGTGTCGGCGTAGGCGTCGGGAATGTTGATGACGCTGTTTTCGAGGGCCGCCCGGGTCACCACCATGTGGCGCCGCGGTGTACCGTCCTCTTCATGCAGGGCAATTGGCGGGAACTTGATGGGGGCGCCGCTGGTGCCGCCCATGTGCAGATTAAGAGAGGTGGTATGGACCAGCTTGAAGTGCAGCGTGTCACCGTCGAGGATGTAGAGGCTGCCGCCGTCGGCCCGGGTCAGTTCCTTGGCGCCGAGCAGGATATGCTCAAGCAGGCGGTTGTGGTCCCGTTCTGCTGAAAGGTCCGTGCCGATGGCGTTGAGCCGTTCGATACGTTTGATCAGGCGATTGCTGGTATCTTCTGGCATGACCTCTCCTCGCAGCTTAAGGCTGGATAGCCTGTTGCAGGGCGCTGACCAGCAGGGTTTCTTCATCCTTGCGCAGCGTGCGCGGGTTGAGCATCAGCTGCTCGCTCTGGATGCGTCCGATGACTGCCGGTTGCCGGCTGCGCAGCTGTTCGGCCAGGGTGTCGACGCTCATTCCGGTCGGGGTGACTGCCACGGCTGAACCGGGGAGTTCGGTCAGCGGCAGTGCGCCGCCGCCGACGCATGACGATTCTGCGACGACCTCGATACGGGCCTTTTCCCCGCAGACGCTGCGCAGCTTGCGCGCCAGGGCACGGCTCCGCTTGAGCAGTTCCGGGGCAGAAATGTCGAGCATACGTAGCACTGGGATTTCATCGAGGGCCTTTTGCGGCTCGAGATAGAGACGCAAGGTTGCTTCAAGGGCCGCCAAGGTCATCTTGTCGATGCGCAGGGCTCGTGCCATGGGGTGTTTGCGGATGGTTTCAATCGCCTTGCGTTTGCCGACGATCAGCCCGGCCTGGGGACCGCCGAGTAGCTTGTCGCCGCTGAAGGTGACGATATCGAGGCCGGAGGCAACCGCTTCGGCAACGGTCGGCTCGCGCGGCAAGCCGAACGGAGTCATGTCGAGCAGCATGCCGCTGCCGAGGTCTTCCATCACCGGGAGCTGGTGTTCGCGGCCGATTTCAACCAGCTGGGAGCTGCTGACGTCCTCGGTGAAACCGACGATGCGGTAGTTGCTGGTGTGGATCTTGAGCAACAGCCCGGTTTCATCGCCGATGGCGTTCTGGTAGTCGTGAGGGTGGGTCTTGTTGGTGGTGCCGACCTCGCGCAATCGAACCCCGCCTGCTTCCATCACGTCGGGAACCCGGAAGGCGCCGCCGATTTCGACCAGCTCGCCGCGCGAGACGATTGCTTCCTGGCCGCGCGCCATGGCGGTCAGACAGAGCAGCACCGCGCCGGCGTTGTTGTTGACCGCGGTAGCCGCCTCGGCTCCGGTCAGTCGACAGAGCAGCTCTTCGATGTGGCTGTAGCGGTGTCCGCGCTTGCCGCTGTCCAGATCGAGTTCCAGGTTGCTGTAGGAACGGGAGATCGAGGTGACCGCGTCGAGTGCTGAAGCTGCCAGGGGGGCGCGGCCGAGGTTGGTATGGAGCAGGGTGCCGGTGGCGTTAATGACCTTGCGTAGCTTTGGCTGAGTAGCCCGGAGTGCACTCTCTGCGGCACGCTGTGCGACGCCATCAACGCTTAGCTCCTGCTGGTCGAGTGTTTCCCCAGAGAGGAGTGCCGTACGGCAGCTCGCTACGGCATGCTGGGCTGCCTCGAGGAGGTAGATATGTGGCAACTCATCCGCCAGACGTGCGAGTGCCGGCGCCTGGAGGAGCCTGTCGACGGAAGGAAGGGCGCGAAGCAGGGAATTCGGGTCGTTCATGACGGTTGCAATGCTCCAAGTCTTCTCGGTGAGTGTTAGGGAGTATAAATCAATATCACACTGGTGCGGTTGCGACAAGGTTCGGGACGTGTCAGGGGCGGTCTTGCCCAGGGGCTGCGAACAGGTCGAGTTGGTCGTAGACGTGCTTGTCGACCTTGAAGGGGAGGGGCATGAAACGGGGGCAGTCGACCAAGACCACCTGCTGCGGCTGGCGGCAGTTGCGCAGGCATTTTTTGCACAGGGGGTTGCAGTTGCTTTTGGAAGGGGTTTTGCCCACGTAACTCTCCTAGTCTATGGGTTGCCTGAAGCTGTTTCTGGTATAACGTATCTGCTGCGTCCGGGCAAGGAAAAGGTGCTTGAAAAACGGGCGGTTCGTGGATATATTGGTAAATTCGAATTATCTAAATGTTTAGGAGTTATCGATGGTGTTGAACCGTTTCAAGTGGCGTTCCTTTGTTTCCCTGGTTTTGACCGCATCGGCCCTGGTGATGCTGGTCTCGGGGTTGGTGATTTATGTTATGCCCGAAGGGCGGATCGCCTATTGGAACGATTGGCGCCTATTGACGCTGGACAAGGAGCAATGGGGGGCGATTCATACCCTTACCTCGCTGCTGTTTACCGGGTTCGCCGTGTGGCACCTGGTGTACAACTGGAAGATCTTCCTGGCCTACCTGCGCGACAAGGCCGGGCAACTCTGGGAGGGGCGGCGCGAACTGGTAGCCGCGCTGCTGGTGACCCTTGTCTTCACGGCCGGCAGTGCTGCCGGAGTGGTTCCTTTTCAGCCGGTCATGGACTTCGGCAAGTTCACCAAAAGCCTCTGGTATCGGGGAGAAGATGTGGTGCCGCCGTTTCCCCACGCCGAGCTCATGACCCTCAAGCAACTTGCCGGCAAAATGCAGCTCAATCTCGATGGCGTTCAGAAGGTGCTTGTCGAGCAGGGGCTCGAGGGGGTCTCTCCCGATGCTCAGCTCAAGGTGCTGGCGCAAGGTAGTAGCAGGTCTCCGGGACAAATCTTCGAGCAGATGATGATGGACGACCGGGTTTATTAAATACTCTCGAACTATTGGCCGCTCAGCGAACAACCTGGAGTCTCACTGATAGTGAGAGGCAAAATAGTGCAACATTGAGCACGATGCACATGAACAATTGACCTCCGGATGGAGGTTTTTTTGTTGTTTGCCAGCGTTTGTAGGTTCAAGGAGGAGTGCCTGAGATTTTCGTCTGCAAAAGTTGCAGGGCCGGGTGTAAAGTGGTTAGAATTAGTTTATATCAAGAAGGTCCTGATGCTGGCGCACGTTTTGCCTTTAAATTAATGACAGAGGCAGGGAGGCGTCAAATAAGCGTCTTGCCAGCGGAGGATTCCGGTCTCACAAAAAGACGTTCGGGGAGCTGATGTTGCAAGAATTTATTTTTTATCGGTTGAAGCATGTTCTGTGTGCTGGTCTGCTGGTTCTGGCGCTGATTGCGGTTAGCAGCCAGGCGGTACAGGCTCGCTCCGCCTGGTATCAGTCCTTCGGTATCGAATCGAAGCAGATGCTGACCAGCCCGTCTGCGGTTCCGGGACTCATCCGCGCCCTGGATCATCGTGATGCCAATATCCGTAAGTCTGCAGCCAAGTATCTGTCGAAGATCAAGCAGTCAGCCTCTGAAACGGTCCCGGTACTGGTCAATAAAATCGAAATCGAAAAGCATCCCCGGGTACGCGCCGAGATGATCCGCTCGGTGACGGTCCTCGGGTTGAACTCCGAATCGACGTCACTCATGGTAAGGCTTCTCGGAGATCGCGATCCCAATGTGCGCAAGATGGCCCTTGTCGGGTTGGATCGCGGTGGCTATCGTGGTAGTGACTTTGTGGCGGCACTCGAGAAGATGGCCAAGAAAGACCGGCATAGGAAGGTACGTGCCCTTGCCGCAAAAACTCTGGCCAAACTTCAGAAGGGCCCGATTACCCCGAGCGTCGTTGTGCAATCGAAGGCGCCTACCCCTGCCGAGCGTTCGCCTAAAGTTGCCACCACGCCACCGCCGAAGGCGAGCAGTGAACATCGTTACAGCGTGGCGGTAATCATCGGTAATCGCTATTATGCCAACAACAATCAGGATGTGCCTGATGTAGACTATGCCCATAACGATGCCCAGGCGATCTACAATTATGTGACCCGTACCCTCGGTTATCTCGAAGGGAACGTGATCTACCTCAAGGATGCTACCCAGGCTGATCTGATCAGCACCTTCGGCTCGAACAACAACCCCAAGGGGAAGCTGTTTGACTGGGTGCGGCCCAATATGTCAGACGTCTTTATTTACTACTCCGGGCATGGTGCTCCGGGGCTATCCAACGGTAAAGGCTACCTGCTTCCGGTCGATGCCAACCCGCTGAAAGTCGAACTCAACGGTTATCCGCTCGACACCTTCTACGCCAACCTGTCCAAGGTCCCGGCCCGTTCCACCACCATCATCCTCGATGCCTGCTTCTCCGGGGTGTCATCCAATGGTACCGTGGTACGCAATGCGTCGTCGATTTCGCTGAAAATAAAAGACAACAAACCAGTGGTGCTCAAGAAGACTGCGGTGCTAACCGCTGCCGGCCTCTCAGAAGTCGCCTCCTGGGATCAGAATTCCGAGCATGGCCTGTTTACCAGCATGTTTTTGCAGGGAATTGGTGGTGCCGCCGACGGGGCCGGTTACGGCAATGGTGACGGCAAAATTACTCTGGGCGAGATTAAGGGCTACCTCCAGGAAGAGGTTTCCTACTCGGCCCGGCGGTTATACGGCCGGTCACAGAATCCTCAGGTCACCGGGGACCCTGAGCTTGTCCTGTTCGATGAATGAGGTTTGTTTCAACTCAGTAACAAAAAGGCCCCGCTGTTTTTAAGCGGGGCCTTTTAGCTTGTATATGACGGAGTGAAAATCCTCGTGTTGTCGGTTCGATTCTGTTCCTGGATACAATTAATATCAACGGGTTAAGCGATAGCATAACCCGTTTTTATTTTAACTCGCTATCACTTTTGCTACCACCTCTTCCCCGAAGTAGTCCTCTGCTCTGTCAGTGTCCCCGAACCAATACACTTGATTTGGCTCGTGGCAGAAGGCCAATCCATTCTAAACCCTTTTGTCTCCAACGCTAAAAAGCTTGAACTTTGCCGTCAATACTATTCCCACTCACATTTCAAAATTTCTTCCATTATTTGATTTTCGTCCCCGTTTCATGTTCAATAGCAAAAATTAAAGGATGTCTATGCGCTCGAAACCCTTTTCTTTTTCGCTGAAACAGCCTCGCGGTTCCGCCTACCTGGAACTGCTGATGGTGTTTATCATTCTGGCCGCCCTCTTTGCCATCATCGTTCCGACCTACTTTGATTACGTTGATAAGGCCAAGCTGACGTTGGCCCACAACACCATCGATACCGTCGGCAAAGCCCTCAAACTCTACCATCACAAACACCAGACATATCCGGCAAACATCGATTTCACCTCCGGCAAGGACACCACCGGCGGCGCCGTGTTTACCGAGAGTCTTCTCGAGCAAATACACACGGATTTCTCCTCGATCGACAGCTATTCCAGTTCGGTGTCGGACTATACCCTCACCGCTACGGCGACCGACAAACAACAGACGACGATCCTGCTGACTCCTAAGGGCATTCAAACCGGGAAAGAGCCATGACTACACAAAAAAGAAAACAACTGTTTATCAACAAAAGAATGCAGACCAAGTACGTTGTACAGACGTTGATTCTGCTGCTGGTCTACACGGCCTTTTTTATCTGTCTGCTGCTGGCGCCTTACATCTCTTCCGTGTTGTCGGGCATTCCGCTGCAAGATCAGGCCCAGATCGCCCGTATGCTTATGAATATGCACAACAGTAGCTGGCCGATTCTGGCCGCCATGATATTACTCATGAGCCTCGGAACCATCTTCATGACCCACCGTATTGCGGGGCCGGTCTATCGTCTTAAACAGATACTTACTGATGTGAGTGATGGGAAACTCAATGTCAATTTGGAGTTACGTGAAAAGGACGATCTCAAGGATCTTGCGCAGCATGTGAACGTTTTGATCGACGACCTGCGCGGACTGGTGGAGACCTTGCAGGGAAATGATGCGTCTCTTAAACAGTGTCTTGCAGAGCTCGATAACATGCCTACGTCACAGAACCAAACCTGTGAGGTGATCCGTAACCGCCTGATGACATGCCGCGAGCAATCTTCAAAGATGTTGGAAAAGTACCGCCACACGGCTCTCTAAGTAAAAAGAGCCGCCACATGTTTTGTGGCGGCTCTTTTCTTTTTTCGAGACCTCATATCGAGTGGCCTGACCCCACAGATTTGGCCCAGTCTCATGTTAAGTTTTTGGGCTGAATAGGAGAAAGGTCATGCCAACTTACTATCTCCTTTTTTTGTTTGGCAGTATTTCTGACCTCTTGGTCGTTCGTGGTTTTTCTGGAAGAGAATTGGCGGAGTAGATGGGGTAGTTTTTCTGGCCATGTCCGCGCTCCTTTTAGGGATAACCTGATTGTCTCAATTCGAGTTATCCCTATTCTTATCCCTAAATGCTTTGGCTTTTACAGTAACACAATGGACGCACATGGACACTTGAAACCAAAAAAGCCAGCAAATTTGTGGCCTTTTGGTCTTCCGTAGTTTTTCTTGGATTTAAATTGGCGGAGGTAGATGGGGATCGAACCCACCGGGGACGGGATACGCCCCCCACCGGTTTTGAAGACCGGGCGCGGCACCAGCCTACGAACTACCTCC
>PKUI01000051.1 GCA_002869605.1 Desulfuromonas sp. | reverse complement strand
CACCATCGGCATCGCTGGAAGCTGTTCCGTCCAGAGTGACCACATCTCCCGTTACAACATTCTGATCGACACCAGCGTCTGCCACAGGTGCTGCATTCCTCGTAGTGGCCGTAACAGTCACCAAGTCTTCGAGACTTTCGTTCGAACTTGAAATGACGATTAGCGAAATAAGATAAATTCCTTCAATATCTGGTGTGAAGGTTGGTTTTGCTACGTAAGGATCATTGAGCGTTGCACTACTTCCACTTGGTGCAGATTTAAACGCCCATAGATATGTAATAGTTTCCCCTGACGGGCTTGTGCTTGCAGAGCCATCTAATATAACAAGATCACCAACGTGGACACTTTGGTTTGCACCTGCGTTCGCTATAGGAACGCCGGGGGTATCGCTACTTCCACCGCCCCCGCCACAAGCAGTCAAAATCAAAAAACTTAGAGCTATAATGATCCATGTAATTTTCTTCATCTATAGACTCCTTACCTCAAAATCAGAATATTGCATTGGCGTTGGACAACGTCTTGACGTAGTTGAGCCCCTTTATCTGCAAAAGGGGCTTGAGTGCGCTAAGGCACTGGCTGGCAAAATGCTCATTTGAGGTTTTTACGGAATTGTAACGCCAGAATTATAGTGAATTAGCTCTCACATTACTATCAGGAAATTCCTGACTTCTGAGCATAAGCACTGGGTAAGCTCATTTGTTTTGACTCGAACTTTCAAGGTCGGATTTGAACTACAGTAGTGCGCATATTTTACACGTCATATGACAATTTTACGCACATTCGCATAACAATTAGTTCAATCAAAAATGGTCAGCAGAAGAAATAGTGCTTCAATTTTCCCTTATTTTAAAGGAAAAAATGAGACATTCATCAACCATGCATGCAGCAAATAAGTGTCTAATTTTATTGGCATATTGCTTGCTGGTATATTTGTTGTTCAGGAACTTGAGTGCTCAAAACTTACATATGGAAGGCTGGTGGCATAAGCTCGGCTGTACTCCGCATAGGATAACCCTACAGCTATTAAGGCAATAACCTGATTGTCTATAGAGTACTATTGCCTGATGATTATATAGATGGGATATAAATACAAAAAGAGAAACAATGAATATATAAACGAGTTAAATAGATGGTTGTCACGTAATGATTACAGGATAATGTTGACAATAAAGTTCTATACAACTAATGGAAGATTAAACAATCTAAAAAATACAAATAAACTTATTTCGAATATAAACAAAAAGTCATTTGGTCGTAAATATTTAGAAAAGAAGCAACATATTAATGGATTTGCTGCTATAGAAAAGAGTCTAGGAAAAGGGTTTAGCGACTTTCATATACACATGCTTATCAACGACTTGGGTAAAAACAACAGATTCAATGTTTTTGAATTTATGGACATTGTACAAAAATCATCGGTAAATCTATTGAATAACAAAGGGGAAAATGTTTTTCCCTACACTACTCCTAAAGTTGAATATGAAAACACAGACGGTGTTTCTGGGTTAAATGCTGGGTGCTTCCATATTATTGAAAAATATAGTGATGACGCTGTGAATTATATCCTTAAAGAAGTTAGAGATGAGTCAAGTTACGCCGATGTAAAACTATTGGGCCAACAAGGTCTTTCTGATTATCACTAGAAAGGGTTTTATGAACGATTACGACAGGAGATTGGCGAGAGCGAATAAAGAACGAGAGAAGCAAGAGAAGGCTAGAAAAGAGCTAGAATTAAAAAAGGAAAAGAAACGTTCGATTATCGATAAACAATTTCAAGATAATAAAAAATTAAACAAAGAACTTTCTAAAGATCGAAAAGAAAGAGAAAACGAACTCAAAAAACAATCAAACATTGAAAAAGTCTTGGCAGCACTATCAAAATAATACGGCTTTGGCTCAGATCACATTTCACCTATCCCAAAAACGTCAAACACAAGAAAAGAAGAATTAAAGGCGGTCAGAATAGTTGTTGACATCAATTGGCCAGCCCGTTTAATTACAGTAAACCAACGTTCACTGTTTTTATACGGAGCTAACATGAGTCAAGATCGGTTCACCTCGTACCTTAGAGTTTCAACAGACAGGCAAGGCAAAAGCGGCTTAGGGCTTGAAGCTCAAAGGAAACAGGTAAGTGATTTCATATCAGCTAGCGGTGGGGTACTTGATGCTGAATTCATAGAAGTTGAAAGCGGAAAGAACAACAACCGTGAGGAGCTTGAAAAAGCGATCAGACATTCTCAGCTAACTGGAAGTAAGCTTGTCATTGCAAAGCTAGATCGACTTTCTCGCTCCCTTCACTACATTACCTCTCTGGCAGAAAGCAAAATTGAGTTTGTAGTATGTGACCTGCCCGGCTGCGATCAGTTTACCATCAACCTATATGGTGCAATGGCTCAGCGTGAGGTTGAACTCGTCTCTCAACGCACCAAAATGGCCCTGAGAGCTGCGAAGTCTAAGGGGAAGACCCTAGGCAACCCTCAAAATCTAAACGCTTCTTCAGCGGCAAAAGGGAGAAGGCTTGGCGTTCTTGCTAGAAAAGAAAAGGCTGTAAGTTTTGCAAAGAAGGTCACCCCCAAGATCAACGAACTTCAGAGCAAAGGGTTGAGTCTTAATCAAATTGCAAGAGAGTTAAATGAGAGCGGTATCTTAACAGCCAGAGGCAAGACTGGTTCGTGGACTCCAACAGCCGTCAAAAACGTAATCTTGAGGCAAGAAAAAGAAGAACTGACTTAACAGTCACTTGTTCTTTAGGTTTTGAATTGTTTTATATTTTTTATTTTTGCGATCATACATCCATTCAATTTCTTCGTCATTTTTGTATACTGTCATCATGTAGCTAGAATTGACGCTGTCATAACTAAATAATCTATAGTTGCCATTATTAAACTTTATCTTGAAGCAGCGATGATTTCTAGACGGTTCGATTTGGTTAATCCCTTTTGGGTAAAATGTAACTGATGATACAATATTTTTGATTTCATTTCTTAGTTTCATTCTAAAATTACGAATATCTTCCTTCTTGAGGTCGCCATTCATTATCTCGTTGTATTTTTCGAAGTTTTTTTCTATGTCGCATCCATTTTCAATTGTTAGCTTAAGTTTGTTGATTTTGTCTGATAGCAAATGAATTTCAGATTTTTTTCGACTGATTTCTTCATTTGTCTTGCTTGCAAAGTCAATAAAATAGTCAGAACTTGTTTCATTTTTAGGGTCAAGGTATGTAGATTCAATTTCTTTTAAGCGTTTTTTTAAGTGCTTTATTTTCGAAGTTTTTTCAAATTTTTCTGATTCTAAATTCTCTATCTGAGTCACAGCATCATTTTTAACGCCGTTCAAAACACTGAAAAAATCAATTTCAGCACAATATTCAACGAAAGCTTTCTCAATTTCATCATACCTTAAAGCGTTGTATTCACATTTAACGGCTCTTAAAGCATTACTGCATACAAGATAAGTATAGCCTTTTGGTGGTTTCCCTTTATTGACTATGTGCATAGGGGCTTTACAGTCCCCACAATAGGCGATACCGCTAAAAAGATTTGATATTTTACCGGTTTTCCCACCGTATTTTTTCTTGTTTGCAAACCTTGCTTGAACAGCATTGAAGAGTGTGGAGTCAATAATCTTTGGAAAGTAATCGCTGATAATTTCGTCGAGAGGCATTCGCTTTCCGTTTACCATTTTATGAGGCTGAAACTCGCCAATTACAGCACGGCTATGAAGTATTTTAGAGACGTAACTTGGGTTCCATCCTTTGTTTTTTCTTTTCTTGTTGCTGAATGTTGGAACATTATTTTCATTCAGTATCCGAGCAATTGTTGCAACGCCATTTCCAGATTTAGATAATTCAAAAATTTTTCTTACAATTTCCGCTTTTTGGGAGTCGATTAGAAAAGACTTTTTGTCTTTTGATAATTTGAGCCAATTCGGGCATACGCTAGTAGCTTTTATTGTATTGATATTACGTCTTTTTCTTTCCCATACATCTGAAAGTCTAATAGACTTCGATAAGCTTTCATCATAAGCACGAGCAGCGATTACAACGGCATATAAAACCTTTGTATAATCACTATCAATTGTTTCTTTATCATAACGCTGTTTATCCATCGTAGTGACGATTGCTATGTCATGATCAATTATTTCTGATAGTGTAGCGAGTGCAGTAAGTGGCTTTTCACGACTTATTCGATCAAGTGACTCAACCAGTAAAACCGAACCCTTTGGAATTTCATCAGACCGGATAAGATCAAGTAGTTTCCAAAATGCTCCCCGGTCCTTATGGCGACTTTTGTGAGCCGATAAACCCTCATCTCTGTAATTATATTTTTCGTCAATTTGCAGCCCGTTCTCTTGGGCATATTTTCGAGACTCCTCTAGTTGCCTTTTAATACTGCTGCCTCTTGCTTGCTCAGGTGTTGAAAATCTTACGTACGATATGCAAATTGGCTTAGACATATTGCCCTCGGAAGAAATGATTTAATAACAATAAAAGAAATTGGTTAAACATACCACAACTTCTTGATGATCGGTCCGCCGGGGAGCGGCAAGACCATGCTTGCCCGCAGGGTCCCGTCGATCCTGCCATCAATGAGCTTCGAGGAGGCGCTGGAGGCATCAAAAATTCACTCGGTGGTCGGTTTGCTCGGCGGCGAAGGGGAGCTGCTCTCGCGACGCCCGTTTAGGTATCCGCATCACACAGTCTCGTATGCCGGCCTGATCGGTGGTGGTAGTTATCCGCGTCCCGGGGAAGTGAGCCTGGCACATAACGGTGTACTGTTTCTCGATGAATTACCGGAGTTCAAGAAGAATCTTCTCGAAATGTTGCGGCAGCCGCTGGAGGACGGACAGGTAACCATTAGCAGGGTCAGCCAGTCCTTGACCTACCCGGCCGACTTCATGCTGATTGCCGCCATGAATCCCTGCCCGTGCGGTTACCTCGGCGACACCCTGCATGCCTGTAGTTGTACGCCGCTGATGCGTCAGCGCTACCGTTCACGGCTCTCGGGGCCGCTGCTCGACCGCATCGATCTGCATGTCACGGTTCCGCGCATCGAGCACCAGGAGCTGGTTGGCCAGGGGGAGGAGGAGACGAGCGCAACGATCCAGGGGCGGGTGGCGCAGGCACGGGGGCGGCAGTATGAGCGCCTGGCGGAACATGGCCTGCATGCCAATGCGCAGATGCAGGCCCGGCACCTGCGGGGTTATTGCCAGACCGATGCAGAGGGGGATGCCTTACTCAAGGACGTGATTGATCGACTCGGGCTCTCGGCACGTAGCTATGCGCGGATTCTCAAGGTGGCCCGGACCATTGCGGACCTGGCCGGCGACGACGCCTTGCAGCGAAGGCACCTCGCCGAGGCGATCCAGTATAGACAGCTCGATCGACCCCTGCATCCCTAGGGCGCCTGCAAGTGTTATATTTTATTAATTTAATTGTCAATAGAGGCGCAACCTGCCTATATTGTGAACGTTTGGCTTTTTTTGTGGTCAAGTAAAGGAGCCGCCAATGTTCATCAATCGTTATCTGCAGACCCTCAGGACCACCCGCCTCTTCATGATCGGCTTCGGGCTGGCCATGGGTTTTGTTTTTCCCTTTTATTCCGCAGTCTTTTTTGGCGCTTCGGCATTTAACCCGTTGTATGCCGTCGGGTGTGTGATTGCCGGATTGCTGGTTGGACTGTTCAGCTATTGGTGCATTCGCCAGGTGCTGAGCAACAACCTGGCGAATCAGTGCAACGAACTGACCAGCCTGATCGGCATGGATACGGAGCGTATGCTGACCGGTGAGGGGGATCACCTGACGGTTCAGACGGAGCTGCAAAGGGAGCTGAACCAGCGTGTCGGGCGCCTGATTGAAGTGGTTCAGACCATTGCCGACGAGTTTACCCCGATTCATCGTATCCTCGATCAGGGCGCTATTCACCTGGCGGATGGCAACCGGGCCCAGATCGATAAGTTTGTCGAAACCTCGGTGGCTGCCGAGAACATGGCACGCGCTTTTCGCGAGATCATCAAGGAGGTCGAGGACTTGGCGGCGCGGGCATCTGACCGCACTGCCCTGAGTACCGAGATGAGTGCGACCACGGACGAGATTTCGGAGCGTGCCGACCAGTTTCATGCTTCGATTCTCGAAACCTCGGCATCTATCGAGGAAATGGCTGCGAGCATCCGCGAGACCGCACAGAACGTCGAGTATCTCTCCGAGTCGACCGAGCAGACCTCGGGTTCGATCATCCAGATCAGCGCGACGACAGGTCATATGCGTGACAACGCCCAGCGCACGGCCGAGGCCTCACGCAAGGTTCGTGAGCAGGCTCAGGAGGGCATCACGGCGATGAACTCGATGCAGCGGGCGGTCGAGCAGATCGAGACCAACAGCCAGCAGTCGCTCCACGCGATCAAGCGGCTTGCCGAGCATACCACCGAGATCGGTTCGTTCCTGAGCATCATTACCGAGATCGTCGAGCAGACCAACCTGCTGTCGCTCAACGCGTCGATCATTGCTGCCCAGGCAGGTGACAAGGGGCGCGCCTTTGCCGTTGTTGCCGAGGAGGTCCGTTCACTGGCGCAGCGCACTGCAGCATCGACCCAGGAGATCGAAGGGCTGGTCGAAAATATCCAGCGCGAGACGAAAGCGGTGGAAAAAACCGTTAGTGACGGGGTCCAGTCGGTCAGTGACGGGGTCGAGACTTCGCGCAGCGCCAACGATGCCCTGCATCGCATTGATCAGAGTGCCGAAGAGGCTTCGGAAATGGTGCAGAGGATCGCCACCGGGACCATCGAACAGGCCACCGGCAGCAACCTGATCGCCAAGGAGGCCGAAAAGAACCTTGACCGTGTACGCCAGTCGCGGCAGGCGATTCAGGAGCAGGAGGGCCGGATCCTGCATATCGTCCATGCGCTGGAACAGATGAAGATACTCGCCCAGCAGATCAATACCGCGACCACTGAGCAGGCCAAGGGTAATCGCAAGTACCTCGAGAGTGTGGTTAATGACAACGAAAAGGCTCAACTGCTCAAAGAGGCGGCGATTCAGCAGCTCGTCTATGGTGACCAGGTGAAGACCTTTGTTACCGAGACCTCGGAGGTGCTGCAGCACAATTCGAATACCGCGGATGACCTGATTGCACAGATTGCCGATGCCTTGCGACTCACTGAAAAGCTGGAGAAGGAGGTCGCGCTGTTCCGGAGTCACGATAGTCAGCCGGTGGAGTCTGAAGATGATTCAAAGAACAGCGGCGGTGGCGGGGAGCTCAGCGAGGAGAATCTCGATGCCCAACTCGACGAGTTTTTTTCCGAGACGACGAACTGATACCGCGCGACAGACTGAATGCAAAAAGGGAGAAGCTCTGCAGAGCTTCTCCCTTTTTTTTCGAGCAGTGCTGAGGTTATTTGAGTTTCTGTTGGGCCTTACCCGCTTCAGGAGACTGAGGGTAGCTCGCCACCACCTTTTCCAGCAGCAGGCGGGCGTTTTCGTGGTCGCCGAGCCCTTGAAAGGCGAGAGCCTGCTTGAGCAGGGCCGAAGGAACTTTCACATGCTGCGGGTTTTTGTCAATGATCTCCTGGAATTGCAGAATGGCATTTTTATACTGCTTGTCGCCATAGTAGGTTTCGCCGATCCAGTACTCGGCATTGATCGCCAGTGAGTGCTGCGGGTAGTCCTTGAGAAAAGCCTGAAAACCTTCGCGGGCAGCCTGCATATCTTTCCCTTCCCTGACCAGTGCCAGACTCCGGGTGTAGATCTCCTCGGGGCTTTGTGCCTTGGAGGTGTTGTTGGCTTGTGGGGCTGAGGTTGTGGTTGGTTTGGCGGAGAGTTCGTTGAGGCGCAGTTCAAGCGCCTCGATCCGCAGGTTGAGGTCTTCGCGGATCAGGGCTAGTTCGTCGCGCAACCGTTGCAGGTCAGTGTCCTGGTCGGCGAGCCGCCCGTTGACGGTCTGGAACTCGACGCGCAGGGCGTCGAGCGAAGCCTGGGTTTCCGCGAGACGTCGTCCCGATTCGGCCAGACGGTCCATGGTGCCGAGCAGGCCTTCCTCGCCGACTCCGGAAGTGCGCCGCTCGACCTCGGCCAGGCGGCGTTTCATCTCCGCCATGTCCTGTTCGGTGCGTAGTTGGGATTGGGGGGCAACGCAGGCGCAGAGGCTGGTGAGCCACAGGCTCAGCAGCAGAACACCGAGACGTTTCATGTCAGTTCTCCAGAAAAGGCAAGGGGCCACCTGCTGGTGACCCCTCGTCGATGGATTGCGGTGTGGTTTAACGGGTTACGAACTCGGCGCGACGGTTCTTGGACCAGGCAGACTCACCGCTCGAAGGATCGAGGGGGCGTTCCTCGCCGAAGGAAATGACCGACAGACGACGGCTGTCGATACCGAGCGAGACCAGGTAAGCCCTAGTGGCACGGGCACGTTTCTCACCCAGTACCAGGTTGTATTCGTCGGAGCCACGCTCGTCGCAGTGACCCTCGATTTGCACCTTGGCGTCGGCATGGGCCTTGAGATAGGCCGCATTGTCTTCGAGGGCCGCTTTGGACGACGAGGTCAGGACGTAGGAGTCGAAGTCAAAGTGGATACGCTGCAGGGAGGATGGGACATTGGAAGCTGTTGCATCGGTGACACTCTGGCTGGAGAAGCTGCCATTCTGACCACTGCCATCCGTAGTTCCTGCGGCTCCACCGGCGGCACCGTCATCGCTGACCGGTTTTTTTGCGCAGCCGATACCCAGGGAGATACTTAGAATGGCGATCAGCACAATGATGCGCTTAAGATTCTGTTTCAATTCACTCTCCTTTCAGTTCATCTTCAATAAGGCGGTATGTCAAAGTTCATAACATCTGAGGTTTTGAATCAGGTTATGACGGACGCATTATACAGGCAGCCACGGGAAAAATTCAAGCGCCACCGGTAACTTAGTCCCAGGAAGTCGACCAGGCCGGGTGTTGGCTGTTCCCCGGACCCCGCGAAATCCGGCGTGCACCGGTGCCATCGGCACGCATGATGTAAATCGAACGGGTACCGCTTTCGGTCGAGGAATAGACCAGGAAGCGGCCATCGGGACTCCAGCGCGGGTGTTCCTTGTTGCCCGGTCCGAAGGTCAGGCGGCGTTCGTCGCTGCCGTCCGGGCGGATGGTATAGATGTCGAACTGCCCCTCGGCCATGCGGGAGAAGGCGATCAGGTCCCCCTTGGGGCTCCAGGTCGGGGTCGCGTGGTACTTGCCGTTGTGTGTCAGGCGCGCGACCTCGTTGCGCCCGAGGTCGAAGATGAAAAGATGCGGGTTGCCGTGGCGGTCGGAGACGAACGCGAGCTGGTCCCCGTCGGGGCTCCAGGTCGGGTCGCTGTCGATACCCCAACTGGTGCTGAGGCGGCGCAACAGGGTGCCGGAGGGGGAGATCAGCGTAAGGTCGAAATTGCCCCGCTCCGAGAGGGTCAGGACGATTTCGCGCCCGTCGGGAGCAAAGCGGGCCCCGACGTTGAGCCCCTCGCGCATGGAGATACGTGCCTCGCGGCCGGTGTAGATCTCCTTGCGATAGAGGTCGGGGTTCCCCTTGAGATAGGAGGTGAAGATGATCTCCTTGCTGATCGGCGAGAAGTCAGGGTTAAGCACGATACTTTGATGGTTGGTCAGGCGCACCTCGTTACGGCCGTCGACATCCATCAGGTAGAGCTCCTTGTTGCCGGTGGCGTTGGAGATAAAGGCGATGCGCCCTGAAAACGGTCCGGGTTCCCCGGTGAGGCTGTTTAAGACCTCGTCGGCGAAGGCGTGGGCCATGCGCCGCAAATCCCCCCGGGTGCCGACGTAGCGACGTCCGGCCAGCAGACGGCGCTTGACGGTGTCGAACAGGCGCAGCTCGAGGACCAGCTCCGCTCCCAGCTGTTGGTAGCCCCCCTTGATGACCGCCTCGGCGCCGAGCAGGCGCCACTCGCCGAAGGCCACGGCAGCGCTGTTAAGGCCGAGGTGGCCGGCGTCGTCCAAAAACGCCGCGGGGTCGATGGGGCGGAACAGCCCGGAGAGCTCGAGGTCGTAGTTGAGAACTTCGGCAACCTCCTGCGGGATGCGGGGTTCGGCGTTGTTCTCCATGGCGAGCGGCAGGGTGATGGCGATCGGGATGGTTTCTACGCCCGGGGCACTGATTTCGAGGCTCTCCTCGGCCGCAACCGGGGTAAGGGGGGCGATGCAGACAAGCAGAGCGATCAACAGGGTACGTACAGTCAACGTAACAAATCCTTTAGGTTGAAGATGGCGCGGATGCGGGTGCGCCGTTCGAGGTCGAGCGGCAGAGCCTGGTCCTTGAGCTTGAGCATGACGCGCAGCACCGAGTCGTCGAAGCGGCTGCTGCCGGAGCGCTCGTGAAAGCTGTAGCTGAGTAGTTTCCCGGTAGCACTGAAGTCAAGGTCAATTTCTGCCTGAAGGTCAAGGCTGTCGACCTGGTAGCGGGACAGGTTCCAGAGTTCCTTGAGCTTGGCCTGGAGCCATTCCCGCTGGCTGGGACCGATTTCGTCCCCCCGTCCGGTAACCGAACCGAGCGGGGCGTCGCTGGCTGCCGCCGGGGTGGCCTCGCGGGTATCTTCGGCGGTGAGCGCCGCAAGTTTGTCGCGCAGCGCCTGTTCCTGGGTACTGCGGGTTTTTTCGGCGCGCAGCTTGTCAATGGCGGCACGTGTGGAGTCGCTGCTTGGTGC
Organism: Desulfuromonas sp.; assembly: GCA_002869605.1. Next base: position 8,711 of record PKUI01000051.1, on the reverse strand, counting down.
CGGCTTGGCGGCCGGTTTGCGCGTTGCCGGCGGCGGGGTCTTGACCTTTGGCGCCGGGGGCGCCGGGCGACCGGCGCGCGGATTCTTGACCGGCAGCTGGGTGAGGTCGACGTAGTAGACGGTTTTGGGCGGGGCGTCGAAGCGATTGCTCAGGACCAGCTGGAAGACGAGCCACAGCACCACGTGCAACGCCAGGGAAATCGCGAGCAGGCGTCCGAACTTGGGGTCGTTGTGCTGTAGTTGTCCGAAGCGGACAAAATGGTTGCCGGTCATGGGCATACGTTCTACCGGGGTTCCCGGGTGACCATGCCGACCTTGGTGATTCCGGCGCTGCGGATGGCCGCCATCGCCTCGACGACCTTGCCGTAATCGACCCTACGGTCGGCTTCCAGCCAGACCCGGTCATCCTCGCGCTCTGCGAGCACCTGTTTGAGGACAGCGGGCAGCTTGTTGAGCTGTTTGATCTGAATTCCGTCGATTGCGAGCTGACCCTTGCGGTCGATCGACACGGTGACCGGCTCCTTGTCCTGCGACAGGGCCGGTGCGCCGGAGACCTCGGGGAGGTCGACGTCAAGCCCCGGCTGCATCATCGGTGCGGCGACCATGAAGATTACCAGCAGCACCAGCATGACGTCGACGAACGGGGTGACGTTGATCTGGGAGAGGGTTTGGCGGCCTCCACCGTCGCGTTGTCCGACTTCCATCAGCTCCTCCGCAACATCCGCTCGGCAATGTTGAGAAATTCCTGGGCGAAGTTATCCATGTCGTTGATAAGGATGCGGGTCTTGTTGACGAAGTGGTTGTAGCCCATAACGGCTGGGATTGCCGCCACCAGGCCGATTGCGGTTGCGACCAGCGCCTCGGAGATCGGTGCCGCGACCACGGCCAGCGAAGCGCTGCCGCTCTGGCCGATGCCGTGGAAAGCCTCCATGATGCCCCACACGGTGCCGAACAGCCCGATAAACGGTGCCGTTGAACCGGTGGTGGCAAGAAAGGCGAGGTACTTTTCGAGGCGTTGGGTCTCCTGGGTGGTGGCGCGGCGCAGCACACGGGTTAAAGCTTCGCTGCGCCCCTCGAACTCGAGCCGCTGCTCATGCTCGCTGCGGTCGCGCTGATCCTTGCGTATCTCCTGGTAGCCTTCACGAAACAGCGTGGTCAGCGGCGAGGATTCGTACTCTTTCAGCCCCTGATAGATTGCGTCGAAGCGCTTCTTGTCCCAGAACAGGGAGAGAAAGCCCTGGGTGTCGCGCGTGGCGCGCTGAACCACCAGGAACTTGAGCAGGATGATCCCCCACGAGACCACCGAGAAATAGATCAAAACCATCAGCACCAGTTTAACCACCAGGCTGGCGTTCCAGAAAAGCTCCAAGGTAAACCTCCGGTCAGACGACGGTGAGTTGTGCAGCGAAATTATCAGGCATGCCCGCAGGCAAGTCAACCGGGAGGAGTCAGGAGAGCAGTTGACGGGCGAGGTGGGCGCAAGGGGATGCGGGAGAGCGTTCGATCAGGCGGCGCAGACCGGGTTCGTCGTCGACGTCTTCCCAGGGGTTCAGCTCCTGCAGGGGGATGGCGTGATGACGAGCTCGTGCGTGCGTTGCGCGCAGCACCTGGGGGCTGCTCCACGGGATATCGCAGAACAGCTCGGGGAGGTGCTGGCGTTCGCCGATCAGTACGTAGCCCCCATCGTAAGACGGAGCGACCACGGCCGGATGGAGCGACAGGGCCTGAAAGGCTTCGTGTAGCAACGGATGCGGGAGGTCGGGGCTGTCGCTGCCGATCAGCGCCGCGGCCTCCGCGCCATCGGCCAACAGCCGGCACAGGGCGTGCTCCATGCGGGCGCCGAGGTCGTCGCCCTGCTGAGGCTGGAGAGGGAGTCCGGGGTAGTGTTCCCGGAAGTAGTCGGGAGCGCCGCTGTAGAAAAGCGTCGTCGACCACGGCCCCTGCAACGCGTTGTGGATGGTCATATCGAGACTGAGGGCGTAAAACTCGCAGGCCTGCTCCGGGGTCAATGGCGGGCAGAGACGGGTCTTGACCTGTCCGGGGAGGGGGGCCTTGGCGAAGATGCCGAGGGCGCAGCTGGCCAGATCCATGGGGTTATTCCCGACCTTAGGGCCGACCTGGTTTGCTGGGGATGCAGCCGTGCTCGACCTGGGCATAAGCGGAGTGGTTGTGGATCGACTCGAAGTTTTCGCATTCGACGCGAAACCAGGTGATCTCGGGGACGTCGCGCAGGCGGGCGGTGACCTCGCGTACGATATCCTCAACGAACATCGGGTTGTCGTAGGCCTGCTCGGTAAGGGCTCGCTCGTCCTCGCGCTTGAGCAGCGAGTAGACCGGGGCGCTGGCGCAGGATTCGATCCACTCGATCAGGTCCTCGAGCCAGATATGCTCGCGGTAACGGATTTTGACGTTCACCGCGCTGCGCTGATTGTGTGCGCCGCGGGTGCTGATCTCTTTCGAGCAGGGGCAGAGCGAGGTGACCGGGACCGTGACGCCGAGTATGAAGTCGGCCTGCTCGCCGAGAATGCCGGTCATGTGGCACTGGTACTCCATCAGGCTGCGGGCGCCGGAGGCCGGAGCCTGTTTTTCGATGAAGTAGGGGAACTCGAGCTCGAGGTGCGCGCGACTCGCCTCGAGGTGGCGTTTCATGTCGAGCAGCAGCGAATCAATCCGCTCGATGCTGATTTCGCCGTGATACTGGTTGAGGATCTCGATGAAGCGGCTCATGTGCGTCCCCTTGAAGTGCTCAGGGAGATCGACGTACATGTTAATACGTGCCACGGTGTGCTGGCGCTCGCGGTTCTTGTCAAGGACCACGATCGGATAGCGGATATCCTTGACCCCGACTTTGTCGATGGGGATGTTGCGGGTGTCGGGGGAGCTCTGCAGGTCGGGCATACCGCTCATGGCTATGCTTTCTCCTGGTAGGGGACGGGGTCGCTGAGGCCGGCTTCGGAAAATCCCTTGAGGCGCAGTTGACAGCTGTCGCAGGTCCCGCAGGCTAACCCTTCGGGCGAAGGGTCGTAGCAGGAGTGGGTGAGTCCGTAATCGACCCCCAGCGCCACACCGCGACGGATGATCTCCGCCTTGCTCAGGTCGATCAATGGGGTGTGGATACGGATACGCCCCTCCCCTTCGACCGCTGCCTTGGTGGCGAGATTGGCCATCGCCTCGAAGGCGGCGATGTATTCAGGGCGGCAATCGGGGTAGCCGGAATAGTCGAGGGCGTTGACACCGATGTAGATGTCGAAGCTGCCGAGCACCTCGGCCCAGCCGAGGGCGTAGGAGAGGAACACGGTGTTGCGTGCCGGGACGTAGGTGACCGGGATCGATTCATCAACCTGGCGCCCCTTGGGGACTTCGAGGTTGTCGGTCAGGGCGCTGCCGCCGATGCGGCGCATGTCGGTCTCGACCACCAGGTGGTCAATGGCGCCGATACGGGGCGCGTACTGCTTGGCCTTTTCCAGCTCCACGGCATGGCGCTGCCCGTAGGCAAAGCTCAGGGCATACGGCGTAAAACCTTCGTTCTGGGCGATGGCCATGCAGGTGGTTGAGTCGAGTCCGCCACTGTAGAGTACTACGGCTTTTTTCATGGGTTCGGTCCTTTGCGCTACTGTGGCGTGAGCATAGAGTCAGAACGGCTGGTGGGTCAAGCGCCTAATGAACCTCGAAGAACGGTCCGGTACCGAGGCGGTGAACCTTGAGCAGGTTGGTGGTGCCGGGATCGGAGACCGGGCTGCCCATGGTGATAACCACCACGTCGCCCCGGTTAAGCGCACCGGTTTTTAGAACTGCTTCCTCGACCGAGCGGATCTGTGCCTCGGTATCCCCTTCGATGTCGACGCGGAGCGAACGGACTCCCGAGTAGAGGGTCATGCGACGGCGCACCGCCTGGGTCGGGGTGACGGCAAAGACCGGCAGGGCCGGACGGTACTTTGCCACTAGCGCTGCGGTGCTGCCGGTCTGGGTGAAGGCGAGGATCGCCTGGGCGCCGACCGCTTCGGCGACCCGACAGGCGGCCTGGCCGATCGCTTCAGGGAGCCTGCGATAGCCGCCGGTTTCGGGAATCGGGTGGAAGACTTTTTCCTTGAGGGACGGGTCACTTTCAACGTCCTTGGCGACTTTGACCATCAGTCGCACGGCCTCGGTCGGGTAGCGACCTGAGGCGGTTTCCGCCGAGAGCATCACGGCGTCGGTCCCGTCAAGGATGGCGTTGGCAACGTCCGATGTTTCGGCGCGGGTCGGGCGCGGGTTGCTGATCATGCTTTCGAGCATCTGGGTTGCAGTGATCACCGGCTTGCCCGCCGCATTGCATTTACGGATGATGCTCTTCTGGATCAGCGGCACCTTTTCCGGCTGGATCTCGACGCCGAGATCGCCGCGCGCCACCATCACGCCGTCAGATTCGGCGAGAATCTCGTCAAACGCTGCCACGGCTTCCGGCTTCTCGATCTTGGAGATGACCTTGATCTGAGAGCTCTCCTGGTAGATCAGATCCTTCAGTTCGACCACGTCGGCGGCACTGCGTACGAACGACAGGGCGACGTAATCGACCCCTTCGCGCATGCAGAAGGCCAGATCGTCACGATCCTTTTTGGTTAACGCGGGGGTGGAGACCTTGACCCCCGGCAGGTTAATTCCCTTGCGGCTGCGTAGTTCGCCGCCGATGATGACCTGACAGCGAACCTCTTCGTCGGAGCTCTCAATCACGCTGAATTCCAGCAGCCCGTCGTCGAGCAGGATGCGGTCACCGGTCCGAACATCGTTCGGCAGGGCCTGATAGGTGGTCGAAAAGCGTACGGCGGTACCGATGGTCAGCTGCGTGGTGATCACGATCTCCTGCCCCTCTTCGAGCCGTACGCCTCCGTTTTCCATTTCCCCGGCGCGAATTTTCGGCCCCTGAAGGTCGCCGAGAATCGCCACGGCCTGTTGCCGTCGTCGTGAGACGTCACGGATACGGCGGATCAGCTCGGCCTTGCCCTTCTGGTCACCGTGGGAGAAGTTGAGGCGAAAGACATCGGCGCCGGCATCCATGAGGCGCTCGAGTTGTGTCTCGGAGTCGCTTGCTGGGCCGAGGGTGGCAACAATCTTGGTGTGACGGAACATGGTGTCGGAATCCTTTGGATGTAATGAACCCTGAGACGTCGCATTACGTTGTCGACGTGGGTGCTGGTTGCGCGATGTAGGCGGTGGGGGCTACGGGTGATGGTAGCGACCGCGGTAGGTCTTGTGGCTGGCATCCGGCCCCTTGTGGCAGCGGAAGCAGCGTCGTTCGGAGATCTTTTGCTGTTCGAGTGGCGACTCGGGGTCGGGGAGCATGCTCTCGGGCTGTTGCCAGTAGTTGCGGTCAAGCTCGTCGTGGAGCGCCACGGTGCCGATGCCGGCTTCCCAGTTATTGCTGATCGAGGTTTTGTGGCACTGGTCGCAGCCTCCGGGAGGCGGAATGGCCTGGCCTGCCAGAAACATGGCGCAGCCTCCCAGGGTGATGGAAGTGACGATCACGGTAAGTCGAAGTAGCATCGTGTATACTCCCGAGGGTGGGTTCAAGTGCTTATCGTCACTATAGCACAGGCCTTGCAGCGGGCAAACGCAACCTGGGTCTCTGGTGACCAGCTTGACATTTTTGCTGAAAAATTGATATATTGCCTACTTCCCAGAAGGGGGGCTTCAATGGAGGCAGTTAGCTTCAAGGTAGGTGATCTGGCGGTTTATCCCACCCAAGGTGTCGGCGTGATCGAGGCGATCGAGTCGCGTGAGATGGGAGGGGCGAGCCAGGACTTTTATATTTTGCGCATCGTCGACGGGGACATGAAGATCATGGTCCCGGTGTCCAATGCGGATATGGTGGGGATGCGGAGCCCGATCTCCAAGAAAAAGATCTCATCCGTCTACGGGCTGCTCGAGGAGCGGGTCGATCTTGGCAAGATCGCTTCATGGAGTCGTCGCCAGCGCGAATACAGCGAAAAGATCAAGTCCGGTGATCTGTTCGAGGTTGCCGAAGTTTTACGTGAGCTGTACCAGATCAAGGAAGACAAGGAGCTCTCGTACGGCGAGAAAAAGTTCCTGGAGCAGGCCCGTCGCCTGGTGGTCAAGGAAGTGGCCATGGTCGAGGGAGCCCAGGAAGAGAAGGTTGTCGCCCGTCTTGAGGGGATCTTTCACTAGCACGCGTTGTATGCGGCTCCTCTTGTCGGCTTGAGTCCGGCCCTGTTGTGGGGTGGGCCCGGGTCAGATCTTCTGGGATTCATGAACGTACACGCACTGATTCCTGCTGCAGGTATGGGACGACGCATGGAGTCGTCGCTCAACAAGCAATACCTGCAGCTCGCCGGTCGGCCGATTCTGGCTCATACCCTCGCCCTCTTTGCACAACACTCCCGAATTCAAGGTATCGTGGTCGTTTCTCCCGAGGCAGAGATCCCTTACTGCCGCGACGAGGTGATTGCGCGCTATGCGATCGACAAGGTGACGGCTGTCGTCGCGGGCGGGGTTGAACGACAGGACTCGGTTCGCAACGGACTTGCCGCCCTGGCCGACTACCCCGACGACGACCTGGTGCTGATTCATGACGGGGTCCGCCCGTTGTTGGATGGTGAGGCGATTGATGCTCTGGTGGCCGAAACCGAGTCCAGGGGGTCCTGCCTGGTCGGAGTACCGGCCAAGGATACCATCAAAGAGGTGGAAGCTGGCCTGGTGGTGGGAACCCCGAATCGCGAACGGCTGTGGTTGGCCCAGACGCCCCAGGCTTTTCGTCTCGGACTGATCCGCGAGGCTCATCAACGTGCGCAGCAGGATGGGTTCCGGGCTACCGACGACGCCATGCTGGTCGAATGGTGCGGGTACCCGGTGGCCATGGTGCGGGGTTCTTACCGTAACATCAAGATCACCACCCCGGAGGACCTGCTGGTGGCTGAAGCCTGGTTAACGGCCGGGGAGAGGGAGTCTTCATGATGCGTATCGGGCATGGTTACGACGTTCATCGCCTGGTTCCGGAGCGTGAGCTGATCCTGGGGGGCATCAAGATCGATTATGAATTGGGGCTGCTCGGTCATTCCGATGCCGATGTGCTGCTGCATGCCCTGTGCGATGCCATTCTCGGGGCGCTAGGTGCCGGAGACATCGGTAAGCATTTTCCCGACAGCGATCCGGCCTACAAGGGGATTGACAGCTTCAAGCTTCTGCAGCAGGTTGTCGCGCTGGCGCGGGAACAGGGTTACGTGGTGTCGAACTGTGATGTCACTGTCATTGCCCAGCGTCCCAAGCTGGCCCCTTATGTCGCCGCGATGGTCGACAGGGTTGCCGCCGGCTGCGGGATTGCGACCGGACAGGTGAACATCAAGGCGACCACCACCGAAACCCTCGGATTCGAAGGCCGCGGCGAGGGGATTTCCGCCCACGCAGTGGTCCTGCTGGCTGTAGCCAGTCAAAATTTATAGAAACTCGAAGAGAGCAGCCATGAGCACTGAACCTGTAAGACCCGCCAATTTCATCCGCAATATTGTTCGCGACGACCTCGATGCCGAGAACGTCAGTGGTGAGATCATTACCCGCTTTCCGCCAGAGCCGAACGGCTACCTGCATATCGGCCACGCCAAGTCGATCTGTCTCAACTTCGGTCTCGCCGCTGAGTTCGGGGGGCGTTGTCACTTGCGTTTCGACGATACCAACCCTGAGAAGGAGAGTGTCGAGTACGTCGAGTCGATCGAGAAGGATGTGGCCTGGCTCGGCTTCGAGTGGGGAGAGCACCGTTACTTCGCCAGTGACTATTACGAGCGCCTTTACCAGGCGGCTGAAGAGCTGATCGAGAAGGGACTCGCCTACGTCGACAGTCAGAATGCCGAGCAGGTGCGTGCCAACCGTGGAACCTTGACGGAGCCGGGGACCGACAGTCCCTACCGTACGCGCACGGTCGAAGAGAACCTGACCCTGTTTCGGGCGATGCGCAACGGCGACTATGCCGAAGGGGAGCATATCCTGCGTGCCAAGATCGATATGGCCTCGCCCAATTTCAACATGCGTGACCCTGTGCTCTACCGGATTCAGAAGGTTAACCATTACCGGACCGGCGACACCTGGTGTATCTACCCGATGTACGACTTTGCCCATCCGACCTCCGACGCTCTCGAAGGGATCACCCATTCGGTCTGTACCCTGGAATTTGAAGACCACCGTCCTCTCTACGACTGGGTGGTGGAGAACATAACTCTGCCGAGCCGACCGCATCAGTACGAGTTTGCACGCCTGAACCTGACCTACACGGTGATGAGCAAACGCAAGCTGCTGCAGCTGGTGCAGGAGGGGCATGTCAGCGGCTGGGACGATCCCCGTATGCCGACCATTTCGGGACTGCGCCGGCGTGGTTTTACCCCGGCGTCGATCCGGACGTTCTGCGAGCGGATCGGGGTCGGCAAAAGTGACAGCCTGATCGGCATGGAGGTACTGGAAGAGTGCGTTCGCGACGACCTTAACGATGTGGCGGTCCGGCGCATGGCGGTGCTCAACCCGCTCAAGGTGACGATCACCAACTATCCGGAGGGGCAGGTCGAGGAATTCGAAGGGGCCAATCACCCCAAGGTTCCGGAGATGGGAACCCGCAAGGTTCCGTTTTCCCGCACCCTGTACATCGAGCGGGAGGACTTCATGGAGGAGCCGCCGAAGAAGTTTTTCCGGCTCGCTCCGGGGCGCGAGGTGCGTTTCCGTTTTGCGTACTTTAT
>PKUI01000020.1 GCA_002869605.1 Desulfuromonas sp. | reverse complement strand
GCGCCATGGCCATCCCTAACCTGATCGGCCTGCTCGGGCTTTCCGGGGTGCTGGCCAGAGCGACTAAGGAAGGGTTGGCGAAGGTCTGATTTTGGGAAACAGGTGGGATGGAGCAGGCCGGCAGAGATTCTGTCGGCCTGTTTTTTTGGTTCAGTTAAGAGGTGCGGGCGAGGGCGCAGCCGCGCGCTTGAAAGGTAACTGGTTTTCCGTCGCAAAAAAAGGTCTGTTTGTGAAAAATCATTAACAATTCAGATATAATGTTGTATGCATAAAGGCCTTGGGTCACAAGGTCGTGCCACGAGGATCTCGAAACACAAGGGCCGTGTTCAGCGGTGTCCATGCAGGAACTCAAAATGAATAAAGAAGTAACCGTCCATGAAGAAGATCGTTTTGCGCATATCATGATCGCCGCGTACGCGAAGCAGCTCTCCCGAGGGGATAAAGATCGGCTGATGATGCTGGCCAGGGAGATGGCGGAACGCAACGATCAGTTCAATGAGGCATCCTTCTCGAGTGACTTCATTTTCTTCCAGCAGATCTGCGAGATGTTCGGCAGCGAGAGAAGTTCGGTCCGGACGATGGCACTGCACAAGCTGATGAGCGGCTAGCCTGTCCCCCCTTCACGCCACAAACGTTTCCAGCCGGGGCCGCTTGCCTCTGTTCCTGCTCTTGGGCCCCGCATTCAAAAAATCTTTATTTTTGACATGATTCCTGCCGGGGTATTTGTGCGCTGACAGCAAGGGCTATCTGGCGTAGAATACCCGACCATGTCGATGCTCCCCTGTGCTGAAATCGCGGTCGCTGCGCCGCTCGATAAAGTCCTCACCTACCTGGTGCCCGAAGAACTGCGCGACCAGCTGCAGGTCGGTGTACGGGTGCGCGTGCCGCTTGGGCGACGCAGTGCCACCGGCTACGTGTTGAAACTCTCCGAAGTCGAGGCCGATGGCAAGCTCAAGCCGATCCGGGAAATCCTCGACGAGGCGCCGCTGTTCACCCCGGATTGGGGTGAATTTCTACGCCGTGCGGCCGGCTACTACCACTTCCCCCCCGGCGAGGCGCTGCGCAGCGCTCTTCCGGCCGGGCTCTCCGGCACCGGCAACGACATCACCATCCTCAGCGACACGTTTTATGCGCCGCTGGAAGGCGCGTCTGAACCGCGCGGCAGCAAGCAGCGTGAGATCCTCTCCGCCATCCGCGCTGGCGAAGGGCTGATGCTCAGCCAGATCCGCGAGCAGTTTCCCGCCCCCTATGACAGCCTCAGGCGTCTGGTCGAACTCGGTTGTCTGACTCCCCGCGAGGTGGAGCGGCGGCGCGATCCGTTCAAGGATGCGCCGCTGCCGCAGGACCGGCAACTGGAGCTGACCGCTGACCAGCAGCGTGCCCTGACCCACGGCCGGCAGCTGCTGGAGAAGAGGGCATTCGCTCCGCTGCTGCTGCACGGTATCACCGGTAGCGGCAAGACCGAAGTCTACCTGCGGTTGGTGGATGAGGCCCTCGCACGTGGCGACCAGGCGCTGGTGCTGGTGCCGGAGATCGCCCTCACCCCGCAGCTGGTGGCGCGTTTCCGGGCTCGTTTTACGTCGCAAGGGGCAGATATCGCGGTACTCCACTCGGGTCTCTCCGGCGGCGAGCGCTACGATGCCTGGCGAGCGATCATGCGCGGCGAGTGCCAGATTGTCATCGGCGCGCGCTCGGCGGTGTTCGCGCCGCTGGAGCGGCCGGGGATCATCATTGTCGACGAGGAACACGAGGCGAGCTACAAGCAGGGGGAGGGGTTCCGTTATCACGCCCGCGACCTGGCGCTGATGCGCGGCCAGATGCATGGCTGCCCGGTACTGCTCGGCAGCGCCACCCCGGCGGTGACCACTTGGCAGCGGCTGCAAGCTGACGCCGGGGTTGAGACCCTCGCCGAGCGCCCCGGTAACAGCGTCCTGCCGGAGGTGGTCTGCCTCGATATGACCGAGGAGGAAAAGCAGGGCGCTCTGGCACCGTCGCTCATCGAGGCACTGCAGGCGACCCTCGAGCGCAAGGAGCAGGCGCTGTTGCTGCTCAATCGGCGCGGCTTCGCCCCCTACCTGCAGTGCCAGGAGTGCGGCGCCACCTTCCGCTGCCCGAATTGCGAGATCACTCTCACCTTTCACCGCCGCGCCGGCCAGGCGCGCTGTCACTACTGTGACTACTCCGAGACCCCGCCCGAGCAGTGCCCAGACTGCGGTGGCCTGCAGGTCGAGGGGGAGGGGGCCGGCACCGAGAGGCTCGCCGACGAGCTGGAAGAGCTGTTCCCGACCGCGCGCATCGCGCGCATGGACCGCGACACTACCAGCCGCAAGGGGGCGCACCAGCGTCTGGTCGAGCGGATGGAGGCAGGGGAGATCGATATCCTGGTCGGCACGCAGATGGTTGCCAAGGGGCTCGATTTCCCCGGGGTGACGCTGGTCGGCGTGGTCGATGCCGACAACACCCTCAACTTTCCTGATTTTCGCGCCGCCGAGCGGACCTTCGCCCTGCTTACCCAGGTGGCGGGACGCGCCGGGCGCGGCGATAAGCCGGGCAAGGTGCTGGTGCAGACCTACACCCCGGACCACTACGCGCTGGAGGCGAGCGGACGCCACGACTACGAGGGGTTCGTCGCCACCGAGCTCTCCTTCCGCGAAGCGCTCGGCTATCCGCCGTACGGGCACCTGGTTAACCTGGTGCTGGCCGGCAACGTCGAGGACAAGGTCAAGCAGTCTGCCGAGAAGCTCGCCGCGCGCCTCGCCGGGATCCCCGGGCTCGAGGTGCTCGGCCCCGCGCCCTGTCCGCTGGCCAAGCTGCGCGGCAAGCACCGGGTGCAGATCCTGCTCAAGGCGGCGACGCGGCTGCCGCTGCATCGCGCGGTGACGACCCTTAAAGGGTGGAAGGATGTGGTGGCGCACGGGGTGCGGTTGTCGATTGATGTGGATCCGGTGGATATGCTGTAGAGGTTTTTCTTAGAGGCTGAAGCAGCAGAGTAGCGGATACTATGTTGCAACTTTAAAGCCGCCGGGGGCGCCCGGCAGCGCCTTACTTTTCTTGCTTGCCCAATAAAAGTAAGCAAAAGAAGGCACCCCGAACTCCGTCACCCGACGACCGGGTACCCTCGCTAGCCGGAAGTTTTAATCCAGCCGGCTCGCGTGCTCGCCAAACGACAAGATTAAAATCCCGGCACTCGGTGACTGCGCACGGGGCCCCGCAAAAGCCATGGAACAGTCAAACGCTTTACCCTCTTCCCGTGTGACGCCGCCGGAGCAGATACGGTTCACGCCGAAACAGGCCGAAGAGTTGAGCGCAGCGAATGGCGAAGGCCCGGCGGGAGCCGTGGCTGCGGAGGGAACCCGCCGCTCTATGGCGGGCAAGGAGGTCGGGCGCGTTTCTTTGCTTACTTTCTTTACGCGCTTAAAGAAAGTAAGGCGCGTGCCGGGCGCCCCCGGCGAAGTTAAAATATTCAAGCTCTTGTGATTTGAAAGGAGGACATGAAAGTTCAGAAACCGAAGCGCCCCTCGAGCTTCTCCCGGCACGTCGTAAACACCGGATTCTTCATGTTGCGCTCGGAAAGCACCTGCCAGTGGAGTAGCTCCCCGTGGCCCCTGGAGCGGTCCTAGGACACCAGCGGTTTCCCCTTGCCGGGTAGGTTGTCTTCGGGAACGAGTGGAATTGACCCGCACCGTTGTTCCGTTTATGGTACGGCGATATCAACAATGAGCCTATGGAGTCGTATACCCCGTGATAAAGATCGATGCTTTGCAGCTATTCAAACGTAGCCTGATTTTGCTGCTGGCCGCCGCGCTCGGCGGCTGCAGCCTGTTCGCCCCCCCGTCGGTCGAGGAGCCCCCGCCACCACCTGCCGAGGTTGAGCCGCAGGAGGTGCCACTTCTAACCCCGGTGACCTGGGACGAGGTGGATGGCTGGCAGGATGACGATCCGGCGCTCGGCCTGCATGCCTTCTTGCAGAGCTGCCGGGTACTCGGCAAGCGCGCGGCGTGGGAACGGGTCTGTCGCGAGGTTCAGACCTTCGGCCTCGAGGATAGTGCGGCGGTGCGGCGCTTCTTCGAGCAGAACTTCATCCCCTATCAGCTGCGTAAGCCGGATGGCCGCGAGCAGGGGACCGTCACCGGTTACTACGTTCCCGATCTCAACGGCAGTCGCCATCCTTCCGAGGTCTACACCTCCCCGCTTTACGGGGTGCCGGATGACATGCTGACCATCGATTTGGCCGATGTCTACCCGGAGCTCAAGCATATGCGCCTGCGAGGTCGTGTTGTGGGGAATCGCGTGATCCCCTACTTCGACCGCGAGACTATCGAGGCCAACCCGGAGCTGCTCGAAGGGCATGAGCTGCTGTGGGTCGACAATCTCGTCGAACTGTTTTTCCTGCATATCCAGGGCTCGGGAAGGATCACTCTCGACGACGGCGAGCAGCTGATGGCGCACTACGCCAACCAGAACGGCTACCCGTTTCGCTCCATCGGCCGGGTGCTGATCGAGCGCGACCAGATCCCGGCCGAAGGGCTGTCGATGCAGGGAATCAAGGCCTGGGCCAGGAACAACCCCGACCAGGTCGAGGAGCTGCTCAACCAGAACCCGAGCTTCGTCTTTTTCGACGTCTATCCCTACACCGGTATCCCCCCGGGAGCGCTCGGGGTGCCGCTCACCTCGGGGCGCAGTATTGCCGTCGACCGCCGCCACGTGCCGCTCGGGGCGCCGGTGTTCCTCTCGACAAGCTGGCCGGGAACCCTGGACCCGTTGCATCGTTTGATGATGGCCCAGGATACCGGTGGTGCCATCAAGGGTGAGGTGCGGGCCGATTTTTTCTGGGGGGTCGGCGACGAAGCCGGCGAGTTTGCCGGGCGCATGAAGGAACCGGGACGGATGTGGCTGCTGCTGCCGGCCGAGATGCCGGTGGTCGCCGGTAAGCTGTCCGGGTCGTAGCCTGTTATAATGGGCGCGTTGCCCTGAACGCCAAGGAGAATAAAATGAAAAAATTAGCCAGGAACATGCTCGTTGTACTGAGTGTTTTGTTGCTCAGCGCCTCGCTGGCCCAGGCCAGTTCCTACGTGATCGGCAAGCTGGGGACCTACTTCCCGGAGGATAGCGCTTACGAATCGGGTTTTGGCCTGCGCGGTGCCTACGGCATGTCATTTCGGGACCTCGGTTTCGGCAGAGACCCCCGTCCCGGCAGTCTGCTGGACAAGCTGCTGGTCGAGGTCGGGGTCGGCGTCTATACCGCCGATGTCGATGCTGCCGGACAGAGCGGCGATATTAAGGTGATGCCCGTGACGGTCAGTGGGGTGTTTGTCCACCGCCTGCCGAACCTGCCGGTCGATCTGCGCGCGGCGGTGGGGCTTGGGACCTACTTCACCGAGATCGACACGACCTTCGAAGATGACTCGAGCGTCGAACAGGGGTTGTACCTGAACGCCGGGGCCATCTACCACCTGAATGAACAGTTCGGGGTCCTGGTCGATATCGATTTTGACAATGCTGATGCGGATGTCGGGGGCTGGATGCTGAATGCCGGCATCGTCTATCGACCCTGATGGCAGGACCGGGAGGGAGATGATTGTGGATCTGGAGATGTTTCGGTCCTCGCTGAACAAGATGTGCGAGGCGGCCATGTACGATTTTCGTAACCACCCCAGCGAAGAGACCTACCATCGCACCTGCGGACGCCTCGAGGGGTTTTGTCAGGGCGTGGTCTCTTCGGCACACGATTTTGGCGGGCATACTTCGGTGGACCAGTTGGTGGTCATGGCTCGCGAAGTGATCGATGGTTACCTTGTGGAGCTACGTGAATCCGGAATTGTCTAGATTCTCGTGGATGTTCACGTCTTAAAGGCCTGTGTTCGCATGGGCCTTTTTTGTATTCAGGGGGGTGACATTAACTTGGCGCCCTGCAGCGATGCCAAAATTATAGCGCAGGAATTTTGGCATCGCTGCAGGGCAGTCAGTCGATGAAGACTCAGGGATTTCCTGAGAAGTCGCCATTTGACCGCATTGGAGTGCCGGCGTAATTCTCCACTTGTTTTGGCATGTTCATTGCCTGTTGCAATTGTAACATGCTGAAAACATGAATAATGTTTGGAGGATTCTAATTCGTGAGATCTCTAGAAAATAGAAAATGTCATGATGGGTTGATCCAGCGCCTGGTGGATGATCTGCGGGAGAAAGGCTATCAGGATATTCGCGTCGACCATCTTCCCGAATTTGAGGACCGACGGCCTGAACGACTCTATTCAAGCGCAGCTGAGTTTTTCTTTACGCCGGATGTAACGGCAACTCGCCAGGGGCGCGAATGTCTTTTCGAGGTCGAGACAGAAGATTCGCTGTGCTTTGCCCTGACGCAGGAGGAACTCAGGACGTTTTCGGTCATTGCACGCGAACGTGGGAGCCTGGTTTATCTGGTGGTGCCGAGTCACCTCGACGCCGAGGCACGAGCGCTGCTAGAAGGGCTGGAAAACAAGAATCACCGTCAGACCTTTGTGTTGCCAATGGCGGTTTGAGCCCAGGGTTTTCTGCCCTGCAGCAGGGGGCTCATAACGTGGAAATAGACGATTGGAACCAGAGAGGGCGGCGTGAATTACGCCGCCCTCTCTGGTTCTGAGGTTATTGATTCACGATCAGGCTTCGCCGCACTTGAGCACGATCTTGCCGAAGTGCTTGTCCTCTTCCATCATGCGATGCGCCTCGACCACCTCGTCGATGGTGAAGACCTTCTCGATGATCGGCACGATGGAGCGGTCGGCGAACTTAGGAAGTGCGCGACGGGTGAACTCGGCGATGATCTCGGCCTTCTCGGAGACCGGGCGCGAGCGGAGCACCGAGCCGATGATCTGCTGGCGCTTGACCATCATCAGGGCGAGGTTAAGCTCGGCCTTGATCCCGGAGATGATGCCAATGATCACCAGCTTCCCCTTGTAGGCCAGCGAGTTCATGTTCGGCGCGAGGTACTTGGCGCCGACGTGGTCGAGGATCACGTTGACCCCCTTCTTGGCGGTGAACTCCTTCACGGCGCCGGTGAAGTCGGGGGTGGTGGTGTAATCGATCACCAGGTCGGCACCGAGTTCCTTGACCCGCTCGGCCTTGCTCGGGTGCGCGGTGACGATGGTTTTGACGCTGGGGGTGAGCGCCTTGGTCAGCTGCATCGCCGCGGTGTTCACACCCCCGCCGCCGCCGTGGTAAATGGCGGTCTGGCCGTCCTGCAGGTCGCCGATCATGAAGACGTTGAGAAACGCGGTGATGTACGATTCGCAGACGCAGGCCGCCTCCTCGAAGCTCATGCTCTCGGGGATCGGCATCACGTGCGTGGCGTAGGCCACGGCGTATTCGGCATAACCGCCGCCACCGACCAGTGCCATCACGCGGTCGCCGACCTTCCAGCCGTCAACGCCGGCGCCGAGCGCCTCGATGACCCCGGAGACTTCGAGACCGAGGATTTCCGAGTCGCCGGGAGGGGCCGGGTACTTCCCTTCACGCTGCACCAGGTCGGGACGGTTGATGGTGGTGGCGACCACCTTGATCAGGACTTCCCCCTCCTTGGGGGACGGTTTGTCGATTTCGCCGACCTTGAGGACATCAAGGCCACCGAACCCGTCGAGCAGTACTGCTTTCATTTCTCTCTCCTTGGCAAAAGTAACGATTTAATCAGACATGGAAATCCGTATACGGCAAAACAGTGTTCCTGATTATAAGGAAACCGGCTGCGGTTGCAACCGTTTATCGGAAAACGACCACCTGAATTGACCGGCGGCGGCGGAGCACTTATAATCCCGCGCTGAATTTAGGACCAACAGGAGGAAGTCATGAAGAAAGACCAGCCGGAAAAGGGCGCGGTGCTCCAGCGCGACAAGGAAACCTACGCCATCGCTCCACATATCCCGGGCGGCATCACCGACCCGGCAACCCTGCGCAAGATTGCCGACGTGGCCGAAAAGTATCAGGCCAAGGCGCTCAAGCTGACCAGCGCCCAGCGAATCGCCATCGTCGGCATCCCCGAGGAACAGATCGACGCCGCCTGGCGTGACGTCGGCGAGGAGACGGGGCAGGTGATCGGTATGTGCGTGCGCTCTGTGAAGATCTGTCCCGGTACCACCTTTTGTAAGCGCGGCCAGCAGAACTCGGTCGAGGTCGGCCTGGCGATGGACGAGCGCTACCACGGTATGCAGCTACCGTGGAAATTCAAGATGGGGGTCTCCGGCTGCATCAACGACTGCGGCGAAGGGTGCGTCAAGGATATTGCCCTGGTCGGTACTCCCAAGGGGTGGAATGTGATGGTCGGCGGAAACGGTGGCGCGCAGCCGCGTCTCTCGCGCAAGCTGTTCCAGCACGTGCCGAGCGACGCCGAGGCGTTGGAGATCATCGACACGCTGGTGACCTGGTTCAGGGACCAGGATCGCCGATGTCGCCTCGGCAAGTTCGTCGACGAGATGGGGCTCGAAACGTTTCGCCAGGAAGTGTTCGGCAACAACTACGAGGTGTTTGCGGTTTAAAGCGTCGACGGAGATAGTGATGAAAAGGGCGGGGTTATCCCCGCCCTTTTTTTGTTCGGACCTGTCGCCGAAAAAAGCTTGAAGCTATACATCGGGTAAACACGGAACAAGGGAAGAGCGCCTCACGCAAAGGCGCAAAGACGCCAAGAAGGTCATAAGAATCAAGGTTTATAGGCGTTCTTTGCGCCTTTGCGTGAGATCTTCTTGAGTTTATTCAAGAAGCTTTGTTTTGATTATGGGCCGTTTTTATTGCGCTAGTAAAAGAACGCCAGCCCGGCACGGAACTTACTCTCTTTATCGTTGTAGCTGAGCAGGGTCTCGCCGTAGCCGTAAAAATACTGGGCATACAGGTAAGGGGTGAAGTTGTCGGTTGGGAGGCGGTATTTGAGGCCGATGGTCATGTTGCCCCGGTCGAAGGGGGTGCTATTTCGCCCGCTGTGCAGTGCGAACTCGAGGTCGAGGTTCTCGCTCCTGGAACCGAGCAGGCCGCGCAGGTAGCAATAGGTCTCCCAGTAGCCGAGGTAATCCTCGATGTCTTTGTTTTCGCCACCGGTGGTCAGCGGCGCGTAGAGGGCGGTGATCCAGATCAGGTGCATCGGCCCCGGGGTGAAGGCGGTGTTGATACGCAGGGCGACGCGGTCCCAGGAACGGGATAGATCCCCGTCCTTGCCGTTGGAGGTGTGGATGTAGCCGGCGTCGGTGGAGATCAACCAGCTGTTATTGCCATGAAACCGGTAGAAGAATTCGGGCATAAAGTTGATGTCGTTGAAGGGGCTGGAGGTCTCGTAGATGTCCCACAATGCCATGTTCGAGTAGGCGAAATAGAGTGGTAGCTCCTTGGCGAGGCGGAACTTGAAGCTGAACTGCATTTTGGCGTCCCTGTCTCCAAGGATCGCGTAGTTAAGGCGGTGCAGGCTGACACTGTCGGTCGGGATTTCATCCAGTACACGGTGCTCGATTTCGCGTGGTGTAAGTGTTGCCGTCGGCGAAAGGCAGCTTGCTGGAGTTTCGGGAGGAGAGCCGCTGTGTTCCGCGTATGCAAACGTGGCAAACAGGCACAGGCAGGTGATCAACAAGATACGCTTCATCGGGTCTACTCTCGGTCCTTTTCCGGGTGTTGCACGAAGCGATAGCCGCGCCCGCGCACGGTGAGGAAGTGCTCGGGGTGCGACGGGTCGTGTTCGAAATAGCGGCGCAGGCGGACCACGAAGTTGTCGAGGGTGCGTGTCTCGGTCTGTGGGGAGACTCCCCAGACGCTGCTGAGTAGCTTCTTGCGGCTGAGCACGATGCCCTCGTTGTCGAAGAAAGCCCTCAGCATGCGGGTTTCGAGGTCGGTGAGGGCGATCTCCCCGTGTTCGGTTTCGGCACGCTGGTTGGTGAAGTCGATATGGTTGTTGCCAAAGACGTAACCGCTCTGTTCGACGAAGTCCGGCCGGTACCACCCGGAGCGGCGGAGCATCCCTTCGATGCGCAGCATCAGCTCGTCGAGGCTGAACGGCTTGGCGAGGTAGTCGTCGGCACCCAGCCCCAGGCCGCGTACCCGGTCTTCCTCGGTTTCTCGGGCGGTCAGCATCAATACCGGTAGCTGGTTGTCCCGCTCGCGCAGTTGTCGGCAGACCTCGAAGCCGCTGATTCCCGGCAGCATGATGTCGAGAAGCACCAGCTGAAAATGTTCTCGGGCGAGGGCCTCGAGAGCCTCTTCGCCGGTCTGGGCATGGGTGACCTGGTATCCTTCGGCCTCGAGGTTGAACAGCAGCCCCTGGGCAATACTCATCTCGTCTTCGACCAGCAGGATATGCTGTTTCATGCGCGGCTCCGCTGGCGGCTGTAGCTTAAGGGGATCATGATGTGGAAGGCGCTCCCCTGATGGGGGCCGGCACTCTCGGCCCAGATTTTTCCGCGGTGCCGTTTGACGATGGTGCGTACGATGAACAGGCAGAGACCGGTACCGCGCGACTTGGAACCATCCCAGCGGGCACGATAGAACAGACGGAAGATTTTCTTCAGGTCCTTTTTGCCGATCCCCCGTCCGCGGTCGCGCATCACCAGATGGGAGAAGCGGCCGTCCCGATGTAGCTCGATGCGCACGTGTGGGTCGCTCCCGCCGTAGAGCAGGGCATTTTCAAACAGGTTGCGCAGGGCGGTTTCGAGCGCCTCGGTGTCGCCTTCGATGGTCAGTCCGGGTGTGATGTCGAGTTTCAGCTTCAAGTTGGAGGCGACATCGACACGGTTCTCAAAATAGTCCCGCACGAAGCTCGAGAGGTCGGTGGGGCGCATGACCAGGCGGATGCCGCGGCGCTCCAGGCGGTTGGCCATCAGCAGGTTGTCAATCAGGCTGCGCAGTCGGGCGGTGTCCCCGAGCATGGTTTCGACAAAGCCGGCGGTTTTTTCAGCCGGTACATTGTGGCGCTGCAGGGTTTCGAGATGCAGCTGGATCGAGGCCAGCGGCGATTTGAGTTCGTGGGTGACCTGGGCGATCAGATCGCGTTGGGTACGGTAGAGGGCAGCCTGGCGTCGCCAGAAGAGGAAGATGACGTAGACCCCGATCAGGATTGCGACCAGCAGCACGATCCCCTCGGCGAGGATGAACCAGTCGACTTCGCCGGAGGCGAGTTCGGGGCTGATACGGCTTGCCAATCTTTTTAGTTCGTAATGGCGACCGAGGAACCAGTCGATCCAGAACAGCAGCACCGCGAGCCAAACGATTTGGATGCCGATAAAGGCGCTTAAGGGGCTGAATATACGGCGTAGAAGTTTCATGAATCTCTTCTTACCACTCGTCATCGACCATCGCAAGGGAGAAGTTGTCGCCGTTTACGCCACTTTTACACAACTATTACATTGCCGAGTGCGTAACTTTGCTATGGTCACATGACCAGCGGGCACTCTTGCGCCCGGGCAAGGAGTAGGATGATGACGCAACTTACGATAGGACGTTACGAAGTTCCCTATCCCGTGATTCAGGGAGGGATGGGCGTGCGTATCTCTGGTGGCAGCCTCGCCGGGCATGTGGCCCGCTGCGGTGGCATTGGCCTGGTAGCCGCTGCCGGACTGGCCCTCAACAGCGAGCGCTATACCGGCAAAAACTATTTCGAGGCCGATTCCGAGGCGCTGGCCGACGAGATTCGCAAAGCGTACGCCATTGCTCCGGAAGGTGTGGTCGGGGTGAACTGCATGGTCGCGGTAACCAATTTCGACGACGTTGTGCGTGCCGCGTGTGCTGCCGGGGCCAAAGTGATTGTCAGCGGTGCCGGCCTGCCGATGAACCTGCCGGAGTTGACGGCCGGTTTTCCCGAGGTTGCGCTGGTGCCGATCGTCTCGTCGGTGAAGGCTGCCGAACTGATCGCGCGCAAGTGGTTCAAAACCTATCAGCGTCTGCCGGATGCCGTGGTGGTCGAGGATCCCGATACCGCCGGCGGTCATCTGGGTGAAAAACTGGAAAACATCGGTACCGGGGAGTACGATCAGTACGCCACGGTGCGCGGTGTCAAGCAGTTGTTTGTTGAAAAGTACGATGCCGAGGTTCCGGTAATCGCCGCCGGTGGTGTGTGGGACAGGGCCGACCTGCTACACGCCCTTGAGCAGGGTGCCGACGGAGTGCAGATGGGCAGTCGCTTCGTCACCACCGAAGAGTGTGATGCCGATATGGCCTTCAAACAGGCTTACCTCGATTGTACCCCCGATGATATCGGCCTGATCATGAGCCCTGCCGGTCTGCCTGGCCGGGCGATCAAGAAAAATATTGACGCGGTACGTGCCCGTGACGTCGACCTCGGAGTGCGCTGCCCTTCCAATTGCCTGAAAAAGTGCGCCTACAAGGTTGGACAGGAGCGCTTCTGTATCGTCCATGCCCTCGACCGTGCACAGCGCGGCGATATCGAAACCGGGCTGATTTTCTGCGGCAGCAATGCTTGGAAGGCCAACCGCATGGAAACGGTGCAGGAGATTTTCAATGAACTGTTCGCTCTTGACGTCAGCAGCTCCGACGGGCACGTGGTCAACGCCTGAGCACACAAGTTTTTTATGCTGAACAAAAAGGACCCTGCAAGCGGGGTCCTTTTTTATTTGTCGATTCCAGTCGATGGCGCGTAGTCGGCCCGAACGTGCGAGGCAGGGGAAACCTTTGCCCTTAATGAACAAACAGGTTATACAGTAGGTCATATCTAGTTTTCTTATGTGTCTGTAAACCAATCCGTAATTGGGAGATCCAATGAGCTTGAAACTGAGTCTGATTCTGAAGGAACTTGCCATCGAGCAGGTGCTGGCTGTCGATCCTGAAATTGTCGGTATCGCCGATCTTGCAGAGGCGACACCCAGCGATCTTGCCTACGCGATGAGCGAAAAACACCTCGCGGCGCTTCAGCAGACTTCGGCGGTAGCGGTGTTTGTGCCCGAGGCTCTCAGGGACAAGGTCCCCGAGCATGTGCTGGCACTGGTCGTCGAGAACCCGGAGCTGAGCATGGCGCGGGCCTCGGGGCTGTTCGCCAAGAGCTATGACCTGCCGGTAGCGGGGTCGCAGCAGATCGACCCGAGTGCAGTGATTTTTCTCAATGTGTCGCTCGGCTCGAATGTCAAGATCGGGCCCAGGACGCGCATTCTCCCTGGGGCTTATGTCGGCGATGACGTGGTGGTCGGCGCGGATTGCGTGGTGCATCCCAACTGCGTCATCTATCACGATTGCCGAATTGGCGATCGGTGCAGCATACACGCCAACACGGTGATTGGAAGCGATGGGTTCGGCTACGCCCACACCAAGGCCGGAGAGCATGTCAAGATCCAGCACCTGGGTAACGTCATTATCGAGGACGACGTCGAGATCGGCTCCAACACCTCCATCGATCGTGCGGCGTTCAAGTCGACCATTGTGAGGCGTGGCAGCAAGATCGACAACCTGGTGCACATGGCTCACAATGTCGAGGTCGGTGCACATTCGATTATCTGCGGGCAGACCGGGATTGCCGGGTCAACGGTGCTCGGCAGGAACGTGGTCATGGCGGCCCAGTCGGGCGCGACCGGCCATATCAAGATTGCCGATTTTACCACCATTGCAGGCCGTGGCGGGGTGACCAAGGATACCGAGCCGGGCAAGACCTACGCCGGCTTCCCGTTGATGGACCACAAGCAGTGGCTGAAACTACAGGGCAAACTGGCGCGCCTGCTCAAGGGCAAGTGATAGCCACGGTTTAAGGGTGGTGTGTAAGGAGGGGGCTTCCGGTGGAGGCCCCCTTTTTTTGTTTGGTCGGTTTTTGGTTGCCGGTCGTTTCGACGGCTATCAATATTTGAGCTTGGCCAGGGGGGATGAGGCGGAAGCCTGGATCGCTTCTTCGAGGGTGTGAATCCCGGCATCTTCGAGTAACGGAATCAGTCGCACCAGGACTTCGGCGGTGACAATGGAGTCCCCCAGGGCGGTGTGGCGTCCGATGATCGGGATGTCGAAACGCTGGGCGATCTTGTCGAGGCTGTGTCCGTCCTGATTGGGGTGGACGATCCAGGAGAGCAGCAGGGTGTCGAGGACCGGGTGGTCGAAGCGCAGGCCGGTGGCTTCTTCCTGAAGCTGCAGGAACTTCATGTCGAAGGCGGCGTTGTGAGCGACCAGCACCGAGCCTTCGCAGAAACGGTGAAACGTCGGCAGAACCTCGGCGATGGTCGGTTGCCCGATGAGCAGCTCCGGCTGGATACCGTGCACTTCGACGGAGGTCGGGGGGACGTAGCGCTGGGGGTCGACCAGTTGATCGATGGTCTCGTCGTGGAGGATGCGGCCGTTGACCATGCGGATCGCGCCGATCTGGATGATTTCGTCCCCCTCGGAGGGGTAGAGACCGGTGGTCTCGGTATCGAAGACCACGAAGGTTAGTTTTCGCAGCGGGATCTGGCCGAGCTCCTGCCAGCTCTGCGGGTTGAAGAGGTCGAATTCGAAGTAGAGCGGTCGTTGCTCAATCTGTGGGTAGATTTCGCTTGTTTCTTCGGTGGCCACGGTCGGCAGCTGCAGGCAGAGCAGGTTGTTGCCAGGCAGGGCACAGCTGCTGCCGGTCTCTTTCAGGAGAGTGTCGAAGCTGGCATCAGCGTCACTCTCTGCCTCGCGGGCGGCCTGTTCACGCCAGAAACTCAGGATCTCCTGGTCAACCGTACCGGCCCAGGCGATCTCGAGTCGCGCATGCAGCTCGTCGCTCGGCGCGATACGTACCAAAAGCTGTCGGGAGGGCAGGGCACGATCCTGTATCTGGCTGCCGAGGCGGGTCAGCCCCTGGACGAGGGTGTAGCTGTCGAGGCGCAGCCATAAGTCGTCTTCAACCTGGGTCGAGATGTCGAGACCGGTCTGTCGTCCGAGTTGACGGGCGACCAGCGTAGCGAGACTCTGCCCCGAGATATCTTCCTTGTTGGCGGGGTGGGTGATCTCCTGGGCCAGGTCGAGGCTGGCGTCTTCGATCTGGTGGGAGAGGGCCAGTGAGGCACGGTCGATGGTCTGGCGCAGGTCGTCGAGTTCCTTGGGGGGGATGTCGGGCGTATTCAGAATGGTGGTGATCGATTCGCGGATCTCCTGGCTGGAGAAGCGCATCGCCTCCGACAGGGTGCGCAGTAGCAGGTCGAGGCGCAGGTCGGCTTCGAGCTCCTCGGTGATGTCGTCGAGAGTCAGGACGTAGCCGTTGATGTCCTGGCGGCCTTCGTGGTCGCGGAAAAACGGCATCATCTGCGCCCGCAGGTTGAGGTTGTCGTGCGGGGTGAGCATGAAGCTGGTCTGGGCCTGTTTTTTCCCCTCCTGAACGGCGTGGTTGAGCACGTCGATGGCGTGTATCAGTGGGTCGCGCTCGATGAGGCCGAAGATCGAGCGCCCGAGTCCAAGGTGATGTTCGGGGCGCTGCAAAAGCTTTTGCGCCTGGGAGTTGTAGAGCAAAACCTGCCCGGAGGCATTGCAGACCAGAACCCCCTGGGGGAGGTCGGACATCAGCGCCGCCAGGCGGTTGCGTTCATCCTTGAGTTCCTGTTTGGCCGAGCGGATCTGTTCATCAATCTGGGATTGCAGCTGCTCGAAGGCTTCGGCCGACTGGTTGATGATCCGTGCCAGCTGCTGCAGTTCCTGGGCGCCGTCTGGGCGGATGCGGTAGCCCGGGTTGACCACGGTGATCAGCCGGGTCTGCTCGCCGAGGCGCAGGGTGGGGATGACGTAGTAGCGGAACAGCATGCTGACCAGGCCGCCGATGATACCGAACAGGATCAGGGTGCCGAGCACCTGAAAGGGGATCATTTTATCGATCAGCCCCGACATGAAGGCTTTTTCTTCGGCGCTGAGGGTTTGCCACATGGCGGCAAAGCTGCCGAACATGGCTCCGCAGACCGCTACCCAGATGGCGAGCAGAAAAAACGAATATTTGGCAGTCGGTTTTAGGTTGTGGAAAAACGGCACCAGCGAGGTCCTCGGCTTTTTTTGGCAATTCTAGCGGTAAAACCGTATACGCACAAGCTGCAACAGGCTTTGTGGCTAGCTGCGGGGGGTGCCTGATAGCTGTTCGGGACGGTATTCCCTGGTGATGGCGGCCTCCTTGAGGCCGAGGCCGCGCAGGGCAAAACGGACGCAGCGTTGCTGAAGCTCAAAGCGGGGCGTGTGGTAGTCGAGAGGGGAACGTTCCGGCAAGGCATGCAGCTGCAGACCGAAAAACAGGTGTTGGATGAGCCACAGCTCGATGTTCTCCTGAGGAGGGGAGGCGATGTCCTTGCATGTATAGGCCGCCTGCAGATCAGCGCGTAGCGAGGGGAGCAGTTTGCACTCCAGGCGTGCAAGGTGTTCCTGGGCCAGGCGGCCATCGCCAAGCAGGCTCTGCCCCAGTTGTCGAGTGAGTATTTCCCGGGCTGCCGAGGTCAGTTGTTCGGCGAGCCGATGGAGGGTGAGTGCCAGCCGGTAGGTCGAGGGTGGGAGCCCCTCCGGCACGGCGTTGTCCAGGTTGTCTTGCCGTGCGGCGTGCTGGCTCGCTGCGACATAGAGGGCCTGTTTGTCCGGGAAGTGGCGGTAAAGTAAAGCCTCTGAAATTCCAGCCGCGGCGGCGAGTTGGCGGGTGGTGACGCCTTCGGGGCCGTGGCGGGCAAACAGCGGCGCGGTCGCCACGAGGATCGATTCTCGCCGGGCATCGGCCTGCAAACGTTGTCGTTTCATATATATAAGTTAGTGTTTACTTACTATTTTGTCAAGTGTGTTGCCTGGGAGGGTCGTTTGGCGAGAATGGGGTCGGCTTGTGTTCCGGGGGTGGCTTAGGTGCTTGTGTTACCTGAGCCCGGTGGTGTATAAATATCTTTTGGCTTAACGCAAGACGCAGTCTGTAAAGGAGACACTATGAGTACCTCGCAGGAAGAGTTCATTCCCAAGTGGATTGCCTGGGAGACCACCCAGCGCTGCAATCTCAACTGCGTCCACTGCCGCTGTTCATCGGACATGGATGCGGCCGAGGGCGATTTTAATACCGAGGAAGCATTCAAGCTGATCGATGATATCTGTGAAGTCAGCAAGCCGGTGATGGTGCTTTCGGGTGGTGAGCCGTTGTTGCGCAAGGATATCTGGGAGATCGCCCAGTACGGCACCGACAAGGGCTTGCGCATGTGCATGGCGACCAACGGTACGCTGATTACCGATGAGATCTGCCAGAAGATGAAAGAGGTCGATCTGAAGATGGTCTCGCTGTCACTCGACGGCTCGACCGCCGCCATTCACGACGACTTCCGCAGCAGCCCCGGCGCCTTCGAGGGGACCATCCGTGGTGCCGAGACCCTCAAGCGCAACGGCATCAAGTTTCTGGTCAACTCGTCGTTCACCAAACGCAACCAGGACGACATCGGCGCCACCTTCAAGCTCGCCAAGGGCCTCGGCGCCACCGCCTGGTACATGTTCATGATCGTGCCGACCGGTCGTGGCGAAGAGATCATGAACGAGCTGATCACCAAGGAAGATTACGAGGAGATCCTCTCCTGGCACTACGAGCAGGAGAAGAACGAGGATGACATCCTCATGCGCCCGACATGCGCACCTCATTACTACCGGATCGTACCGCAGATGGCCAAGGCCGAAGGGGTCGACTTCGAGCGTCGCTCGCTGACCTTCTCCACCGGTGGCGGCAAGGGGTGTATCGCCGCGCAGACCATCTGCCTGATCGACTGCTTCGGCAACCTCAAGCCCTGCTCCTACTTCCACTCCTCGGTTGGCAATGTCAAGCAGATCCCGTTCAAGGAACTCTGGTTCAATAACAAGGTCTTCAACGACCTGCGTGACTTCTCAAAGTACAAGGGCAAATGCGGCGAGTGCGAATTCCTCAATGTCTGCGGCGGCTGCCGGGCGCGCGCCGATGCGGTCTACGGCGACTACATGCAGCAGGAACCGTTCTGTAACTACGTGCCGGAGCGGATGCGCAAGAAAATGCACAAGGAAGCCGAGGAGATGGCACCGAAATAACTTCAAACCCGTCTCACGCAAAGGCGCAAAGCCGCAAAGGAATCTCTAAGGTGTTTCCTGCTTAGCGGGCTTTGCGTCTTAAGCTCGCGAAGCGGGCGAGCGTGAAATAGAATTTAGATTTTCAAGGAGATTTCAATGTCCAACGACTACACTTTTCTCAAGGCCTGCTGGGGCCAGCCGACCGATTATGTCCCCGTGTGGCTGATGCGCCAGGCAGGACGTTACCTGCAGTGTTACAAGGACGTGCGCGCCAAGGGGGGCGGCACCTTCCTCGATCTGTGCAAGGACCCGGAGCGCGCCGCCGAGGTCACCATCCAGCCGATCGATATCCTTAACGCCGACGCGGCGATTCTGTTCTCAGATATCCTGACCCCGGTTGAGCCGATGGGCATGGCCCTCGACTTCGTTCCGGGCCCGGTGTTCGAAAACCCGATCCGCACCGCCGCCGACGTCGACGCCCTGACCGTCCCCGAAGACATGGGACAGGCGGTCCCCTATGTGCCGGAGATCATCAAACGTCTGCGCACGGCCTTTGAAGGCCGGGTGCCGCTGATCGGTTTCGGCGGGGCGCCGTTTACCCTTGCATGTTACATGGTCGAAGGGAAGGGGAGCAAGGACTTCGCCGCGCTGAAGCAGATGATGTACGGCGACTTTCCGCTCTACGATGCGCTGATGAAGAAGGTTACCGAGATGGACCGCCGCTACCTCAATATGCAGATCGAGGCTGGCGCCCAGGCGATCCAGATCTTCGACACCTGGGGTGGGCTGCTCGCGCCGCACGACTACGAAAAATACATCCTGCCTTACGTCAAGGAGCTGATCGGCGGTCTCAACCGCAAGGACATCCCGATCATCTACTTCGTCAAGGGGGGCGGCGGCATGCTCGAGCTGGTCAAGGAAGCCGGCGCCGACGTGCTCGGACTCGACTGGCATGTCAACCTCGGCAAGGCCCGTGACATTCTCGGGCCGGACATCGCCGTGCAGGGCAACCTCGATCCGACGGTGCTGTATGCGCCGAAGGAATACATCGAAAAGGAAGTACAGCGCATCCTCGACGAGAACGCAGGACGTCCCGGTTTCATCTTCAACCTTGGCCACGGCATCCTGCCGACGGTGCCGCCGGAGAATGCCATCCACATGGTCGAGTGCGTCCACCGTCTTTCGGGGAAGTAAAGGGCTTCGCCTGAGTCCCTGTGGCGGCGTTGCGCGCTGCTTTCGGCGCTGCGACGTAGCTTATGCTACGACTCGCTTGAAAGCTTCGCAAGCCTTGCCACAGAACCTCATGCTGTGCCTGGGGCTCTACTGACATAATGCCCGGGGACAGAATTTGATTCTGTCCCCGGTTTTGTTTTGACCTGACACTTCAGGGGAAGTAACTGCATGAATCCTGACAAACCGACCGGGCTGGTGCTACTCAACATGGGCGGGCCCGACAGCGTCGAAGCGGTCGAGCCGTTTCTTTACCGACTCTTTTCCGACCGCGAGCTAATCCAGCTGCCGCTCGGCGCCCTG
>PKUI01000206.1:3094-3522 GCA_002869605.1 Desulfuromonas sp. | reverse complement strand
AACACAACCGCACCATCGTCCTACGGGAAGAGTTTGCCACGCTGCAACTGGCCGATGGAGATGCCCTGGAAATCGTCCAGTTCGTCGGCGGCGGCTGACACCATAAGTAATCCCCTATAACCTGAGAGCCTTAAAGCAGGCCCACAAAAAGCGCCTCACGCAAAGCCGCCAAGAAAACCATAAAACCTGGCCCTTTGAGATTCACTTTGCGTCTTTGCGGCTTTGCGTGAGAGAACGATTTGAATCTGTCTTTGATGAACCTTTGCTTAGGTTATAAACCCGAAAAAGGATAGGTAAACATGGATAAGCTTGTTATTGCCGGACGGGAGTTCGACTCCCGCCTGCTGGTTGGAACCGGCAAGTTCGCATCTAACGCCGCCATGGTCGCGGCCATGGAAGGCTCAGCCGCCGATATCGTCACCGTGGCA
>PKUI01000206.1:0-3089 GCA_002869605.1 Desulfuromonas sp. | reverse complement strand
TTCGACTCCCGCCTGCTGGTTGGAACCGGCAAGTTCGCATCTAACGCCGCCATGGTCGCGGCCATGGAAGGCTCAGCCGCCGATATCGTCACCGTGGCACTACGCCGTGTCGACGTCGAGAACCCCGATGACAGCATGCTGTCGCACATCGACCGTACCAAGTATCTGCTGCTGCCGAACACCAGTGGCGCGCGCGACGCCGACGAAGCGGTCCGCCTGGCGCGCCTGGCGCGCGCCGCAGGCTGCGAACCGTGGGTCAAGCTGGAGGTCACCCCCGACCCCTACTACCTGCTTCCCGACCCGATCGAGACCCTCAAGGCGGCCGAAATCCTGGTCAAGGAAGGGTTCGTGGTGCTCCCCTACATCAACGCCGACCCGGTCCTGGCCAAGCACCTGCAGGAGATCGGTACCGCCACGGTGATGCCGCTCGGCGCGCCGATCGGCACCAACAAGGGGATCCGCACCCGCGAGCAGATCGCCATCATCATCGAGCAGGCAACCGTACCGGTCGTAGTCGACGCAGGGCTCGGCGCCCCGTCGCACGCTGCCGAGGCCATGGAAATGGGCGCCGACGCGGTACTGGTCAACACCGCCCTGGCGGTCAGCCCCAACCCCGGAGCGATGGGTGCAGCCTTCAAGAAAGGGGTCGAAGCGGGACGCGAGGCGTTTATCGCCGGGCTCGGCGAGCAGCGCGACAAGGCGGAGGCTTCGAGTCCGCTTACCGGTTTTCTGGGGAACTAGACTAGACCGCTTAACATCGCCGGGGGTGCCCGGCAGCACCTTACTTTTCTTTGATGGCAAAGAAAAGTAAGCCAAAGAAAGCCACCCCGAACTCCGTCACCCGACGCTCGGGTGCCCTCGCTAACCGGAAGTTTTAATCCAGCCGGATCGCGTGCTCGCCAGACGGCAAGATTAAAATCCGGGCACTCGGTGACTGCACAAGGGGCCCGTAAGGCCATGCAACAGACACAGGCTTTTCCTTCTCCCGTGTGACGCCGCCGGAGCAGCTGCGGTTCACGCCGAAACAGGCCGTAGAGTTGAGCGTAAGCGAATGGCGAAGGCCCGGCGGGGAGCGTTGCTGCGCAGGGAACCCGCCGATGTTTGGCGGGCAAGGAGGTCGGGCGCCCTTTTCTGCTTACTCTTTTGCGGCGCAGCAAAAGAGTAAGGCGGCGTGCGGGGCCGCGACCACGCGAACTAGGTTTTGCGCTCAACGTATCACCAACACTATGTAGTCAGGATGCAAACCATGAGCTTTCTCGACACCCTCAATCAATACAACCCAGAACAGGTGCTGGCCCAGATCGAAGCCAAAACGGGCAGTGACGTGGAACGCGCCCTGACGCAGGAGCGGCTCTCCCTCGACGACCTGCAGGCCCTGCTCTCGCCAGCCGCCGAAGCCTACATCGAGCCGATGGCGCAGAAGGCGCACCGCATCACGCGCCGGCGCTTCGGCAACACCATCCTGCTCTATGCACCGATCTATCTCTCCAACGAGTGCAGCAACGGCTGCCTCTATTGCGGCTTCAACGCCGACAACAAGACACCCCGTCGCAGCCTCACCCTCGACGAGATCGAACGCGAAGCGAAGGTTCTGCACGAGCAGGGCTTCCGCCACATCCTGCTGGTCACCGGCGAGGCGCCGGGCCAGTTCGGTGACGATGAGCTCGAAGCCGCCGTACAACGCATCAAGCCACTTTTCTCCTCGATCTCCATCGAGATCTACCCGATGGAAGAAGACGGCTACAAACGCATGGTCAACGCCGGGGTCGACGGCCTGACCATCTACCAGGAGACCTACGAGCGCGAGCTGTATGCCGACTTGCACCCCTTCGGCAAAAAACGTGACTACGACTTCCGCCTGCTCACCCCGGAACGGGGCGGAGCCGCCGGACTGCGCCGCATCGGCATCGGCTTCCTGCAGGGCTTAGGCAACTTCCGCAGCGAGGCATTCTTCACCGGGTTGCACGCCCGCTACCTCACCAAGCACTTCTGGCGCAGCCTGATCTCGATCAGTTTTCCACGCATGCGTCCCGCCGAAGGCGCCTTCCAGCCGCTCAACCCGGTCTCCGACAAACATTTGGTGCAGATCATCTGCGCCATGCGGTTGCTGGTGCACGACGCCGGCCTGGTGATGTCGACACGCGAGAGCGCGACCCTGCGCGACCACCTGTTGCCGCTCGGCATCACCCAGATGAGCGCCGGCAGCTGCACCGCCCCGGGGGGCTACAGCGACGAGGACAAGGCGGTTGAGCAATTCGTGATCGACGACGACCGCACCCCGGCCGAAATTGCCGCACTACTCAGCGAACGGGGCTATGATCCGGTCTGGAAGGACTGGGACAGTGCATTTCTCGATCGCAAGGCAGGGAGCCATGGCTGAACGGGTCGACTTCAGTCTCTACCTGATCAGTGACCGCAAGGCGGTGCCGGAAGGGAAGGATCTGCTGGAGGTCCTCGAAGCCGCGCTACTCGGCGGGGTGCGCGCAGTGCAGCTGCGCGAGAAGGATCTGGATGCGGCGCGCCTGCTGCCGTTGGCGCGCCAGCTGCGTGAGCTGACCGGCGATTACCAGGCGAAGCTGCTGATTAATGATCGCATCGACGTCGCCCTGGCGGTCGAAGCGGACGGGGTGCATCTCGGCAGCCATTCCCTACCGATCGCTGTGGCCCGCAAACTACTCGGCCCCGACCGGCTGATCGGCGTCTCGACCCACAACCACCAGCAGATTCACGCTGCCGTTGCCGGCGGTGCCAACTTTATCACCTTCGGCCCGATCTGGTACACCCTCTCCAAAACCCTGCCGGGCGAACCGGTCGGCCCGGAAGCCCTCAAGGAGGCCTGTCGCCAATCAACAGTGCCGGTCTTCGCCCTCGGCGGCGTCACCCCCAAGGGTATTCCCGAGCTGCATGCCGCCGGCTGTCACCATGTCGCCTGTATCGGCGGCATCCTGCAGCAGGAAGACCCGACGGCGGCTAGCCGGGCGTTCCTTGCACAGCTCGACGCCTGACTTCAATCGTCGCGCAGGTAAGCGGACGGTTTCTGCCCCAACGCCTTCCATGTCCCGGCCAGGCCGAGGACCAGGGTGAGCGCA
>PKUI01000008.1 GCA_002869605.1 Desulfuromonas sp. | reverse complement strand
GCTTCGTTGATATTGATAAGGTCATCCGGAGTCATGCTGGCATCGAGTCGGATAGTTGGCGATGTAGCTATAACCTCTTGCCCCGGAGAAAAGGTCGATGGTCGGGAAGGAATCACATTCGCCACGGGGTCCGAGATAAGCGAATCAATCATCTGGTCAACGGGAATCAGACCACTATCCCCGTCGCCGTTACCGTCTGCAGGCACTTCAACTACGACGTTCTGGGGGGATGTTTCGACAGGGGCCTCCTCCACATCTCCATCATCCACCCCGTTTCTCTCGGCATCGACATTTTCACTAATCACGCGAAGACTGCCAGCCTTGGCCACGTCTGTGGCACCAACCATCTTGAAAAGGTCGGCGAGGCTCCCCGTATGGTCACTGTGGAAATGAGCCTCGCTAAAGGCATCCCCCTGGGGGTCAACGAATATGACCTCGGGAGGGGAATCTCCCAGGGCATCAAGGGCCCCGTTCGGAATGACCACATAAGAGCCGTCGGCAAACCCCAGCAACAGGTCGACGTCTGCAATGTCAACCGAAACCAGCTCCGCTTCACAACACGGAACGATAACCTTCCCGTCGGCAGCGACTTTCGCGCTGACAACGGACTTTTTATCCGGGCTCGTGGTCGTGACTTCGGGTTTGTCTGCCATGGCTACCTCTTCTTTCCTCACACAAAACTATGTAAATTTTGCAAGCTTCACTAAAATCTGCAGTCCCGAGTGAGGATTTGACTTTCCTGCACTTTCACCGAAAAGTCCGGTTGAACACCGACCTCTACGGAGAACTGGGCAGATTATTCCCCCGTCTCGGGCGACGGGCTCGGTATCAGTGCAGCAAGCTGATCCTTCAACTCTGCACTTCCCTTGTTGATCCCACCAAGAATATCGGTAAGTTGTGTCGCCAACTGCTTCATCTCTGTGGTCACATCCTTCTGCAGTCCAACTATCTGCTGTCTTGATTCGTTCGACTCGCGACCCAGCCCCTCCTGTAAGCTAGCAACCCCCGTGCCAACTTGCTCGAAACCTTTTTCAAGGCCACCCTCGAGGTTGCGGAGCAATTGCAGCGTCTTGTCATGGGCGCCATCAATCTGAGTCTGAAGATCGCTGAAGCCGCTGCCAAGTGCGTCAGTTCCCTCGCCGAGAACCCCCTGGAACTTCTCCAAGTTCTCAGCGATACGCCCCCCGAGCTGCTGCAGCTCAGCTCGGACGTTGTTCGAGCCAAGGCTCATCAGGCGGTGTGCCTCTTTGGCATCGGCACCCAAAAGCACGGTCAGTTCGGACAACTGACTCGAGACCTCGCCGTTCCCCTTGTCGATGCTGTCGGAAATGGTTTCGAGCTGGCTTCCCATTTGCTGCAGCTCGGAATGCAGGTTCTTTCCCGTCTCATTTTGCTGCGAGAGGGTCTGCAGAACTTCTTCCCGCTGGTTCTTCATGTCCTCGGCAACTGCATTCAACATACGCTGCTGCACCTTGGAAGACTCGCTCAGGCGTTCATCGATATTGTACGAACCAAGGGTGTCGATCAGGCGGCGCTGTTCATCTAGCTGCCCCGCGAGCAGTTTCTGGGTCTGCTTTGCATCTCCGGCCAGGCTGACGGCAAGCTCTGAAAGCTGATTCGAGATCTCGCTGTTTCGCTGTTCCATAGCATTGAAAACCGTGCTCATCTGCTTTCCGAGTTGCTGCAGTACGGAGCTGAACGTGTTGTTGGCCTCTGTTTGCTCGGTTAAAGCTTGGAGCATATCGCCACGCTGCTTCTTGAAATCATCGATTTCGGTGGAAAGCGCTCTTTGCCGGATACGTGCAGCCTCGGTGAGGCGCTCCTCGATCCGCAGCAGTACCTTCGAGGTCAGCTCAGAGGGCTGCTCATAGCAGCCGATCGAAGCGCTGTCTCCCCGGAAGGTGATGCTTTCGAACGAAAGGGCCATTTCGACGTGACGAGCGACCTCCGAGTTTAAGACCGCGTCGATATCTCCCTGGAAGCGCCGCATACCAACCATCATTAGCCCGAGGATAATCGAACCAAGCAGGCCGAACATCGAAGCCGAGAAGGCAATCGCCATCGAGTTCATAGGCGCCTTCATCTTCTCGATCATGTTACTGAACACCACGATGGGGTCAGCAGCACTCATATCAAGATCGGAAAAACTCCCGATCAGCGCACCGATATCGCCCAACGTTGCCAACAGGCCAATAAAAGTCCCCAGCAGGCCCATCCCTACGAGCAGTCCCGTCAAGTACGACGGCAGGGAGTTGCGCTTCGTGATCCGTCCATGGACATTGGTCACCTCGTGCTCCAGCGCCGCCTGCTCTTGATGTGAGATGGACCGATCCGTCGAGTTGGCCATCATCTGTACGAGACATGCGATTTCACAATCGAAACTGTTGGCCATTTCTTTCAGAGTTGCCGCGTCGGTTTTGGCATGTAGCGCAGCAGTGAACCTCTTGAGCACCTTTGCTTCGCGCATTAAAAGAATGGCGTTATAGATGATCAGCAAACCGCCCACGATGATAATGACGAAAATCGTGTAGTTGATCTGTGGATGCGGGTTGCGGTCAAGCGTCCCGGCGATCGCCCCCCAGAAAGCCGTGGCACCAATGATCAACATGATGAATGGAAACGAAACAAACAGGTAATAAATCTTGAGTTGTTTAAGCATGGCCCTCTTTCTCTTTCTAGCGCAATTCGTTGAATTTATGAAAAATCAATGATGTTTATCCTCAACTGGCCCTAAACGCTCCATCACGAAACCTCAGCAAGGGCGACAGGAGATACGACAGTATCGTCCTCTTGCCCACGGCAATATCGGCACTTGCGCCCATCCCCGGCATCAGAACCCCCGGAGGGTTGTCCCGCTCAGCAAGGTCCGTAAGATCGACCTCGATATTGACCCGGTAGTAACGGTTCTCCCGTTCGTCCTTGAGCGTATCGGCGCTGACCTCCGTCACCCGCCCCTCGAAGGTGCCATAGGTGGCGTAGTCGTAGGCGCCAACCCTGACCCGTGCCGGCAGGCCACGACGCAGATGCGCCCTGTCGTTCGGGTTGGCTCGGGCCTCGATCACGATTCGCTGGTCGCTCGGTGT
The DNA here is from genome assembly GCA_002869605.1 of Desulfuromonas sp. The sequence continues at coordinate 7 of PKUI01000008.1, read as the reverse complement.
AATTTCT
>PKUI01000081.1 GCA_002869605.1 Desulfuromonas sp. | reverse complement strand
GGCCATCGCCGCGTTCATGCGCACGCGCCAGTCGGTATCCTGCAGCCCCGCTACCAGCGCGTGCTCGGCGGCCGGATCCTTGAGCTTGCCGAGCGCCATAAAGACTTCGCCGCGGTGATCTCCCTGGGCCCGTTCAAGCAGCAGTGGCAGTGCACGCGGATCGGCAATATCGCCGAGCACGCGGATCATCGCAGCTTCGGCTTCGCCGCTGGCCACAGGAAGCGCCGCAAGCAGCGGATCCACGGCCTCGCGGTTGAACTTGATCAGCGCACGGGTCGCGTAGCGACGCACCGCCGGGTCGGCATCGGCGAGCGCCGCGATCAATGGCGTCACACTCTGCGCTTGGCCGATCTCGCCGAGCGCCCAGGCCGCCACGTAGCGGCGTTCGAGCCGTCTGTCGGCGAGCAGCTGCGCGATCGATTTGACCTGGTCCGACGCCTGCAGGGTGCCGAGTGCGGCGAGCAGGTACTCGCGCTGCACCCGGTCGTCGGTATCGAGCTCTGCGGCGAGGTACGGGATCACCTCGGGACCGAGCGTCACCAGGATCGCGTAGGCGCGGTCGTTGACCTGGTTCTCCTGCCAGCCGAGCAACGCCACCAGCTCGCGGCAGGCTGCGGCATCTCCGGCCTTGGCGCGCCCCTCGAGGCCCGGCAGGTCGAGCGGCCGGTTCTGCTGGCAGGCGAACAGGCTCGCCAGAATGATTGTTATCAGCAGCGTGCGCATCACCAGACCTTGGTCACCGTGATGTTGACCCCTTTAAGGATCTCCTCGTCGCGCACCACCACAGCTGAAGGCTCGATGGTCCCCTGGTCGTAGCGCCCATAGAGGTCGCCGATCTTTGGCGGACCGCCGAACTTGTCGCGCGCCGCGATGTAATAGGTGCCCCCTTCCGGGAGGTAGACGATGTAGGCACCATCGGCGCCGGTCTTCTCGGAGACGAACTTGGGACGCTCCGACATCTGCACGTGATCGTAGACGTGCACCCGCGCCCCTTCGACCGGCTTGCCGTCGATATCGGTGATGAAGCCGGTCAGCCCGGTGCGGGTGATGCTCCCCTCCTTGGCGACCTGGCGCTCGTCACCGATCTTCATCGGCGCCTCGACGGTCATCTCGAGCCGCCCGCCAGCCACGCTCACCGGAATGAAGGTGCTCTTGTAATCCCCGGCCACCACCGGTCCGGCAGAGTCACCGGCGGCGCGCTTGCGCACCACCAGGATATACTCGCCGTCGGGAAGCGGCAGCTCGAAGCGGCCATCGGGACCGGTCGCGCGCGACACAGCGAAGGCCGGACCGTACAGGTCCATCCCCTTCTGGTAGATATAGACGTAGGAATCCTCGAGCGGCACCACGACCTTGCCACTGACCACGCCCTGACCGCCGCTTGCGGCAGCCTCGGGGGCGGCGGGCTGGTCCTGGCAGGCCGCAAGCAGCGTCACAAGAACCAGCAGTACAATAAATCGCTTCATCTAATCCCTCCCGGCCACGGCGGCCGACAACAGCACCAGTCGTTCCTCGCTCTTGGAGGCGTAGTGCTCACGCAAGGTAAAATCCATGATCGACAGGCCGAAACCGACCCCCTGTTCGTCACCGGGGACGAACACAGTGTCACGCCGGTCGCCGGTCGCCAGCGCGCGGCGCAGCACCACCACCCAGCGACCGCCCTCCCAGCTCGAAAGCGCCACCACGTCGGCGCGGCTGCCGTTCGGCATGTCGGTGAGGCTCCCTGGGGCAACGCTCCCCGGCGGCAGGTAGCGCTCCGCCACCGGTAACCCCTCGTAGTCGACCAGTGGCAGATCCCCCTCGTCGAACGGCTGGCGCCCCGCCAGCTGCTGCGAGGCCACCTGCGAGTTGTCACGGAAAATTTCGCCCGCCACGTCCCCCTGCATCCCCTCGCGGGTCAGGGTGCGATCATCGGCAAACCCGAAGCGCCCGGTACGCTGGGCCTTCCAGTGCCACAGGTCGAGCCAGGTATCGTCGCGTGCCAGCTGCATGCGGTTGGTGGCGTGAAAGCTCGACGACGAAACCCCGTAATCTTTCATGTGGCAGGCGTAGGAACAGGAAAACCGTGGGAAACTCCCGGTGGCGTCAAACATCACGCCGAGGCCGTCCTCGTATTCACTGCCGTTGCTCCAGGTTTCGCCGTCAAAGTGCCACTCGCGGAAGGTAGCATCCCGGGTCGGGTCGGCCCAGGAGAACCGCAGGTAGAGATCGGCGTCGGTATAGAAGGCCCGCAAGTCGACCTCGATCGGATCGGGCAGCGACGAACCGTGATGACAGGAGGCGGTGCTGGTATGCACCGTATCGTCGTCGATCGAGCCGAGGCGGTCTTCCTTGTGCGGCAGGCCGCCGCGTACCGTTACCAGGCGCGGCAGGGCACGCTGCCAGTCGTCGGCTGTCGGCGGCTGCTGCAGGTGCAGGGCGTAGAGCTTGTCGCCACCGACCTCTTTGCAGGCAGAACAAGCCAGGAGCACAAACAGGCTGATAAGTAAAAATCTAAACACGCAAAATCCTCTCGAAGACCCGCAGAGGTGTGGGGTCAAAGAGAGGATATTCGCAAGTTATATGCCAGTCGATACGGACACCGCCGGGGGCGCCCGGCAGCGCCTTACTTTTCTTTCTTGTCCAAGAAAAGTAGGCAAAAGAAAGACACCCCGACTCCGTCACCCGACGATCGGGTGCCCTCGCCAGCCGGAAGTTTTAATCCTGCCGGCGACCCTATCGCCAGGTGTCAGGATTAGAACCCCGGCACTCGGTGACTGCGCACGGGGCCCCGTTTCAAGCCGTTGAAACAGTCAAAAGAATGATCTTCAGAACGTCGAGAAAGAACTTTCTACTCCACCGTTGAGGCTGATCAAAAGTCGTGAGATGCAAGGCGCCCGAAGAGAGAGGAGTGAGGCGTAGCGCGAGCTACGTCGCAGCGACGATCTCGAGGGGAACGCAGCAGATTGCGACTTTTCATCAGCCGTCAATAGACAGGTATTTGTCAATCACCTCGCTCTAACAGGCGATATTTCTCCATCTTGTAGCGCAACGTGGTGCGCTTGATGCCGAGCGCCTCGGCGGCCTGGGTCTGGGAACCGTTCATGCGCCG
>PKUI01000189.1 GCA_002869605.1 Desulfuromonas sp. | reverse complement strand
GCGAAGGTGATGTTCATGCCGTGGGAGTAGGCGCGGGCGATGGTGTAGAGCGAGCGGATGTTGCGCCGCGCCATCTCTTCTTCCATCTCCTGCAGCAGGTGCTGGGCGATGCCGCGCCCGCGGCACGCGGGGAGGGTGGCGAAGTCGGTCATCTCGGCGTTGCCGGCGGCGACGTCCATCTCTGCAGACGACAGCGCGATCAGGCTGTCCCCCTCCCAGACTCCGAAATAGACCAGGTTCTCTTCCATGGTCTGGCACAGGTAGGCGGGGTCGTGGATCGGGAACGGGTAACTGGCGAACACCTCGCGGTAGAGATCGGCCATTGACTCGGTGTCTTCAGGCCCGGCGACCCGGCAAGTCAGTTCCTTCGGCAGCGGCACCGGTTCTTCCTGGCAGGCCTTGCGCTCGGCTAACTCCAGCACTTCCCTGACCATCTCGGGGCGACTTTCCTCCCGGCGTGAAGCGTCGTGGTAGTAGCCGAGAAACGCCGCGTCCTTCTCCCCCCGGTAGAAGCCGGGAATTTCCCCCTCCAGGCGGAAGCCGGCCCGCAAAAAGGCCTCGCGGTGCCTGCTCGGGACCTTGGCGAAGATCTTGCCGTAGCCGGCAACGGCCGCGTAGCGGATCAGCGAGATCACCAGCCCGGGCATATCCTCGTCGGCGAGCTTCATCAGGTAGACGCGGTCGTTCTCCTTGCCGTGCTGAATCAGCGAGTTCCTGAATTTTTCAATCTTGTCAGGCATCGTCGCGGCGCTCCAGCCGTTCGTTCCCTTCGGGGGTCAGGGAGATGGTGGAGTTGGAGTCGGCGAGCAGTTTTTCGATGCCGACCGAGGCGCTCTCCTCGGCGTCGTCGAGCTTGAGCTGCAGGTTGCAGTCGTCGCACTTGCGGTCGCAGAAGTTCGGCTCGTAGCTGTCCGGCTCGCGGTAGGTGGTGATCACCCCCTCGTAGTTGCGCAGCACCACCTTGTTGGTTGAGAGCGACACCAGGTAGTTGGGGTTGAGCGGGATCTTGCCGCCGCCGCCCGGTGCGTCGACCACGTAGGTCGGCACGGCGAAGCCGCTGGTGTGGCCGCGCAGGGATTCCATGATCTCGATCCCCTTGCCGATCGGGGTGCGGAAGTGCGAAAGCCCCTCGGAGAGGTCGCACTGGTAGAGGTAGTAGGGGCGCACGCGGTTATCGACCAGTTTGTGCACCAGCGATTTCATGATCCGTGGGCAGTCGTTGACCCCGGCCAGCAGCACGCTCTGGTTACCCAATGGGATGCCGGCGTCGGCAATCTTGCGCAGCGCTTCCTTGGAGGAGGCGGTGACTTCGCGCGGGTGGTTGAAGTGGGTGTTGAGCCACAGCGGCTGGTGCTTCTTGAGCGTGTTGACCAGGCTGTCGGTGACGCGGTACGGGAGCACCACCGGCATGCGCGTGCCGATGCGCACCACCTGCACGTGCTCGATCTTGCGCAGCTCGGTCAAGATCCAGTCGAGGTAGTCGTCGGAGAGCATCAGCGGGTCGCCGCCGGAGAGCAGCACGTCGCGCACCTGCGGGGTGTTGCGGATGTAGTCGAGCCCCTGCATGATCGCCTCGCGTCCCGGGATCGAGTCGACGTCGCCGACCTTGCGCTTGCGCGTGCAGTGGCGGCAGTACATGGAGCAGACGTTGCTCACCTGCAGCAGCACCCGGTCAGGGTAGCGATGCGTCAGCCCCGGGACCGGGCTGTCGGAGTCCTCGCTCAACGGGTCGCTCATGTCGCACTTGTCGATCTCGAGCTCTTCCGGCGAGGGGAAGGCCTGCTTGAAGATCGGGTCGTTGCGGAAGTCGTCGGCATCGATCAGCGAGAGGTAGTAGGGGGTGATCGAGAGCGGGAACTTGCCGAGGGTCAGTTCAAGCTTTTTGCGCTCCATCTTCTCGAAGCGGATGCCGAGCAGTGCCTCGAGGGTGGGTATGTCCTGGATCGAGTTCTTCAGCTGCCAACGCCAGTTCTTCCAGTTGCTGAGGCTGACATTCTCATCGGCGATTTTTTCCGCCAGTTGCTGTTGGTTCGACGTGTAGATCGACATGGTGTTGTCCTTTTTTGCTTGTTTGTCTGTCTGTGCACGCGGCGCTGCGTGCTGGTTTATCGTCGGCGATAGGCCTTGCGTATCAGAGGGCGACCTCGGGGAGATCATCGAGCCAGCCGCCGTTGTCGGTGAGCTGGCGTACGAGCAGGCGCGACGATTCTTCCTGGTGGCCGGGACGGGCGTGCAGCTGCTTGAGCAGCAGCTTGTCGTCGATGCGCCCGCAGATCTCGAGCTTGCCGATGTCGTGGCCGATGATGAACTTGAAGCGCTTGGCGTAGCCGTCCATCTCGCGGCGCGCGTCATCGACCAGATCGACGCCCTCTTTCAGCGGCACCTGGAACTGGTGGCGTACCCGCTCTACCGGCATGCACTGGTAGAGGTAGTAGGGGTTGACGCCGGCGGCGAGCAGGCTGTCCATCAGCTCGGTGAGGGTGTCGACGTCGTCGTTGACGCCGCGCAACAGCACCGCCTGGTTGTTAACCGTGACCCCGGCGCTGCGCAGGCGCGCGATCGCCTCGCGTGCGATCGGCGTGATCTCGCGCGGGTGGTTGAAGTGGGTCGGCACGTAGAGCGGTTTGTGACGGTTGAACTCGGCGAGCAGCTCGATCAGCTCGTCCTCGAAGAGGCGGGTCGGAAACACCACCGGCGCGCGCGAGCCGATGCGCACGTAGTTCAGATGCTCGATGTCGCGCAGTGCGTCGAGCATTTTGCGCAGCGCCTCGGTCGGCAGCAGCAGCGGATCGCCGCCCGACATCACCACGTTCTTGATCTCGGGGTGGGCGGCGATGTAAGCGGCAGCCTTCTGGAAGCTCTGCACGGTCTGGTCATTCGGTAGCCCGACCATCCGCTTGCGGAAGCAGTGGCGGCAGTACATCGAGCAGTACTCGGTGGCCACCACCAGGGCGGTGTAGGGGTACTTGTGCAGGATGCCGTTGCCCTTGTCGTGCTTGTCGTCGCCGTACGGGTCGCCGGTGGTTTCGCCCATGGCGCTGGCCACGATCAGTTCGTCGGTGCTCGGCACCGCCAGTTTGCGGATCGGGTCGTCGGGATCGCGCGGGTCGATCAGTTCGAGGTAGTAACGCGGAATGTTCATCGGATGGCGGTTGACGACTTCGGCGAGATCGCGCCGTTCGGCATCGCTCAGCGGCAGGTACGCTTCAAGGGCACTGACCGTGGTGATGTTGTGTTTCAGTTCGCTCTGCCAGTCATTGCTCATCCAGGGTGCGTTTTGGGCTCGGGGTGTAGCTGCTTTCATGTTTGCTGTGTCCTTTGGTTCTCGATTAGAGGAAACGGCGTATCTTGCTCAGGCGTTTGCGCTCGCGCCGCAGTGCTTCCTTGTGCTTTCGTTTGCGTTTATCGCTCGGTTTTTCGGCAAAGCGCCGGCGCTTCAGCTCCCGGAAGATCCCTTCCTGCTGTAGCTTGCGTTTCATGACCTTCATGGCTTTTTCGAGTTCGCCGTTGAATACCTTGACTTCCACTGTTTCTCCTCGGTGTTTGAGATGAATGAATTGTTATTCGGGCATGTTGGGGATCTGTGTCTCTTCCCCCTTGTGATTGCGTAGGGTGTAGTTCTGCTCGTCCTTGCCGACGATGTAGTAATCGGGCATCAGCGGGATCTTGCCGACGTTGGTGGCGATTACGTGCATCGGTTGGGCGAGACCGGTGGTGTGGCCGCGCAGGGCGTCGCGGATCAGCTCGGCGCCTTTTTCGACCGGGGTGCGGAAGTGGTCGATCCCTGGAGCCGGTTCGCAATAGAACACGTAGTAGGGGCGGATGCGCACCCGCAGCAGTTTCTGGTGCAGTTCGCGGAAGGTTTCGACGTCGTCGTTGATCCCCTTGAGCAGCACCGCCTGGTTGCCGACGTTGACCCCGCACGAGAGCAGGTCGAAGACCGCTCTGGCGGTCTCCTCGGTGATCTCCTTGGGGTGGTTGCACTGGGTATTGATCCAGATCGGCACGCGATGGTACTCGCCGAGAACCTTCTTCAGCCCCGGGGTGATGCGTTGTGGCAGAACGATCGGCAGGCGGCTGCCGAAGCGGATCATCTCGATATGCGGCAGTTCGCGCAGCTTGCGCAGCAGGTACTCGATCTGCTCGTCGGGGAGCAGCAGCGGGTCGCCGCCGGTGATCAGCACGTCGCGTACCTCGGGGTGCTGTGCAATCCACGCCAGCCCCTCGTCGACGTTGAAGTCGAGCTTGAGGTCGCCATCGACCACCAGCTCCTTGCGGAAGCAGTGGCGGCAGTAGATGCCGCAGGTCTGGGAGACGGTGAAGGCGACCCGGTCGGTGTACTGGCGGGCAATACTGTCAGGGCGCTGCTCTTCGGTGGCGCGGTTTTCCTTCCAGACCAGGTAGTCGTGCATGCCGTAGCGGTTCTGCTGCTCGAGGGCGCTCGGGATGACCTGCTTGCGGATCGGGCAGTTCGGGTCGTCGCGGTCCATCAGCGCGGCGAAGTAGGGGGTGGTGCCCCAGGTGGTGCGGTTGTCGCGCAATACCTGTTCTTCCTCGGGGGTGAGATTGACGTACTGTTTGATGTTTTCGATGCTGTTGACAAAATCTTTGAGTTGGCTGCGCCACTCGTCTGACATGCAGGCTCCTTTGCGTGTGTAAATAAGCCACGACGCGTCGTTCTTCGATGCGAAAACGACGGAAATCTTGCGGCTGGGGCACCTGCGGCGATAATGGCAACGGGAAGCAGCGGGAGCAGCAGACATGGCTGTCCCACGACGGAAAGAAGCGGCCAGGCAGCAGCGTGCCTGAAGTTAAAGGTGAAGGTCTGTTTTTTTTAAGGACAGGGCCACCCGCACCCGGTCATGTAACGGAACGTCACAAGCCAGTGCTGCCCTGGAGGACGAGGGTTCGTCCCGATTATGCCGGGGGCACGATCGGTCCACCTCTATAGCGGGTCTTTGGTCGGTACGCTCAGGAGAGAGCGCCGCCTTGACTATCTTGTTACGGTAACATCTCAGGGGGGCTGAGTCAAATCGGTGTCACAGAAGAGGGTACTGGTTGATCAGGTGGCCGACATGTCCCAGCCTCGAGGAGACGATTTCGCCGGTGTCGATCAGCTGGGGGAGTATCTCGCTCTGGATGCGTCCGGTGTCCATGCGGAAATCGGGGGCGACGATAACCAGCGCACCAAGGTGCATGTCGTTGGTGTCGGCGATCGGCACCGCAACGCTGGAAATATCTTCGCCGAGAACGCCGTGATCGATGCACCCGCCCCGCTCGACGATCGAGCGGTTCTCCGCGTGGGTGAGGGCGGTGTGTTGAGGTGCGAGGGTGGCGAGAATGGCCTTGCCGGCGGCTGTCTCGCGGAGGGGGAAGCGCTGCCCGACCAGGGATATGGTCTTGACCTGCTGGGAGGTGTCGACCATATCGAGGAACAGGACCTCTTCGTTGCGCGGGACGGCCAGGTAGACCGCTTCGTCGCAGCTGAAGGCGAGTCTTTCCATCAGCGGCTTGGCCTTGCTCAGCAGGTTCATGCGTAGTAGGAACTTTTGCCCGATTTCGTAGGCGCTGAGCCCGAGGCGGTAGGTGCCGTTGTGGTCTTTCTTTTCCACGTAGCCACGGCGTTCAAAGGTGGCGAGCAGGCGGAAGACGCTGGTTTTGTTGAGTCCCAGGCGGCTGCTGAGGTTGGTGATGCGCACCTCTTCGGGGTCTTCCCCGAGGGCTTCCAGGACATCGAGGGCGTTTTCGACCGATTGGATGGTGTACGATTCCTTTTCGCGACTGGTCATAGTTGCCCTCCCGCTATTAGCCATTTGTTGCAACTTTAATACATTGTTCTATTTTATGTCAAGGCAGGAATGGACATAATTTATTACGTCTTTACGGCATATTATGCTTTTCTGTGTGTTTGTTAGCGGGACGTGTCTTGGAGCTCTGAATATTTAAGTGTGGGAGAATATTTAATGGCGTTTTAAATTAGCCCGGACTGCAGTTTCTCGACCAAGGGACGGTCGGCGTCGAGCAGGGGGTAGTCATCGAGTTCTTGCGGGGTGACCCAGCGGTGGTCGGCAACTTCGAGGTGTTGCAGGGGCTTCTCTTCCAGTTGACAGCGATAGGCGAGCAGCAGGATGGCTCCCCATTCATAACGATGGTGAATGACCGCAAAAATCTCCTCGACCTGCACCTCTACGCCGAGCTCTTCGCAGATTTCCCTCTGCAGCGTTTCGGTGGGGGACTCGTTCTTCTCCATTTTCCCGCCAGGGAATTCCCACATGCCGGCATGGCGACTCCCCGGCATGCGCTGGGTGATCAGGACGCGGTCATCGCGGATGGCGATAGCTGCGGTGACGAGCAGGGGGAGGGACATGTTGGGCTCCTTTGGGCGCTTATGCGGGCAGTTTTTGGTGACAGTCGTGGGCGAATATGGTAGAAGAGGCGCCTGTTACGGCAGGCGAGCTCCTGTCTGATTTTTCCAACGGGAAGGGTATCATGGCAAGACTCACCGATAAAGGGCGCGGTATCCAGAATATGTTCGATACCATTGCGCCGCGTTACGATTTGCTGAACCGGCTGCTTTCTATGGGGATCGATCGCCGCTGGCGCCGCTTTGCGGTGCGCCAGCTGGAATTGAAAGAGGACGCACGTTTTCTCGATATCGCCACCGGAACCGGTGACGTGGCGCTGGAGATCGCGGCACAGACCCCTCCCTCGGTCGAGATCATTGGCGAAGACTTCACCCAGGGAATGCTGGTGCTGGGGCGCGACAAGGTTGCCGCGTCGCCTTACCGCGAGCGTATCCGCCTGGCCAATGCCTCGTGCGAGGCGATCCCCCATCCCGAGAAGAGCTTCGACGGCATCACCATCGCCTTCGGTATCCGCAACGTTGTCGATCGTCCGTTGGGGCTGCGCGAGATGTGCCGGGTGCTCAAGCCGGGCGGACGCGCGGTGATCCTGGAGTTCTCCCACCCCAAGAACCGCCTCTTTCAGAACATCTACTATCTCTACTTCAAGCACATCCTACCGTTCATCGGCGGCCTGCTCTCCAAGCGCAGCGCCTACCAGTATCTCCCCGATTCGGTGCTTGAGTTTCCCGATCGCCCGACTTTTGAGGAGATGATGCGCAAGGCCGGCTTCGAGCAGGTGCGCAGCCACCCGCTGACCGGCGGTATTGCCAGTGTTTTTGTCGGCACCCGCCCGGCATAGGGCGTCAGCAGTGCCATAAATAGTAAGCCACAAGAGGCCGAAGGGGATTCCCTTCGGCCTCTTGCGTTTTGGAAAGTATTTAAAAAAAGGGCATGAACCGTTAAAGATCAACATCGCCGGGGGCGCCCGGCATGCGCCTTACCTTTCTTTGAGTGGCAAAGAAAGGTAAGCCAAAGAAACCACCCCGAACTCCGTCACCCGACGATCGGGTGCCCTCGTTGTCCGGAAGTTTTAATCCAGCCGGACCCGGGAACCGGCTTTAGCCGGCGCGGAGGCTGGGGCGCCTTTTTCTGCTTACTCTTTTGTGGCGTAACAAAAGAGTAAGGCGGCGTGCGGGGCCGTGACCCCGGGCCCTTAAGGCGCTGCCGGGCGCCCCCGGCGGTGTTGGCTGAGGAGTCCTTTTGCGCTTCGATATCACTGGAGGGGTCGGTTTAATTCCGCTACTTGACCAACTTCCCCGGCAACTGCAGGGTGCGCTGGAAGATACCAAGGATACCACTGCCGAGTGACGAGCCGGGGATCGCCACCACCGAGGGGTCGCCGAGTGGTCCCTTGACCTGGAAGTGTACGGTGAATAGGGTCTTCTCGTCGCCGGTCAGCAGCCAGCCGACCACCGGGATCTTGCTGACCACCTTGTCAACCGTCTGCAGCGGTTGTACGCCGAGAATATAGTCGGCCTCTTGGCTGGTGATGCCGACCCTGCCCACCATCGACATGTTCAGCGAGTTGCTGAAGATTGCCAAGTCGTCGAAGTAGACGTAGTCGCCACCGAACGACAGGGTCCCCTTGGCGAGCTTGAATTTCATACCATGCCCCGAGATGTCGGGAAGATCCCCCTTGACCAGCTGCGAGACGTTGAGCAACGAAAAGGCCTTGGAGATGGCGTTGAACTTGCGTAGCGTACCATCGGTGATTTCCAGGTAGGCGGCGCCGTCTCCGCGGGCGAAGAACTGGTTGTCGCATGGTCCCTGGAAGAAGAAGTCGGCGTCGAGTGGTCCCCTGAGGACCCCTTCCTGTTTCCAGTACTGTTGGTAGATGGTCGAGGAGTCAAACTGGTTCAGGTGGCCGCTGACCCTGAGCCAGCCGACCTTTTCCGCGCGGCTCTGGTAGTCGACCCGTGCCGTAGCCGTTCCTTGTCCCTGCCCGCTGAAGGTTAGCGGGTAGACCTCGACCTTGCCGTTGCCAACCGTGACCGTGCCGCGGGCCTGCTCGAAGGAGACGTCGCCGATTTCCCCTTTTTGCGCTTCCGCGTCGACGATGACTTTCAGGTGCGGGCCTTGATGGTGGGCACTTTGCTCTTGCTGTTCGGCGTCGTTCCAGCGCGCCGGCCCGGAGAAGAGCTGGATGACTTCGTCAATATGGCCGTAGCTGGCGCGGGCATTCAGGTAGAGACGGTGGGTGTGGAAGTCGAGGTGACCATCGACCTCGGCACGGGTGCCGCTGTCGAGCCGTACCCGCGCGTCAATGAATTCCATGCCGCTTCCATCGATGCGCAGATCGCCTGCCAGGTCATTCAGGTGCACCCCGGGACGCTTGAAGACTAGGTCGCGGGCGAGCATCGCTGGGGTCTCTGCGTGAATTTCGAAAACCGGTTTGCGCAGGTCGGCGATCGTCCCGGTCACAAACAGTTGCGATTCTCCAAGCCCTAGCGGTGAGCAGGTGAAGTAGAGCTGGTGGTTGTGGAATTTCAGCTGCGCCGTGGTTTGCTGTACCGCTCCCAGGGGGTAGGGGTGGGACGCCGCAACCCCGCTCAGGTCGAAGAGGCCATCGCTCTGCCAGCCCTGAACTGATTTGTGAAAACGGTAGTTGCCGCTGAGGGTGCCGCGAAGGTCCCATTGGGCCAGGGCAGGGAGGGTCTCTTCCAGGCGGGAAATCTCGAACGGTGGCAGTTGCAGCTCAACCGTCTGGCTGTTGTTCGTGTAGGTTCCGCTCAGGTTTACCTGCAGGTCGCCCAGTTTAATCTGCCCGGCGGTAAGTTTGCGTCCCGTGCCGAGTTCCCCCTGGGCGCGCAGCCTGCCGGGGATACCCGGCGTCTTGAGCATCAGGTTGTTGCGGAAAAGCGCGACCTTGTCCAGCTTCCCCCGCACTGCCCAGTCAAGTTTCTTGCTGTTGCCAGCGAGCTCCACGGTCAGCGGCATCCGCCCCTCGGCGCGCAGGCCTTTCTGTTTTGGGGGCAACCAGGTGGTGAGCGCAGCTGTGTCGAGTTGCGCATCGATACGACTTTCGATCTCCGTCTGCTCCGGGCTCCCGCTCAGCTTCTGGTGAAGGGTAAAGGTGGCCATCTCGGTGCCGCATCGTTCGAGCTGTCCTTGCCCTTCAAGCAGCAGGTCGTAGGCGGGGCTCCGTCTGGCGTAGTTGCCGCTGAGGGTGGCGTCGGTGATGTTGAGGGTCAGGTTCGGCGGAAGGCAGGGCTGCCTTTTGTCACTGCTTTCCAGGGTCACGGTGGCCGACATTTTCCCGTCTTCGCTGCTGTTGAGATCGAGGTAAAGGTCAAAGGGGGTGTCGGGGAACATTCCGGTGAGGGTCTGCGGTAGCAGCTCCTGCCAGTTCTCGCGTTTCACCTCCCGGACGGCAAGCTTGATGTCGAGCAGTTGGCCGAGCCAGTTTTCACTGGCCTGGGGGATCTGGACGCGTCCGCTGAGGGAGAGCGGAGTGAGGTTGTTGGCGCTTTCTCCAAGGTTTCCGCTGAGCGTTATCTGTCCGGTTTCTCCCGGGTGAAACCCTTCCATGGTCAGGTTGAGACTTTGCAGGCTGAGTTGTGGGATGGTTGCTGAGACGTTGCGCACGACGACATCCGCCTCCAGCAGCTTGAGACGCTTGAGCCCGGGGAGGTTGGCGAACAATGGGGCGGTGTTGGGCGGTGAACTGTCCGGTTCTTCCTCGTCTCCCTCGCTGTGGGGGAGGGTGATCTGCAGAGAAGGCTTTTCGAGTTCGATCTTGTCGAAGGTGAGGCGGCCATGTAGCAGTTCAAGCAGGCGCGGCTTGAAGAGTGCCTTGCCGGTACGGAAGTGGTTGGCCTCCTCGTCGCTGCCGACCTGCAGGTCGTGGAGTTCCAGGGCCAGGCCGCCGTGCAGGGTCAGCTCGAGGCTGCCGAGCTTTACCGGGCGCGAAAAAGCCTGCTCGAGGGACCATACGACCTGATCCCGGTAGGGGTTGAGGTCGAGGGTCAGCAGCGAGATGACAAGGATGGCTGCCAGGACCACCGGGAACAGGGTGAGGTTGATCAGGGTGCGTTTTTTCATGGTCGCGTCGTCTCTTGGACTGATCGGGGCAAAAAGTAACAGTCTACTCTGTGTGCCTGGTGTTGGGAAGATCTTCCCTGAAGATTCTTCGGTATGGGCCCAGTTCCTGGAGCGCGGTGTCGGCCTGGAGGCCGAGTTCGCAGAGTTTGGCCAAAAACGCTTCGGGCAGCGGTGCGATGACGCTGAAGAGTGCTTCGCTGTCGGGGCAGGGGAAACTCAACTGGCGGCAGTGGAGATAGAAGTGCGGCGCGTGAGGATGCCCGGCACCGTAGCGCCGGTCTCCGTATAGCGGGGTGCCGGCTGCGGCGAGGTGTCGACGGATCTGATGGGTGCGGCCGCTGTGTAGATCGAGCTCGAGCAGGCTGTAGTGTTGATTGCCGGCAATGGTACGGAACGAGGTGGTCGATTCGCGCAGCTTGCCGCGTTGCTGTAGCGGTGTCGTCAGTAGCCCTTCGCTGGCCGGCTTGCCGCAGACCAGGGCCAGGTAGCGTTTGTGGACCTCGCCGTTCATCAGGTGGCGGCCGAAGGTCCCCGCGGCCTGCTTCCCCTTGGCCAGCAGTAGCGCTCCGGAGGTCTCCCGGTCGAGTCGATGGACGGCATGCAGGCGATAGGGAGCCCTGCGCTGGTGCATGGTGACGCCCAGGCGGAGTAACAGGTTGTCGTCCCGGTGGCCGACGCCGGCATGCACGGCGAGCAGCGCCGGCTTGTTGACCACCAGCGTGGTGGATGTTTCATGGAGGATGGCCGGGGAACCGTTGGCAATTTGCTCCTGAAAGCTGTGGTTGCCGGGAAGGGTCAGCAGTTCTCCTGGCTGCAGCAGGGTATCGCGCTGCAGGGGGGCGTCGGAGCACTTGAACTTGCCCCGTTTGAGCAGCTTGGCGAGATAGCTCTGCGCCAGGTCCGGAAACTGCTGGTGCAAAAAATCCTCGGCTGATATCGGGCCGCTATGAAGCGGAACAAAACAAATATACATGCCGGCAAGATAGCCCGGTCGCTCGTCGCAGGCAAGGGGGCATCTGCTGTGCTGGGCCATGGGCTAAGGACTTTACACTCCTTGGCGGGCTTGCTAAGATGCGCCGTTATTCGTTACGACTGCGATTTCTCCTTCCGGCGGCGTCCGCCGCCGAGGTGTTCATGAAGATAAAACGTCTTGAAATTGTAGGCTTCAAGTCATTCGTCGAGAAGGTCTCCTTTGGCTTCCCCGGTGGTATCGTCGGCATTGTCGGGCCGAACGGTTGCGGCAAAAGCAACGTGGTCGATGCCATCCGCTGGGTGCTCGGGGAACAGAACGCCAAGAACCTGCGTGGGCGCATGATGGAAGATGTCATCTTCGGTGGCAGCGAATCGCGCAAGCCCCATGGCATGGCCGAGGTGTCGCTGATCTTCAGCAACGATGATGGTCTGGGTCCTCCGCAATATCGCGAGTACGCCGAGATCATGGTTACCCGACGCCTGTTTCGCAACGGCGACAGCGAGTACCTGATCAACAAGACGCCCTGCCGGTTGATGGATATCACTGAACTGGTGATGGACACCGGCGTCGGTGCGCGCGCCTATTCGATCATCGAGCAGGGCAAGATCGGCATGATCCTGAATGCCAAGCCGGAGGAACGACGCACCCTGATCGAGGAGGCCGCCGGCGTCACCAAGTTCAAAAACCGCAAGAAAACAGCCCTGCGCAAAATCGATGCAACGCGGCAGAACCTGACCCGCCTTGGCGATATTGTCTCCGAGGTGCGTCGGCAGATGAACAGTCTCAAGCGCCAGGCTCAGCGTGCCGAGCGCTTCAAGGTGTTGCGCGAAGAGGCGCGCGAAATCGAACTGCATTTTGCGCGGCGTCGCTACGAGGAGTTGAGCGCCGAGAGCAAGCATCTGGGCGAAGAAGAGAGCCAGCTGAATGTTTCCTTGCAGGGGAGCAGCAGCGGACTCGATGGCGCCGAGCTGCGCCTCGAAGAGGCGCGCCTGCAGCAGGCTGCGCGTGAAAAAGAGGTGACCGCAGGGCAGGAGCGGCTGTTTGGTCTTACTTCCCAGATTCAGGGGGTCGAGGGGCGTATCGAGTTTGGCGAAAAGGAGCTGGTGAGCCTCGATCGCCAGGACGAGCGGATGGCCGAAGAGCGCCTCGATATCCTGCGACGCCTGGAAGATCTTGCTCGCGAGGAGTTGGGGCTCAAGGAGAGTCAGCAGGGACTCGGTAGCGATCTGGAGCGTGAAGAGGCCCGCCTGCGCGAAGATGAGGCGGCATTGCAACGGCAGTCCACGCAGGAGCAGGAGACCTCCCGCGCGCTCGAAGAGGCACGCAGTTCACTGTTCGCTCTGCTGACCGATATCTCACGCCTCGGCACGGTTCAGGAGGAGGCGCAACGACGGCTCGAACAGCTGCATGAGCGGTTTTCCCGCAACAGCCAGGAGGCCGTAACCTTCCGCGGACAGTACGAGGAGACCACGCGCCAGATTCAGACCCTCGAGGCCAACCTGAGCAGTTTCCTGGCGCGCCGCGAGGACCTCAAGCTGGCCCGTGAAGAGCAGCGTACCGAACTTGAACAGCTGCGGCAGGCGGTCGAAGAGAACGAAAACCTGTTGCTGATCAAGCGCGAAGAGCTGAACCGCACGCGTTCGCGCCTCGAGTCGCTGCAGCAGCTCGAGCGCAACCTCGAAGGGTATGGCAGCGGGGTGCGCACCCTGCTCAAGGAGGAAGGGTTTCGGCGCCGCTATCCGCAGATGGCCGCCGACCTGTTCGAGGCTCCCGAAGAACTTGAAGTTGCGGTTGAGGCGGTTTTGGAAGAGGTGCTGCAGGCGCTGGTCGCCGACGATGCACAGGAGGCTCTCGAAGCCCTGGCCTACCTGCGTGACGAGGGGGGGCGTTGCAGCTTCTTGCTCTCCGGGTTCTCGTCGCCGGCCCCGGCTACGCCCGTGGGCGCCCAGCCGTTGCTTTCCTCGTTGAAGGTGAAGGTGGGTGCCGAAACGCTGGTGCAGAACCTGCTCGGCCATGTCTTCCTGGTGCCGGAGATCACCCCCTACCTGTCGGGCGTCGCTGCGGGGGTCACCCTGGTCACACACGACGGGACGCTGCTCAGTGGCAGCGGACGCCTGGTCGGTGGTGGTGATGCGGCTCAGGGGCAGGGGCTGCTGCACCAGAAACGTGAAATCAAGGAGCTCACCGAACAGGTCGAGGTTGCCGCACTGCAGGTGGAGGATTTGCAGCGCCAGCGGGAGGCTTTGCGTGCCCGGCTGGCAGCCACCGAGGTCGCGCTGCAGGAATCCGAGGCGGCGCTGCATCGCAAAGAGCTGAAGGTGGTTGATAGCGAAAAGGACCTCGAACGGGTTCGCCAGGAGCTCGAGCGGGTCACCGAACGCCTTGAGGTGTTGAGCCTTGAAGAGGATCAGCTCCACGAGGAAAAGCTCGCCCTTGAACGGCAACACGGGGAGGCCCAGAGCGGACACGCGTCGCAGCTGCACAAGCGGGGGGAGCAGGATGCCCTGGTCGCCAGCCTGCAGGAGCAGCTGGAACAGCAGCGTAGTGCTCTGGAAACGGTCCGCGAACGGGTGACCAGCCTCAAGGTGACGGTGGCGAGTATCCGCGAACGGGAAGAGGGGAGTCGACAGGGGCTTGAGCAGCTGCTGCAGCGGCGTGAAGAACTACAGGCGCGGCTCACCCTGCTTTCGGGGCGGGTCGAAGAGGGGGGCGAAGAACGCGAGCGGCTCAAGCAGGAAGGGGTGCGCCTGCGCCAGGAGTTGGAACTGCTCTATCGTAAACGCGAGGAGGAGAAGCAGCGCTTCAATCGCCTCAAGGATGATTTTGAAGTTCAGAGTGCAGCCATCGACAAGCAGGAAGAGCAACTCAAGGAGATGCGCAAGGGGAATGTCGGCCTGCGTGAGCAGCTGACGGCGTTGCAGCTCAAGGGACGCGAATTGGCCCTGGAAATCGAGCATCTTCAGGATACTATCCGCAATCGTTACCGGGTAGAGCTGGCCCAGAGAGAGTTCGACGAAGAGGTTCCGGTTGATTTTGACGAGGCTGCCGCCGAGGCTCGCCTTGAGCAGTTACGCCGACAGATCGACCAGGTCGGTGAGGTCAACCTGACCGCTATCGAGGAATTTCAGGAGCTTGAACAGCGGTTCACCTTTCTCACCACCCAGCAGGATGATCTGCGTCAGTCGCTGGAGGATCTGCAGAAGGCGATCGCCAAGATCAACCGTACCACCCGCAAGCGGTTCGCCGAAACCTTCGAGCAGGTCAACGAAAACTTCCGCGAGGTTTTTCCGCGCCTGTTCCGGGGCGGTCGTGCCCAGTTGATTCTGACCGACGAAAACGACCTGCTCGAAACCGGTATCGACATCGAGGTTCAGCCGCCGGGAAAGAAATTGCAGAATGTTACCCTGCTTTCGGGGGGCGAAAAGGCCCTGACGGCGGTGGCACTGATTTTTGCTATTTTTCTGCTCAAGCCGACGCCCTTCTGCCTGCTCGATGAGGTCGATGCGCCGCTTGACGACGCCAATATCAGCCGTTTTAACGATCAGGTGATGGAGATGTCCAAGGATTCACAGTTCATCCTGATCACCCACAACAAGCGCACCATGGAGATGGCCGAGACACTTTACGGAGTCACCATGGAAGAACCGGGCGTTTCCAAGATCGTCTCGGTGCGCATGACCGAACAGGTGTGAGGTTGCGATGCCACTGAAAGCTTTTCTGAGGGAGTTGACAGAGGGGATCCCGGGAGCCCAGGGAGCCATCCTGGCTGACTGGGAGGGGGAGATGGTCGAC
Organism: Desulfuromonas sp.; assembly: GCA_002869605.1. Next base: position 4,788 of record PKUI01000189.1, on the reverse strand, counting down.
CAGGTCTCCAAGATGGACGATTTCGAGCTCAAGATCCTCGGTGCACACAAGGGGATTATCCTCAACCAGCTGCGCGAAGCGCTTGAAGGGGACGAGGAGACGGACGTGCAGGAGATCATCATCACGACCGACAAACTCCAGACCCTGCTGATGCCGATCAATAAGGATTATTTTCTGCTCTTCGCCATGCAGCGAGGAGAAGAGGTGCTGGGGCGTGCGCGGTTCATGGCTGAACGTTGTGTGCGGCGCTTGCGCAAGGAAATCGAATAGCATATAAGGTTGCCCCGGTACGAGTCCGGGGTATTTAGTCGAGGAGTCGTTTTTTTTCATGGAAGTGATGCAAGACATTATCGCCCGCATGAGCGGGCTGTTTGTTTCGTGGGGGGTGCCTGAGCAGCAGGTGCAGCTGGTTGTCCTGTTGACACTCTATGGCCTGGTGGTACTGGCGTTGCTGCTGGTGATCGTCCTGGTGTTGCGTGCCAAGCGGCGTGCCCCGGAGCCGCCGCTTGACGCCACCGCGCCAGCTGCAGCTGAAGAGCCACCTGCTCCGGTGGTCGAGACGGAGGTGGCCGAAGAAGAGCCGGAAGAGAAACCGGAAGAGAAACCTCTGACGCCTCTGGAGCGGCTGCGCAAAGGTTTGGCGAAGACCAGTTCTTCGCTGGTCGGGCGTATTGATACCTTGCTGCATGGTGAGGCGGTCATCGGTGCGGAGCTGCTCGAAGAGCTGGAAGAGATCCTGATTACCGCCGACGTTGGCGTGCAGACAACCATGTCCATCGTGGAGGCTCTCGAGCAGCGCCTGGGACGTGACGAACTCAAGAATGTGGCGCAGTTGCGCTCGGCTCTGCAGGAGGAGGTGCGTAGCCGTCTGCTGGGGGTGTCCCTGGATCCTGTGGGTGGAGATATGCCCTACGTCGTGATGGTTGTCGGGGTCAACGGGGTCGGCAAGACCACCACCATCGGCAAGCTGGCTTATCAGTGGCAGCGCCAGGGACGCAAGGTCCTGCTCGGCGCCGGGGATACCTTCCGTGCCGCAGCTGCCGACCAGCTCGAGGTCTGGGGAGACCGTGCCGGGGCCGAGGTGATCCGCCATGCCGAAGGGGGGGATCCAGGAGCCGTGGCGTTTGACGCCGCACGTGCCGCGGTGGCACGTAAGGCCGATGTGCTGATTCTGGATACCGCCGGGAGGCTGCATACTAAAGTCAACCTGATGGAAGAGCTGAAGAAGGTTCGCCGGGTTCTGGATCGTGAGATCCCCGGTGCTCCGCATGCGGTCCTGTTGGTGCTCGATGCTACGACCGGCCAGAATGCGGTGAACCAGGCCCGTCAGTTCAACGAGGCGGTGACGATTTCGGGTGTCGCCCTGACCAAGCTCGATGGGACAGCCAAGGGTGGGGTCGTGGTGGCGCTCGGTGGCGAACTCGGCCTGCCGGTCTGTTATGTCGGTGTTGGCGAGCAGGCTGAGGATTTGCGCCCCTTTGATGCGGATGAATTCGTGACCGCACTGTTTGCCACGGAGCCGTCCGAGTAATCGATTGACATTGTTGTTCGGCAGCCTTTAGAATTTGAAATCTGCTGGAGAAACTAGCCCATGGAAGTGGACATCGCGACACGACTTGAAGATCTGCTTGATGAACTGCTCGAGAGGATGAAGAGCCTCGAAGAGGAGCGGGATCGTCTGGCTCTTGAGCGGGAAACCCTGCTCGGAGAGCAGCAGCGCATCCGTTCCGAGCTTGACCGGATTTTGTCCAAGCTCGAGGGCTGGGAACAGGGGCTGGAATGAAGCAGACGGTACAGGTGAATATCCAGGGACAGGAGTTTTCCCTCCGGACCGACCTGCCGACGGCGCAGGTCGAGGCGGTTGCCGACTTCGTCAATGCCCAGATCGATGCGATTTCCGGTGCGGACCGCTCGGTCGATACCTACCGTGCGGTGGTTCTGGCGTTGTTGAACGTTGCCGGTCTCTACCTGCATCAGGAGCAGGCGCCCGCGTCGCCGGATACGTCCGGCGGGAACGCTGACCTTGACCAGCGGCTAAAGCTGCTGGTTGGCCGCATGGAGGATGCGCTCAAGGACCCTCAGGGGACGCTCGATTTTTAGGCATTTGAGGGCTGGTTAAATGTTGCAAGATGAGGTAAGCTGATAAAAAGTTAGGCAAATACGGTTTTGCCCGACCTATAGGCTCAATGTTAACCGGTCTCCCAGGGAGCCGGCTTGAATAACGTTTGGAAGAATTGATACACAAACCGGGTGTTACGGTAAAACGCTGGTCAAGATAAATAAGTCGTTTCTTTGTGTTGCTGGGCTGTTCTCGCATTCAAGAGGGTTACCAAGTTACAAAATATTACGTGGCATCCTGCATAATAGAGAGCAGTCTTACATCCAGAACGCAGCCAGGCGTTGTGGTCGATTGAATAGGGTCCCCAGGTTCATGATGTTGAGCCACTCGGGGGCTTTCCCTTCCTGATGGTTATTCCTGTCCTTCCTGATGAGGCCATGGCACGTCAAGGTCTCACATGCCCAAGGTGTCTCTGCGCGATCGTCTGCTCAAGCAGCGCCAGTCTTTGTCGTTACAAGACTGCGAACGTCTGAGTCTGCGTGCGCAGGAAAATCTTTTAGCAACACCCGAGTTTGCCGCTGCCCGGCGGGTTGCGCTTTACAGCCCGATTCGTAACGAGGTCAGGACCGAACAGTTGTTTGCGGCAGCAAAACGGGCAAGGAAACAGGTGGTGTTCCCGCGTATGCAGGGAGATCACCTCGAGTTTTTCCCGGTGGCGTCGCTTGATGAGCTGCGCCGGGGAACCATGGGGGTGCTCGAACCTCATGGCGGCATCGAGGTGGCGCTGCCTGATCTAGACCTGATGGTGTTGCCCGGGGTTGGTTTTGATCTTCAGGGGCATCGCCTCGGTTACGGACGGGGTTTTTATGACCGGGTCCTGGGGGCGACTCCACGGCGACCGTTGCTGGTCGGTCTCGGTTTTGAGCTACAGGTAGTCGAACAGCTGCCGCGAGAGTCACACGACGTGCAGATCGATCTTATGGTGAGTGAAGTGCACGTTCGACGTCATCTTGCGGGCGAGTTGACATCAACCAATCTTTCCCAGAAAGGGAGGGTCTAACCATATGACGACAGAAGTGATGATTGCCCTGATCGTGGGCGCAGCAGTTATCGGTGTGCTTCTCGGTATGTTCCTCAGACGCAGGTTCTCCGAAGCCAAGATCGCAGATGCGGACAAGGCCGCCGCCCAGATTGTCGAGGATGCCAGGAAAGAGGCCGACACCCTGCGCAAGGAAGCGACCATCCAGGCCAAGGATGCCGTTATCCAGGCCAAATCGGAGTGGGAGCAGGAGGCGCGTGAACTGCGCCGCGAGATCCAGGCACAGGAGAAACGCCTGGTGCACAAGGAAGAGAACCTCGACCGCAAGGAGGGACAACTCTCCGGACGCGAAGAGGATCTCGGCAAGCGCGAGAAAGAGCTCTACCAGAATGAAAACCAGGTGGGGCAGCGTCTCAAAGAGGTCTCCGAACTGGTCGAGGAGCAGAATCGGCAGCTTGAACGGCTCTCCGGCATGAGTGCCGAAGAGGCCAAGCAGCGCCTGATGGATGCCATGGAGAGCGAAGCCCGGCACGATGCCGCCAAGCGGATCAAGGCGGTCGAGGAGGAGGCGCGCGAAACGGCGGACAAGAAGGCCAAGGAAATCATCTCGCTGGCGATTCAGCGCTATGCAGGTGACTATGTGGCCGAAAAGACCGTGAGCGTGGTGCCGCTGCCGACCGATGAGATGAAGGGGCGCATTATCGGTCGTGAGGGACGTAATATTCGCGCCATCGAGGCGGCGACCGGCATCGATTTGATTATCGACGATACGCCCGAAGCGGTGATTATCTCCGGCTTCAACCCGGTACGTCGTGAAGTGGCACGACTTTCTCTCGAGCGGTTGGTGACCGATGGCCGCATTCACCCCTCGCGCATCGAGGAGGTGGTCAAGAAGGCCGAAGAGGATGTCGACAAGGCGATCCGCGAAGCGGGCGAGCAGGCGACCTTCGATGTTGGGGTACACGGCATTCACCCGGAGGTCATCAAGCTGATCGGGCGTCTCAAGTACCGCACCTCCTACGCGCAGAACGTGCTGCAACACTCCCTCGAGGTCGCATTTCTGTGCGGTATCATGGCGGCAGAGCTCGGCATTAACCAGAAGCAGGCCCGTCGTGCCGGACTACTGCACGATATCGGTAAGGCGGTCGACCATGAGATCGAGGGGTCGCATGCGGTGATCGGGGCGGACATGGCGCGCAAGTACGGCGAGTCGCCCAAGATCGTGCATGCCCTGGCGGCGCACCATGAGGATGAGAAGCCTGAAACCATGCTCGCAGTACTGGTGCAGGCGGCTGACGCCCTCTCCGGCGCACGCCCCGGCGCTCGCCGCGAGATGCTCGAAACGTACGTCAAGCGTCTCTCCGACCTGGAACGGATCGGTACCTCGGTGGATGGAGTGACCAGCTGTTACGCGATTCAGGCCGGTCGCGAGATTCGCGTGATGGTCGCCAGCGAGCAGGTTTCGGATGACCAGTCGTCGCTGGTGGCGCGCGATATCGCACGCAAGATCGAGGACGAGATGACCTATCCCGGTCAGATCAAGGTCAACGTGATTCGCGAGACCCGCGCGGTCGATTACGCCAAGTAAGAGAGGCTAGAGGACGGACAGGCCGCAGTGAAGCTACTTTTTGTTGGAGATATTGTCGGCAAGCCCGGGCGCCAGATGTTGGCGCGCGGGCTTGATCGCTTG
>PKUI01000188.1 GCA_002869605.1 Desulfuromonas sp. | reverse complement strand
AGCGGGGGAGATCTTACGTCTGGTGGATGATGATGGCGATGGGTACGCCGAGCAGTTGCTGATGGTAGCATCCGGACTGGACAAACCTCACGGCCTCTTTTTTGCCAACAATGACCTGCTCGTGGCCGGCGAAACAACACTGTATCGGCTGCTCGATGCTGCGCGGCTGCCCTTGCCCGAGGTCAAGATTATCAGCAATAACCTGCCAGATGGCGGCGGACACTGGACGCGCTCAGTTGTCGTCGACGGGCAGGGGAGAATCTATGTCTCTTCAGGTTCATCGTGTAATGTGTGTGAAGAAAAAGATCCCCGTCGTGGCGCGGTATGGCGATTTGCTCCCGGCGATGGGGAGGGGAAACTATTCGCTTCTGGATTGCGTAATTCGGTCGGTTTGGCGTTTCATCCGCTCAGCGGTGAACTGTGGGGGAGTGACAACGGTCGCGATCGTCTTGGCGACGATCTGCCTCCAGATGAGATCAATCTACTTCGTGCCGGACTTGATTACGGGTGGCCGTACTGTTACGGTGCAAAGGTGCCTGACCCCGCTCTCGGCATACCCGAGCGCTGTGCCACGAGTGAGTCGCCTCAAGTCCTGCTGCAGGCTCATTCAGCTCCGTTAGGGGTGACGTTCGGTGAGGGCCTTGTAGCGAGTGAACCCCTACGAAACTCCCTCCTGGTCGCCTTCCACGGTTCATGGAACCGCACGCAACCAACCGGTTACAAGTTGGTCTCCATCCCCTTCAGTCAAGATAGGCCGAGCGGAGAGGTTAAGGACTTGGTGACCGGTTGGTTGGTGGACGGGAATGCCTGGGGACGTCCGGTGGCTCTGGCGATTGGTCCGCAAGGGGATCTGTTCGTGACCGATGATCGTGCTGGTGCAGTTTATCGCATCATATTTCCTGACGAGAAAAGGAGCCCATAATGGCCGTTGTTGAAATCAGCGTCACTCCACTCGGAACTGCAGCCACAGGTGTTTCGGCGTACGTTGCCCGGTGTGTAAAGATAGCGCGCAATTCTGGCCTCAAGGTCCAGTTGACGCCTATGGGGACGATTCTCGATGGTGCGATGGACGAGATCTGGAAAGTCCTGATGCAAATGCACAACGCTCCCTTTGTGCAGGGTGCCGAGCGTGTTTCAACGCTGATCAAGATCGATGACCGGAGAGATGGAGAGTTACATTCCATGGAGGGGAAGGTCGCGTCGGTCGAGAATCGGCTTTCCTGATCAGAAGGGGGTCGTGCCTCGCGGTTTGCAGAATGACTCTTGCCTCTGCTGCTGCAGGTAGTTTTTTCTGCTTACCTTGAAGATTTTGGCGTATTGCAGTAGCAGCAGTTTTTCGCCGGCCGATTCGAATGCGACATGAACCTTGCCGTTGGAAGAATTTTGCAAGACTTTCCCGGGGCCCCAATCGGGCCGTCCAAGGAACCGAACTCTGTCACCTTTAGCAAAATCCATACGTTCCTCCTCGTTAATGAGTGGATAGTAGAGATTCGGGGAATTTTTTGCCGATGATGTGGTAAGGTAGTGGGCAGTAGCAGTTGCATTAAAGGAAGGTCGGCCGCATCTCGGCCGCATGGCAGGCTTCAATTGATATAGTCTTTTGGTGGGTTGTCAAGTCGGCTAAGTGATGTTTGGCAGCGAATTCATTTTGTATTTGTTGTAATTCTAAACATTTTCAGGCAGATGTAATCAATCCTTGATGTAAATTATTTTGGGTTTTTTATGAAGTTAATTGTGCAGAGACTGGGGGCTTGGGGGATCGGCAAGATGCTGTTCTGGCGTGACCTGTCGCTTGTCGCCTCTGCCACCGCCCTTAGCCTTCCCCGTCTTTTCGCCCCAGGCAACCGTTCATCCCGCAAGGTGCTCTTAAAACAGATCTACTTCACCGGGTTCGAATCCCTCAAAATCATTCTCCCCACCTCGTTGTTTCTTGGTACCGCTATCATCGCCCAGGTGATCGGGCTTCTCGGTAGTACGAATATTTCGATGATCGGTAAAATTCTGATATGGACCGTTCTGCGTGAACTGGGGCCATTGTTGACAGCTGTTATCATCGTCGCACGTAGTGGCGCTGCCGTGACCGCGGAACTCGGCGCGATGAATGTCAACCGCGAGGTCCTTGCTCTGGAAACCGTTGGTATCGATATCAACGAATATCTGCTGTTGCCACGCGTGTTGGCATTTGCGTTTTCTGCCATGTTCTTAACCGTCTATTTCGAACTCGGTGCCGTCTTGGGAGGCTTTTTGATTGCCAATGCCTTCTGGAACATCCCGTACGAGATGTTTTCCCAAGGGATTTACGCCGCTCTGGACTTCCGGGAAGTGCTGGTTAGTCTGCTCAAGGGTTTTGTTTTCGGGGCGGTGATGAGTCTGATCTGTGTTCAGCAGGGGATGAGTGTGGGTGAATCGTCGACCATGGTGCCGAGGGCCGCTTCTCGTGGCGTCATCGCGAGCCTGTTTGCCATCTTTATGACCAATGGCATTATCAGCCTGCTGGCTTTTTATTGATGGATGGCGAGTATGGTATATCTTGAGTTGCGCTGTGCACATCTAGCTGGATCGGTTATGTCCTTTGAGGTTTCGCGAGGTATGCATGCGTTACTTCCGGATATTGACAGTTTCATCTCCGCTGCGATCATCGATGCGATTCTCGGGCTTAAACAGTGCACGCATGGAGAGATCCAACTTTATGGCGAAAGCCTTGCTGACAGCAGCTCGTCCCGTCTTCGACAACTGCGCGGCAAGGTCGGCGTCGTTTCAGACGCACGTGGACTGATTTCCAATTTAAAAGTCTGGGAAAATGTTTATTTGCCCATCGAGTACCATTCACAGGGAGGGGCAGATCTGCATGGCATGGTGGCCGAAGCCTTTACATGTGCAGGCTACAGTGGAGACCCGTATGCTTCACCGGACACCCTGAACCGCCTTGAACGCAAACAGGTCCTGATGGCTCGTGCTTTTGCGTGTCGTCCCTCGCTGGTGATTGTTGACAACCTTCTCGAGGGTTACTCGACGCTTGAGAAGCGAATGTTGAGCAGTGGGCTGACGCGCTATTTTTCCGAAAACACAGAGGCCTCCGGTTTATTTTTGACTTCCGATGCCGAAGAATTGTTGGGTCTTGACAATGTCCAAGTCGTCACCTTGAACCAAGAGAGGGAACATGTATTCTGAATCGGATTCCCGCTTTAAGGGGCTCGAGTTTAAAGTCGGGTTATTTATCGTTGTCTCCCTGCTCGGGTTGGTCGCCGTACTCGCTTTTTTGGCGATCGAAAACGACCTGTTTGCCAGCCGTTATCTGCTCCAATTTACGGTGGAGAAGGGGACCGGTTTCAATCAGGGAATGCCGGTCAAGTTGTCCGGTTTTCGCATCGGTCGCCTCGGAGAAATTCGCCTCAATGATCAGGCACGTGTCGATATATTGATGGACATCGACAGCGAATATGCCCGCTGGATTCGTGAGGATTCCGTTGCACGCCTGGTGAATGAGGGGCTGGTTGGCGACTCTATTATTGAGATCGACGCCGGAAGTAGCAGTTCCCCTGAATTGAAGGACGGTGAGACCATCCGTTTTGAGCACACCAAGACCCTTGAAGAGCATGTGAATGATATTGCCACCAAGGTTCAGCCGGTGTTGTTGGAGGTTCGCGATATTATCGGTTACGTCGCAGACCCGGAAGGTGATTTCAAGCAGTCGTTGCGCAACATCAATCAACTGACCCACGAGCTGCAGGGGACTCGCGGGAGGGTCGACAGTTTGCTGGATGCAACATCGACCGACATTAGCAGTCTGCTGAAACAGGCTAATCAAACGTTTTCCTCTCTCGATTCAATCCTTGGTCAGGCCGAGGACGATATTCCACAAATCCTGCAGAGGGTCGATGCAACCCTGGAAAACCTGCAGACGATAACCACCGACGTGCGTGTTGCCGCAGGTCAAGTCATGCCACGGGTTCCCGGGATCGTCGATAGCGCCGACCAGGTTATCGAGGAGGCCGGAGAGCTTGTTGAGTCAGCCAATAATATGTGGCTGTTCAGCAAAGATGAACCTCAACCGGTTCCCACCGTGTTGCCGAGTGACAGCCATGAATAGGTATGGTTTATCCTTGGTTATTGGGCTGCTTCTGGTTGGCTGCGGAACAACTCCGGCGCCGCTTCCACCTCTGCAGGCGCAGGCGTTGCGTCATCATCAGCGTGGAGCCGAGCTGCGTGCGCAGGGGGACTTGGTTCCCGCCGGGAACAACTTTATTGAAGCGTACCGTGTTTACGCTTCAATAGAGGATCTCGAGGGGAGTAGTGCCGCGTTGCTTAATCTGGCGGCACTTGCCCGGCTACAGGAGCAGTATGAAAATGCGGCGGCGTATCTCGAACAGGCTCACTATCTGGCGGTCAGTCAGCACGCCGGAACCCTCGCATATGAGCAGGCCCTATTGTCGTTGCACAACGGTAACTTTGTTGCGGCTCGAAGCTCTGCCAACATGGCCCTGGGAAACGACTCAAAGCTGGCCGGAGCGGTGAATAATCTATTGGCGCGTATCTGCTATCTACAGCAGGACAGTGTCGGCGCACGCCGGTTTCTTGAGGCCGCACTGAAACGGCTCAACGACGATGCCGACGCACGTGAAAGATCCAACGCCTTACGCCTCCTCGGGCGACTTGAGATCGATGCCGGACGGACGGCTGATGCGGCGGCCTCGCTGCAACAGGCCCTGTTGATCGACAAGCGTTTGAACCTGCCGGACAAACTGGCTGTCGATTTATTGTTGCTGGCAGACAACGCTCATGCCTCCGGGGACTGGCGTACCGAGATCGATTATCTGCGCAGACTGTTTGTGGTCGAGGTGAATGACGCGGAGACGACAGCGGGGGGCGAAATTTTATGCCGTTTAGCCGAGCTTGTCGAAGTAAACGGAATGGCTGAAGAAGCGAAGCGGCTGCGTGAAAACGTCGAGCACTATATCGAGCTTGGGGTTGTGCCACTTGATCGATAAAAGTTGACGGCTTTTCCCTTGACACCGGGGCGTAGCATCTGATAACTATACCGGGCTCTGGCGGCAACCTTGTCGTCGTGGCCCCGTCGCCAAGTGGTAAGGCAGAGGTCTGCAAAACCTCCATCACCAGTTCGAATCTGGTCGGGGCCTCCATTCAAAACCAAGCCAGCCGCAAGGCTGGCTTTTTTCTTTTCCGCCTATGGATACACTTACACCGACAATCCTGTTTATGTTTATTGCCCTTGGGGCTTCGGCCGGTTTTCTGGCCGGCCTGCTTGGTATCGGTGGTGGTGTTATCCTGGTGCCGCTTTTCCTGTGGGCGCTACCTTCGGCCGGCTTCCCGGCAGAGCACCTGGTACATATCGCGTTCGGCACCAGCCTGGCCATCATTTTCCCAACCGCTATCAGCAGCACGATCGGGCACCGCAAAAGGGGCAACGTTGCATGGCCTCAGGTCCTTCCGCTTGCGCTCGGTTCAATGGCCGGTGCACTTCTCGGTTCTTCGCTTGCGGTGCTGCTTTCGGCAGACACCCTGAAGGCGCTTTTCGGGTTGATGCAGGTTGTGATCGGTTTGAAACTACTGTTGTTTCATCCGCACCTGCCGGAAGATGTCAGCATCCACCCTCGGCAGATCTCACTGCTCTTGGTCGGCCTGGCGAGTGGTGCATTTTCGGCTTTTTTTGGAGTAGGTGGTGGTGTCATTGCGGTACCGCTGATGGTGCTGGCTCTGCGCCTACCGATTCATTTTGCGGTCGGCAACTCGAGCGCTCTGATCGTGGTCGCGTCACTTATGGGGACGCTCTCGTATGCCTACCACGGTTCCGGGCTGGTCGGTTTACCTGCCCATCAGTTCGGCTTTGTCAATTATGCCGTTCTCCTCGGCGTCGCACCATTTAGCATTCTCTGTGCCCGCCTGGGGGTTAAGGCTGCGAATTTTCTGCACCACAAGCAGCTGACAAGAATTTTTGCGTTACTGTTAATTATGATTGGACTACGCTTGTTCTTCCGTCTGTTTCTTTAACCTTGGAGGTCGCTATGTTTCGCTCTCCGGCGGTTGCTGGTCGTTTCTATCCGGCTCGTAAAGAGGAACTGCTGTCCGAACTCTCCTCGTATCTCAAGCCCGCTCAGCAGAAACAGGCCCTGGGCATCATCTCTCCCCATGCCGGATATATGTTTTCCGGGCGCATTGCCGGGGAAACCTTTGCGCAGGTCGAGGTCCCTGAGCTTGTCGTTCTGCTTGGCCCTAATCATTATAGTGTTGGCGCACCATTGGCACTCTGGGAGGGGGAGGGGTGGACAACCCCGCTCGGGACCATACGTATCGACGCTTCCGGTTGCCAACGCATTCGCGAACTCTGCCCGCTTGTCTCCTCGGATTCTGCGGCCCATCGACAGGAACACTCCTTGGAGGTTCAGGTGCCGTTTATCCAGGCGTTGAATCCTGACGCGCAGCTGTTGCCGATCGCTGTTGGTGTCGTTACGCTGAGCCAGTTGCGTGAACTCGGGAGAGCGATTGCTACATTGATTGAGGAACACCAGCAACAGGTACTGATTGTTGCGAGCTCAGACATGACCCATTTCGAAACCGCCGAGTCGGCGTCCCGCAAGGATCATCTCGCTCTCGATCACGTCCTCAAACTCGACCCAGAGGGACTGTTCAGAACGGTCAGAGATCAACAGATTTCCATGTGCGGTGTTTTGCCGGTTGTAACGATGCTCTATGCGCTGCATGACCTTGGTGCAACCCATGCAACCCTGGTCGACTATAGCAACTCCGGAGAGATCACCGGCGATTACCAGGATGTCGTCGGTTATGCCGGGGTGGTCATTACATGATTCTCCATCCAGGGCTTGCCATTCCCGCCGTCATGTCCTATAAACGAGCGCTCTGACATATTGCCAAGTACCTTCCAAGGAGTTTGCCGGATGACCCAGCCGAGATTCCGTTTCGCCCCGAGCCCGACCGGTTATCTGCATATCGGTGGTGCCCGTACCGCATTGTTCAATTACCTGCTTGCCCAGAAACAGCAGGGAACCTTCGTATTGCGCATCGAGGATACCGATGTCGCACGCTCTACCCAGGAATCGGTGGATGCCATCCTTCAGGCTATGGATTGGCTCGGCTTCCATTGCGACGAAGGTCCCTACTATCAGTCGAAACGCTTCGATCTTTATAAACAGAAGGTCGAACAACTGCTTACTCAAGGTAAGGCTTATCGTTGCTATTGCACGCCGGAAGAACTTGAGAAAAAGCGTGATGCGGCGATGAAGGCCGGGCTCAAACCGAAATACGACGGCACCTGCCGCGAGCGCAGTGATCAGCCCGAGGGTAAGCCGTACGTGATCCGCTTCAAGGCTCCCGAAGAAGGGGAGACGGCCTTCGATGATCGTATTAAGGGACGTATTGCATTTCAGAACCAGGAACTCGACGACCTGATCATCCAACGCACCGACGGAACCCCGACCTATAACTTTGTCGTGGTGATCGATGATGCGACCATGGAAATCAGCCTTGTTGTGCGTGGCGACGACCACATCAACAATACACCGCGCCAGATACAGCTTTACGAGGCGCTCGGCTATCCTGTTCCGGAATTCGCACATGTACCGATGATCCTCGGTGCCGACAAGTCGCGGCTCTCCAAGCGTCATGGTGCGACATCGGTCATGGCCTATCGTGACATGGGATATCTGCCGGAGGCGATGGTTAACTACCTGGTTCGTCTTGGCTGGTCGCATGGTGATGAGGAAATCTTTTCCATGCAGGACCTCATCGAGAAGTTCTCGCTCGATAGCGTCGGTCGTTCAGCCGGTGTGTTCAATCCAGAAAAGCTCCTGTGGCTGAACGCACATTACATCAAGACAGGTGATCCGCAGAGGCTTGCCGGACTGGTCAAGGAGTTCCTCGATAAAGAGGGGGTTGATTTCTCCTGTGGTCCTGAGCTCACGACGGCAGTGGAGACCGTGCAGGAGCGTTCGCGGACCTTGCTGGAGATGGCTGAAGGGGTTCGTTTTTACTACCTCGATAAGATCGAATACGATCCGGAGGCTGTCGCCAAGCAGTTGCCCGCGGAAAAAGCTCCGGTGTTGACCTGTTTGTGCCGGCACTTTGAAAACGTGGCAGAGTTTACCCCTTTGGGTGTCGAGGAGGCCTTCAAGGGTGCTCTTGCCGAGCTCGAACTGAAAATGGGCAAGGTGGGACCTGCGGTTCGCGTTGCCCTGACCGGTGTTACCCAGAGCCCGAGCCTGTATGAGGTTATTTCCGTACTCGGGCGAAATGAAACGATTAAGCGCCTAAACGCAGCCATCGATTTTTTGCAAAGGCAATAATCGCTTGACCCGGCAGGGCAAGTTTGTTAAAAGACTCTTCCTTGCACGATGGGGTGTCGCCAAGCGGTAAGGCACGGGACTCTGACTCCCGCATTCCGAGGTTCGAATCCTCGCACCCCAGCCATAAACAAACGGCCTTACGGTCGTTATGCATACCGTCTCCCCGAGGGGAGGCATAGAGGTGGGACCGTCAGGTCCCACCTTTTTCTTTGCGCATCAGGTCGTTGCGGGATGATCTAGCGTCTGCAGTTGAAACCGGCGCTCATGCAGGTTTATTTCCCGTTTTCGTTGGCCCTTTATTGACAGTCGCCACAAGCCTCCTTCATAATGCGAATTTAATGCCTTGAGAGAGAGCCAATTATGCAAAATCACGAAGAGTTTGCTTTCTGGACACCTGCCGACGATGCAGTGGTTCAAGTCGGCCCCGAACAACATCCCGTTTCGTTGCCCCAGGTGCCACTGCCAGTCTATCCGCGGTCCCTGGAAGATGGGGAGCCATCGGTGGCAGCCATAGGCGAGGGTGTTTACGATTATCTGCGCCGTTTCCCCGATTGTGATCACAATCGCGCATATGCCGAGCTGTTGCGCGATGCTTTTCCGCATTATATCGCCGATGTTGGCTCGCACGCGGTTATGCTCGATGCCCGTGACGTTTCCGCAGCCTATCTGCAGCGCAAGATCAATCTATTGAAGATCCTCAGGTTGCTGGACGAAACCAACCCGGGACTCGCATTTTTGCTCGGTAAAACGTGCTTCGAATTGCTCCACGAGGTTTCTGAGTTTACCAACAGTCGACAGCATCTTCTCGATGCGCATGGTTATCTACATCAGGCTCAGCGGGGTGGCATAAACGATCTGTCTCTTTATAATCTTCTCGGGGAGATCGATTATCTTCTCGGGGATTTCCCCGCTGCTCAGCGTAACTGGACATCGGCTCTGGCGAAGGCTTCGGATCAGCCTGCAGGTGTTCGTGCACAATTGAAGAAACGTCTGGAGGTCGTGGCTCACCAGGAGCCGAGCTGTTTGCTTGATGAGATGGAGACGGTCGGTAATGCTCTCTTGGAAGCAGGGAGGGGAGACTACGCTTCCGCCCTGGAAATGTTGGAACCGGTAGCAGAACAGGGACGTCTGCTCGATTACTTCCAATGTGTCCAGCTCCCCTATATGATCGGCATTTGCCGTGAACGGCTCGGGGATGAAGCCGGGGCCCTGGTTGCCTTTGAGGAAGCGCTGGCATTGGACCCTGACTACGAACTCGCAATGGTGGCCCGCGAGAGGATCATCAGTGGAGATGGCGATGAATAATACGAGCCTGGGCGATGTTGTTTTTATTATTCTGGTGCTTGGCATCATCTATGGATGTCTGAAGCTGGCCCGCAATGCCGGTAAGCGCAAGGCTTCCGATGAGCATAGTGACGGTTCTAACTAGAAAGTTTTCTGTACATGCGCGCTAAGCTGTTGCTGGCATCGCTAGTTTTCGCTGTTACCTTGGCGCAGCCGGACGTAACGCGCGCCGGGACACTGCAGGATAGAATCTTCACCTTGTGGCCTCTGCTCGATTATCGTAGCTCCGAGCTTGTCGATTATCACTGCCTGCATCTGTTTGGGCCGCTGTTCAAGTTCGAGGCAAAGGAATCTGAGTACGAATGGGCCTTAAGGCCGCTTTGGTATCACGCGACGTTGCCTGACCAGGAGGTGTCCCTCGACGAGTTCGTTTATCCTCTCTACCAGCGTACACGGACTCCTGAGGCCACAAAGTCGGTCACCTTTAATCTATTTCGGGCTGAGTCTTCGCCGGACGAAGAGTCTTTTAGCCTCTACCCGCTGTTGTTTTACAGGCGTTCTGAACAACGGGGTAACGAGTTTGCACTGTTCCCGCTGGCTGGGCACCTGGAAAAGCGTTTAGGGCGTAGAAAAATCGACTTTGCCCTGTTTCCGCTTTACAGTCGTACCCTTCGCTACGAAGGGGCCGTTACCCATAACCTGCTCTGGCCGATTTTTCATATCAAACATGGTCCGGATAATGAGTCTGGCTGGGGAATCTGGCCACTTTATGGTCAAGGGCAGCGTGATCGTTCGTACCGGGAGCGCTTTGTTGCCTGGCCTTTTGTGGTGTTGCGGGATGAATACCGCGACGGGGTGTTTGTGCCGGCGCGGCGCTCCTACTTCCCCTTTTACATTCGTCAGCTAGACGAAGATTTTGTGGAAACGACCCTGTTGTGGCCTTTTTTAGCCTATCGTGAAAACACGGATGAGGCCTACCGCGAATGGGACATCCCCTGGCCGTTGGTGCGTATCAGCCGGGGTGAAGGGAAACATGTAAATCGCTTCTTGCCGTTCTATGCCGACGAGACCTACCGTCGCATTCATAAACGCTGGATCGTGTGGCCGGTTTACAAGTTCGAGGAGATGTGGACTCCCGATTATGATCGCAACCGTCACCGGGTGTTATTTTTCCTCTATGACAGTTTGAAGGAGACCGACCCGCAGAGTGGCGAGCTGCAGCGTCAGCATACGGCCCTGTGGCCCTTGATGTCATTTGTGAGGCATGGTCAGGTTCGGGAGTTACGGGTCTTGTCCCTGCTCGATCCGATTTTCCCGGAGAGGCCACCACTCGAGCGAAACTGGGAGCCATTATGGCGTCTGTTCGCGCGGCGTTGGGACCCTTATGGCAACTCTGCATTGACGGTTTTCTGGAACCTGTACTGGCAAGAACGACGTGGTGACGATGTGGCGCGTGAACTCTTTCCGCTGTTTGATTATCGGCGGGAAGGGAATAGTGTTAATTTCGGTCTCTTGAAGGGGCTGATTCGTTATCGGAGTGAGAACGGGCACTCACGCCTGAGCTTTTTCTTTTTTTAATTATGCTTGAGAACTTTGGTCGTAAAATACTCCGCATGGCCCAGGTTACGGGCGAGATGCTGCAACTTCTGTTCGAGACGCTTTATTCGTTCAGAGAGGCGCCGCGCAATCTCCCTGTCATCTTGCGTCAGCTCAGCAACATAGGTATCGACACGCTGCCGATTGCTGCCCTGATGGCTTTTTTCATCGGTATGGTCCTCGCCCTGCAGACCGGTTCTGAATTGGTGGAGTTCGGCACCCAGGACCGTATAGGCTCGATTGTCGGTCTATCCATGGTCAAGGAGCTTGGCCCGGTCATGACCAGCTTGCTGGTCGCAGGGCGCGTCGGATCCGCCATGGCGGCCGAAGTCGGTGCGATGCAGGTTTATGAGGAGATCGACGCACTCAAGACCCTTGAAATCAGCCCGGTACGGTATCTGGCGATGCCACGTTTAATCGCCTGCCTGATCGCCGTGCCGGCGCTGGTGGTTTTTGCCATGTTGATAGGTATTCTCGGCGGCAGCCTGGTAAGCAGTGTCAATGCACGCATCAACGTCCCGGTGAATGTTTATTTTGATTACCTGATCCGCTCTCTGGAGGCCGTCGATATCTACAAGGGGCTGGTGAAGTCGTTCTTTTTTGGCGGCATCATTGCCCATGTCGGTTGCTATATCGGGTTCAAAACGAGAGGCGGGGCCCGTGGTATAGGCGAGTCGACAACCCGCTCCGTGGTTCTCTCTTTTTTGTTGATCATGGTGGCGAATTACTTCATCACCCGCCTGATGATGTGAAGTGTATGATGACTGCTCCTAACGACAGCTGGTTTTCTCGAATCTCCAAGACGCTCGGACTGCATTTTGAACAGGCCGAACTGTCCGGCACTTCATACGAGGAACCACGAGGCGTCAGCCTACAGATTGAACATCTTAACAAGTCGTTTAACGGCACCCCGGTTCTCAAGGACATCAACCTTGAAGTAGAACCGGGAGAAACCTTTTGCATCATTGGGCCTTCCGGGACCGGCAAGAGTGTGCTGCTCAAACATATCGTTCGTCTGCTTGAACCTGACAGCGGCACGGTCTCTATTGATGGTCATGACATCTACGCCGATGCAGCCCAGGGGCTGAAACGTAATTACCGCTACAGCATGGTTTTTCAGACCTCGGCGCTATTCAACTCTCTAAACGTCGGAGAAAACGTCGGGTTGTGGCTAAGAGAAAAGCGGATCTGTTCCGAGGCGAAGGTGCGCAGGATCGTGCGGCGTAAATTGCGGCTTGTGGGGCTCGAGGGCAAGGAGGCACTCCAGACTTCCGAGCTTTCCGGAGGGATGAAGAAACGTGTCGCAATCGCACGTTCTCTGGCCATGAACCCCGACCTGATTCTGTATGATGAGCCTACGGCCGAACTTGACCCGGTAACCTCGGATGAGTTGGCCAAGGTTATCATGAACCTGAAACGCGAGGTCAATCTGACGACGATCATTGTCAGTCACGACCTTAACTTTACCCTTTTCCTCGCGGACCGGGTCGCCATGATTCATGATGGACAGATCGTCGAGGTCGGGACGCCACAACAAATCAAGCAAAGCACCAACCCGATCGTGAGAAACTTTATTTACACTACCACCAAAGGGATCAGTCAGGACTAGGCCTATGACGATGAGTGTTGAAAAGAGAGTCGGTATTTTTTTCCTGCTGACCTTGATCGTACTGGCGGTCATGATCGAAATGGTCGAGGAGTGGGATCCGCTTGAGCAAAAGATCGCCTATACCACCCGCTTCAATTCGGTCATCGGCATGAACCTCGGTGACCCGGTGCGGGTGGCGGGGGTCCAAGTCGGCAAAGTCACGGCCATTGGCCTTAACGCCAACAAGGTCCAGGTCGATTTTTACGTCAACAGCGCCGATATCGTGCGCAAGGGGACGGTCGCAGCGGTACGACGTACCAACCTGCTTGGCGGCGTTTTTCTCGGTCTTGAGTTCGGTTCGGCAGACGGGCAAGCCCTCCCGGAAGGGTCGTTGGTTAAAAGCGTCGAGATGGCCGATATCGACCAGGTGATTGCCAACATCGACCGTAACCAGGAGCGAGTTTTCGGTGGGCTGGGGTCCCTTATTGAGGAGAGCCGGGACAAACTTAACAATACGGTGGGGCACCTTGAGAGCATCACGCGTAAGATCGATGAAGGTGAAGGGCTGCTGGGCCAGGCGGTCAACGACAAACAGCTGTATGTTGATATGCGACAGGCCGTCAACGGGATCAGCGCGATCGCTGCCAAACTTAACCGCGGGGAGGGGAGCCTCGGTCGCCTGTTAAACGAGGATGCCCTCTATGCCGATCTGCACCAGACTATTGCCAATCTACGCAATCTGACCGGTCAAATGCAGCAGGGAGAAGGAACCATCGGCCGTTTGTTGGTCGACGATTCCCTCTATGAGGAGGGGGTTGTGGCCCTTTCGCAGATACGGGAGATTGCTGAGAAAATGAACCGCGGGCAGGGCAGCCTCGGGCTGCTGGTTAACGATGACTCTCTGTATTTTGAAGCTCGTGACATGATGGCCCGGGTCAACAGTATCGCCGGAAAAATCGACCAGGGGACCGGAACGCTGGGGCGTCTGGTCAACGATGACGATATCTATCGAGAAGCTAAAACGACCCTGCGAAAAGTCGAAAAGGCTGCGGATGGCCTCAGTGATTCAGGGCCAGTTTCTGCAGTGGGGACGGTGATCGGCACCCTTTTCTAGCGTCTCTGCTGCGCACGTAGCGTTCAACCCAGATTCATTGCATGTTTTTTGCATATGTATTTTTATTTGGCTTGTTTAGTTTTGCCGCTGGGTCTTTTATGAAACCACTGCAGCACTACATAATCCTCCTGGCCTTTCTGCCGCTATTTATATCGGTTGGGTCCGCTGCCGACACGCATTCGGTTGGGGTCGTCCTGTCAGTGGACAACACCTTGAACCGGTCGACCTACAATGCTTTTTCTGAAACGCTCGAAGTCCTTGGCTACGGACCGGACAAACTCCGTGTGTTCGTGCAAAAACCTCATGCGGATCTCTTCTCGTGGGCAAACAGTGCACGCCGTGCAGATGCAGCTGGGGTTGATGCCCTTGTAACCATCGGCTTGCCGATGACCCGTGTCGCCTTGCTCGAAACAGCAGGGCTGCCGATCATTTTTGCCAGCGTTTTTACCCCTCTGGACATACCTATCGAAGGTCAGCGCGTTCTGTCGGACAAAGACCTGCAGCAGGCCTTCGGTATTTACAACGAAGTGCCGATCGCCACACTGTTAAAGGCCTATGCTGACATTAAGGGGCCCAGCACCGTAACCGCCGTGTTCCTGGCCAACGACCCCGACGCGACTTATCAGATTTTTCAATTACAGCAGGCGGCATCGTTCTACAATATTCGTATCAACAGTTCAATGCTCGATCCCGCACACTTTTCGAAGTCCGTACAGGGGCTTGAGGCGTCCTCGGATGCTTTTTTTATTTCCAGTGCCCTGTTTGACAATGCTCAACTCGAGAAGCTATTGTCCCACATCGAAACCCTGCGACGCCCGGTGCTCGGCTTGGGTACGGGGTTGGCATCGAGAGGTGCCCTTGTCAGCCTTGAAAACGACAGTCATGAGCAGGGTGCCGTAGCCGCCCAAAAGCTGGTTCAAGTATTGAAGGGTGAAGAGGTCTTTCATGCTGTCAACCACAAGCCACGAAAGGTTGATCTCGTCCTCAATCTGCTTGCGGCGAAAACCGTCAATCTTCAAGTCCCCTTTAATCTCCTTAGTTCCGCCACACGCATTATCCGCTGAGTATCCCGGTTCTTTTCTCCTGTCGCGCAGTCCTTTGTCGCGGTTATATTCCGATTGACAGCACTGTTTAGTGCTGATTAAATGTCTCACCTCGCTTGATGAGGGGTAAAAATAACAACGAGAGGGAAATTATGAATCCGCTTGCAGCAGAACTCAACGCCGTCCTCGAGGAAGAAAATCCTTATGTACTCCAGATGCTTTCGGATCTCGGCAAACAGTTGTTTTTCCCGAAGGGGATTTTGACCCAATCTGCCGAAGCCAAGGAAAAAGCTCACAAATACAATGCCACTATCGGTATTGCCACCGAAGGCGATGGCCCGATGTACCTGCAGTGCATTCAGGATAAGCTCGGCAACTTTTCTCCCAAGGATATCTATCCCTATGCACCACCCGCCGGTAAGCCCGAACTGCGCAAACTCTGGCGTGACAAGATGCTCGAAGAAAACCCGAGCCTACAAGGGAAGCATTTTTCGAATCCCGTTGTGACCAGCGCCTTGACCCATGGCCTGTCAATCGTCGGCGACCTGTTTGCAGGAGAAGGTGATGTCTTCGTGATGCCCGACATGATGTGGGGCAATTACAACCTGACCTTCGGGGTCTGTAATAAAGCCAAAATCCAGAAATTCAACACCTTTACCCCGGAAGGTGGATATGATATCGCGGCGTTCAAGGAAGCCCTTGTAAGCGTGGCGAAGGAGCAGGGGAAGGCGATTGTTCTCCTGAACTTCCCCAATAACCCGAGCGGCTACACACCAAGTATCGCCGAGGGTGAGGCGATTATCGCGACGATCACCGAAGTTGCCGAATCGGGTTGTAATATCGTAGCCGTCACCGATGATGCCTATTTCGGCCTGTTCTACGAGGACTCTATGAAAGAGTCGCTCTTTGGTAAGCTCGCCAACCTGCACCCGCGTGTGCTCGCCGTGAAACTCGATGGTGCTACCAAGGAAGAGTATGTCTGGGGCTTCCGTACCGGGTTTATCACCTTTGCAGCTGGAGATACAGCAGCCAAACCTCGCCTGATCGAAGCGCTGGAAAAGAAGACCATGGGCGTTATTCGTGCCAAGATCTCCAACTGCCCGCATCCGTCCCAGACCTTTGTCATTGAAGCGTTGAGTTCCCCGGACTTCAAGGCGCAGAAGGAACAGAAGTATCAGGTCATGAAGGGGCGTGCGCTGGAGGTTAAACGCGTTCTTGATAATGGTGACTTTGCAGATGTCTGGGAGTATTACCCATTCAACTCTGGATACTTCATGTGCCTGAAGCTTAAAACCGTTGATGCTGAGCAGCTGAGGGTTCACCTGCTTGAGAAATACGGAGTCGGGACGATCTAGATCGGCAAGACCGATCTGCGTATAGCATTCTCCTGTATTGCCGAGGAGAATATCGCCGAATTGTTCGATCTGGTCTACAAGGCGGCGAAAGACCTTTCCTGATATTCGCCAGTCCCTTTTATTTGAGCGGCCCGCACCGAACGTGCGGGCCGTTTTTGTTTCTCTGCTATGCTGTGAGGAACAGAACGCGGATATACTATGCAGCCGTTCACATTGATTTCATACCAGCATGACATCATCCAACGCCTGGCCGAAAGCCTGCCTCACGGGGTGGAGTGCTGGCTGGTCGGCGGCGCACTGCGAGATGATCTGCTCGGCAGGCAAGCGACAGACTTTGATTTTGCCTTGGACTCGGACCCAACGCCGATTGCGAAGAGGTTTGCTTTTGACTGGGGGGGGACCTATATCGATCTCGACCCTGGCCGCAGGCAGTCGCGGGTGGTGATGAGCTTATCCGGTTCCCGGTATGTGCTCGATTTTGCACCATTGCGTGCGGCTACCCTGTACAAGGATTTGGAACTCCGGGATTTTACCTGCAACGCCATGGCGCGGAGTCTGCGTCACCCGCAAACATTGATTGATCCTCTTGGCGGGCAAAGAGATCTCCTGCTGGGTGTGCTGGAGCCGTGCTCTGAGCATGTGCTCGGTCACGATCCGTTGCGTATGATCAAGGGCATACGCCATTGTGTTGAACTCAACCTCGAGCCGACACAGGGTTACGCTGAACAGTGTGCACGCTTCCGTGGCAGGTTGCAGGATGTCGCGTCTGAGCGGGTCAAGGCCGAGCTCGGCCGGGTTTACGCTCATTCACAGGTTAGCCTAGGGGTACAACTGCTACGCAGGTATCGTCTGCTTGATGACTGGCTCTCTTGCGGGGAGATTCAACCGGAAGCGACCCCCGTAAACCGGTTCATAGCTGCCGAAAAGCATCTGGAAGAGATTGTTGGAGCACGGCTTGAGCGTCGGCTCGATGAGTGGTGGCCTATGTATGCGCTGGTACGCTTCTACGCAAGCATACGGTCTGGTGATGATATTGGAAAATTGACGAACAGATTCCGTTTCTCGCGCAAGGCAGGATTGCTGTTCCAGCAACTCGAAACCCTCGACGGTTTGTCTTTATTGCCCGAGGTGGCGAAATCATCGCGTGCACGGGCTTTGTGGGTGGATGGTCTTGGCTATGACCCGCTGGCCGGTCTACTTTACCTCACCTCATTACCCCGATTTGCCAGAATTGATCTTCGACTGCACGTGTCAGACTGGCTGGCTGCGCAGGTAAATGGTCGGGTTCCAGACTTGATCGGTGCGAAAGCG
Organism: Desulfuromonas sp.; assembly: GCA_002869605.1. The sequence continues at coordinate 2,396 of PKUI01000188.1, read as the reverse complement.
CTTGTCCGCGAGTGGGGTGTGGTGCCAGGAGTCGGCCTGGGACGGGGGTTGAAAATGATCCGCCACGATGAGATATGCGGGCGAATTTCTTCACCTTTTAGTTTAGATGAGATAGTTGCAGAATATTTCAAAAAAGATTGACATCATCGGTGTGGCCTTCATATAATCACGCCTCGTTTGCGGGAATAACTCAGTGGTAGAGTGTCAGCTTCCCAAGCTGAAGGTCGCGGGTTCGAATCCCGTTTCCCGCTCCAAAAGATAATAAAGGCCAGGTTTATGACCTGGCCTTTTGTTATATTCTCATGTCACCGCTTGTCACTTTACTGATGCAATGTTCGTGTCGGCTTTGAATGCAGGGGGATCCAGCCGCTGCCGCTGCATCGGGGACAGTTCCAGGATTCATCCTGGTGATCGTCGTTTTGACAAGGGCAGACATCCCAAGTGTTCAGGTCAAGGGCACTGATGATTTCACCATGACATAGGCGACCAAAGTTCCGTGCTCTACAGCGCTTATTGAGGGAGGTCATGAGAAAAACCGGTCTCTTGCAGGTTGTGCAGTAACCTATAGGACGATAATCGCTCATAGTAACCTCACGTTTCATGACGATGTGTCTTTTATGCTATCAGTCAGTTCTGGTTTGTCATCTCAGGAAATTCCTGATATATACGCTCAAAATGTCGACGGAATATCCTACTGATTTCCGATAAACGTGAATATGTTACTATGTCACTCTTGGCAACTCATTCAGACTGGTGATGATGACAGATTCAAAAGTGAAGGTCTTGCGCGTTCGCTGTCCCCAGTGCGGTACATTGACGCCCTGGAAGGACAACCCGGATCGCCCGTTCTGCTCGGAACGATGTCGAACACTCGACCTGGGGAACTGGGCCGAAGAAAACTATCGCATGCCCGGAGAACCAGCCCCACAGGACCCCGAGGGATACGAATAAACGAAAGAGGCACCCATGTACCATCTGACCATTTATACACATTTTGCCGCGGCTCATAATCTGATCAATTATCAGGGTGACTGTGAAAACCTTCACGGTCATAACTGGAAGGTTGAGGTGACCGTCACCGCTGAAGACCTTGATGATGCCGGCCTGGCGATCGACTTCAAGATCCTTAAGGCCTACACCAAAGAGATTCTCGCCCGACTTGACCACAAGTACCTTAACGATCTCGACGCGTTTAAAAACCATAGTCCTTCGTCAGAAAACATTGCCCGCTATCTATTTTACGAACTGTCAGCGCCACTTGCGGCCAAGAACGTAAAGATCGACAGTGTTAAGGTCTGGGAGTCGGAGAACGCCTGTGCCAGCTACAGCCAAGGCTAGCGCGAATCTGGTTGAAGTCTTCTCTTCCTGCCAGGGGGAGGGTCCTCTGGTTGGCTGCCGGCAGGTGTTTGTCCGTTTTTCTGGCTGCAACCTTGACTGTCGTTACTGCGACACACCCTGGTCAGCGCTACCCGCATGTCGTGTTGAGACCGAGCCCGGTTCGGGACATTATCGTTCTGTTCATAACCCGGTCACACTCGAGTCCTTGCTTTCCACACTCGTTGGTTGGCAGCGTCAAGCTCCAGGACTTCATCATTCCATCAGCCTCACTGGTGGCGAACCACTTTACCACACAGACGTGCTGAGCGGCTGGCTACCCGAGCTGTCGCGCGTGATGCCACTTTATCTTGAAACCAACGGCACCTTGCCCGGAGCGCTGGAGCCGCTAATCGGCCATCTTGCCTGGGTCAGTGCCGACATCAAGCTGCCGAGTCTGACCGGCCATACCCCTTTCTGGGATGAACATCGTGCCTTTCTGAAGATCTGTGCTGGTGCCGGAAACTGCCGTACAGTGGCCAAGGTGGTGTGTGAGCCTAACACACCGGAAGATGAGCTTCTCCTGGCGGCTTCTATGGTCGCAGAGTCCTGTCCGCAGGCCATGCTGGTCTTACAACCGTTGACGCGACAGGGGGGCATCGAATCACTGACGCACTTTTTCCCCTTGCAACAGCGCCTTGCACGCATCCACCCCGATGTGCGGATCATTCCACAGGTCCACACCCTGGTGGATATTCCCTAGGAGTTCAGATGCTCATCGCCGAAATGACCATGGACGATTTCGCTGCTGGCCTCAAGAAGACTCGCAGTGTTGTCATCCCCTTTGGCTCTGTCGAGGAGCACGGCCCGCACCTGCCCCTTGCTACCGATACGCTGCAGGCAGAGCACGTTGCCAGTAAACTTGCTCGCCGGCGAGATCTCTTTGTCGCACCTGCGGTCCCTTACGGGGTCTGCCGCTCTTCCTGCGACCACCCGGGAACGATCAGCCTGACCACCTCGACCCTAAGGAGTCTCGCGATTGATCTTGTTTCCGATCTCTATCGCCAGGGGCTGCGCTGTTT
>PKUI01000037.1 GCA_002869605.1 Desulfuromonas sp. | reverse complement strand
GGCTGCCAGACCGGCAACCGTTGCGGAGTGTCATATTCGAGCCTGGTGCTCGAGGTAACCGACCCCCATGGCGCGGGCGAACTTGCCGAGCAGGTAGCATTCCTCGTTGTCGAGGGCCGCGGCGCCGATCATCGCCATGCCGTCGTTACGGTTGACGGTGTAGCTCTTGCCGTCGACCTGTTCCTGTTTAACGAAGTTGCGATCGCGGGTCTCTTTCATCAGCTTGGCGATACGCTGCATTGCCCAGTCCCACGATTTTTCTTCCCACTTGTCGCTCTTGGGTGCGCGGTACTGCACCTTGGTCAGGCGGCGTTCGTTGTTGGCCACCTGGAACAGCGCACTCCCCTTGGAACAGAGCGAGCCCTGGTTGATCGGGTGCTCCGGGTCGCCTTCGATATTGACGATTTTGCCATTCTTGGTATGCACCAGCATGCCGCAACCGACGGCACAGTACGGGCAGACCGTGGTGCTGGTCTTCAGCCCCTTGGTGCGCAGACCTCCCTCTTCGGGTTCCCCGGCCAGGGCCGTTTTGCCGCCCAGAGTCAGGCCGGCGGCTGCGATGCCCCCCCCCTTGAGGAAGTTTCTTCTCGATATAGCCATAAATAGCTCTCCCCATAAATTGATTTTGTGCCGCGTCGGGCACAGCAGAGTCTGTCCCATTGGCGCAACCTTTGTGCCAATGGTGTATACCGGATGCCCTGGCTGAGCTTAACTGGTGGAAATGATAGATCGTTTACTGGTGTCTGGTGGCAAGTGGCTTGTGCCGTTCGAGGGGGGTAGGTGCGGGTCGAAATGACCCGTCGGGACGTTTTGACCCGGTCGAAACGGAGCGTTGCCAGGCGTCGGATAGTGTAAACGATACCTTCTCAAAGAGTGGCGAGTTGTGCTATGTGTCACCGATACGGGAGCTGGGACAATGGACAAACGAATCTTTATTTGCGACGACGAAGAAGGGATGCGCCGCTACCTGAGCAAGATGCTCGGGGGGTGGGGCTACAAGGTCGAACCTTTCGCCGACCCGCGTCAACTGGTGCATCTGCTGAAGCAGCCCGAGACGCTCTGCGATTTGCTGCTGCTTGACGTCAAGATGCCAGAGATGGACGGCATCGAGGTGCTCGCAGCATTGCGCGAGGTGCGTCCTGAGCTGCCGGTGATCATGATGACCGGCCACGGCACCATCGAGTCGGCGGTCGAAGCGATGAAGTGTGGCGCCTACGACTACCTCGCCAAGCCGTTCCCGCAAGAGAAACTCCACGCGCTACTGGTCCATGCCCTGGAGCGGAGCGATCTGGTGGCCGAGAACCGCTCGCTTAAACGTGAGCTGCAGCGGCAGCGCGGTGAGAAAGAGCCGGTGTTTGCCAGCGCAGCGTTTCGCAAGGCGTACGATTTTGCCGTACAGGTGGCGGCGAGTGATGCCAACGTGCTGGTGCTCGGCGAGAGTGGTACCGGCAAGGAGCTGATTGCGCAGACCATTCACAACGCCAGTGCGCGCGCCGCCAAGCGGATGCTGACCATCAACTGCGCGGCGCTCTCCGACACCCTGCTCGAGAGCCAGCTGTTCGGCCACCTGAAAGGGGCCTTCACCGGGGCGCTGCAGAATCAAAAAGGACTGTTCGAGGAGGCCGACGGCAGCACCCTGTTCATGGACGAGATCGGCGACATCAGCCCGGGGCTGCAGGCCAAGCTGCTGCGCATGTTGCAGGAGGGGGAGTTTCTGCCGGTCGGGGCGACGCAGCCGCGCTACGCCGATGTACGGGTGATCGCGGTGACCAACAAGGACCTCCCGACCGAGATCGCCGCGGGACGTTTCCGCGAAGATCTCTACTATCGGCTCAACGTGCTGAGTATCGAGCTGCCGCCGCTGCGCGAACGGCATGACGATATCCTGCCGCTGGTGGAGCATTTCCTCGACAAGGTGGCGAGCAAGCTCGGGCGCACCCCGCCGCGCGTCGCTCCGCGCGCTGTCGAACTGCTGCAGGGATACCGTTGGCCCGGCAACGTGCGCGAACTCGAAAATGTCATTGAACGGGCGGTGATCCTTTCCCCTTCCGGGTTGATTGAGCCGGAGGTGTTGCCGCTGAACGTAACCCCGTCACCCTCGGCATCCCCAAGCGTTCGCGATGACAACGATGCCATCAGCCTGCGCGACTCCGAGATCGTGCAGATCCGCCGCGCCATGCGCCAGACCGGGTGGAACAAGACCCGTGCCGCGCAGATTCTCCGCATTACCCGCAAGACTCTCGATCGCAAAATCCGTGATTACGGCCTGAACCTCGATGAGGATGAGGGCTGATATGATCCCCCTTCGCCCCGTCACCCTGCGGGGTAAGCTGACCTTCGCCACCGTGACCCTGATGGTGGCGATCCTGTTGTTGGTCTCTTTAGCTTTTACTTATCTGATTAATGCCTGGATTGTTGACGAGGCTCAGGACAAGGTGCGTCAGGACCTCGGTTCGGCACGTGCCGAATACCGTAACGAGCTCGACAGGCTGCGCATGGTCATCCGCTTCAGCGCGCGTTTGAGCTCGGGACATCGACGCGCCGAACTGGCCGCCGAGCTCGCCGGGTTGCGTCAGAGCGAAGGGCTAGATTTCCTCGCCCTGGTCGATGCCGAAAGAAATGTGATTTTGCGGGCCGGACAACCGCTCTCCGGGGCGACTCCGCTGGCACGCGAGCTTTCGGTTTTTCATGTCTCGGCACTCGCGGGCGAGGAACGTTTCACGACGTTGCTGCTTTCTCCTGTCAGTCTGGAGGCCGAGAATCCTGAGCTTGCCACGCGTGCCCGCATCCCGTTTCCTGATTCCGCCGGAGAAGACTCCGAGGAGCGGGGGCTGGTGCTGCTCGCTTCCTCCCCGTGGCGGGATGCCGACGGTCGCATCGCCGGCATGCTCTACGGCGGGGTGCTGCTGAACAATAACCTGGCACTGGTCGATCGTCTGCGGCAGATCATCTACGGTGAGGAGACCTTCGCCGGCCGGCAGCTTGGCAGCGCGACCATCTTCCTCGACGACGTGCGGGTCGCCACAACCATTCGTCTTGGCGATGGCACGCGCGCACTCGGCACCGCGGTCTCGGATGAGGTTGCCCAGGCGGTGCTGGTCGACAAGCGTTCCTGGTTCGACCGCGCCAAGGTGGTCGATCAGTGGTATCTGACCGCCTACGAACCGCTGCTCGATCCCGATGGCATCCCGATCGGCGCTCTCTACGTCGGTCTTCTCGAGAGCCCCTACATCGCCCTCAAGCAGCGCGCCGCTATGATCCAGGGAGGACTGCTGCTGCTTTTTTGCCTGCTCGGCTACGGGGTGGCGCGTCAGGTCTCCAAGCGCCTCTCCCGTCCGCTGCTGCAATTGGAGGAGCTGGCCGAGCAGGTTGCCGAGGGGGAGCGCGGTATCGCGCTGAACCCGGAGAGCGATGACGAGATCGGTAAGCTGACGGTGGCCTTTAACCGCATGACGGCTGCGCTCGGGGAGCGGGAGGAGGAGCTGACGGTGCTCAACAGCGAGCTCGAGGATAAGGTCGAAACACGGACCCGGCAGTTACAGGAGCGGGGCATGGAGCTGCTCGCCACCCGCGAGGAGCTGCTCAGGGCCGAGCGGCTCGCGGCGCTCGGCACACTCGCCGCCGGGGTGGCGCACGAGATCAATAACCCAGCGGCAATTATTCGTGGCAATATCGAAATTCTGCAGATGGAGCTCGGTGAGCAGGGGGCCGGCAAAGAGGAAGCTAACGAGATACTGCTGCAGACCGACCGCATTGCGGCGATTACGCGCAACATGCTCAGCATGGCGCGCAACCAGAACCCACAGGTCGAAGAGGTGGGATGCAACGCGCTGCTCGACGAGATCCTTGAACAGGCAAGCCATCAGGTAGACTTTGGCCATGTACAGATCGAGAGGCATTACGACCCTGAACTGCCGAGGATTCGCAGTGATCGCGAGCGGCTGCGCCAGGTCTTGACCAACGTGGTACTCAACGGGTTGCAGGCTCTAGGTGGAACGGGCCGGCTCGAAGTGACCAGCCGCTGCGAGTTGGACGGGGTGTCGATCATCATTCACGATAATGGCCCGGGGATCGATGAAGAGACGCTGGGCAAAATATTCAACCCCTTCTTTACCACACGCAAGAGTGGTAGCGGGCTCGGTCTGGCGATCAGCTATGCGCTTATGCAGGTTTTGGGGGGGCAGATTGCTGCTGAAAGTGAGGTTGGCGCCGGTACGATGTTTAAGCTCTGGCTGCCGAAGGTTTCAGCAACGACAGACTAGGTGGGCTTCAGACTTTCGGGGAAATATTTTTTCTTGCCGTTGACATAGGTTACCTATTCGGTAATATATTTACAACTTCTTCATAAATCCTTCCTCCAATATTTGCCCCACAGCTTCCCTCCTGACTGTGGGGCGTTTTTTTGTGTTACTGGGGGTTTTATCTTTTTGTGTATGCTATGTCACAATAAATACCTTTCTTGGTATAAGGGTGTGGTTTACAATATGTCTCCGCTAATGCCTACTGTTTAACTCAACTTGAAGGGGAGGGCCCATGGGAAGGACACTACGTATCCTCATGGTCGATGATAGCGTGTCGGATGTGGCGCAGGTGAAAGCCTCGCTGGATGCCTGGCATGTTCCGGTTGCGTTATCGGTCGTAGAGAATCTGGCTGATGCGGAGGCCTTTCTAGACACGGCGCTGCCGCACCTGATGCTTGTCGATTTTCAACAGGTTGCGGACGGGGAGGCTGAACTTTTAGCGCAATTTGCCGAGGAGCCGATCTGCCCGCTCCTGGTCATGGGGCGCGAGGATGAACGGGATGTGGCGGAGCGGATGATTGCTGCCGGAGCCACCAGCTACCTGGTCAAGACCTCAGAGACCCTGGCGAGCATGGCGGAGACGCTCGAGAAGAGCCTGCGGGACTGGCAGGTTGAGCCGGAGAGCTCGGTCGCGCGCTTGAGCGAGAAGCAGTTTGGTTCGATCTTTGCCTCGGCATCGTCCGGGATGGCCATTGTCGGCGTGGATGGTGCGATCCTGCAGGTGAACTCGGCACTGTGCGAACTGCTTGGTTACTCCGAGAGTGAGCTGATGCAACTGATGCTGAAGGATATCACCCACCCCTGGGATCGGCCGAAGACCGAAAAGCTTTACGGGGAACTACTGGCCGGCCACCACAAGAGCCTCGACTACGAGAAGCGCTATGTGCGCAAGGACGGATCGATCGTCTGGGGTCACCCGACCGTGGCTCTCTCCACCGACAGTGAGCAGACTTTTCTGCATTTCGTTGCCCAGGTTCAGGATATCGGTGACCGGCGCAAGGCCGAGAAGGAGCTTTTAGCCGCCCACCAGAAGCTGCAGAGCATCATCGAGTTTTTGCCCGATGCGACCTTCGTCATCGATCGGGAGAAGAACGTCACCGCCTGGAACCGCGAGATGGAGGAGAAGACCGGGGTGCGCAAGGAAGAGATCCTCGGGCAGGGTGACTACGCCTATGCCGAGGCGCTCTACGGGGAGCGCAAACCGACGTTGATCGACCTGATCGGAGAGTACGACCTCGGGACGGCGGCGCAGTACAGTTACTTCGAACAGAAGGGAGAGATCCTGTTCGCCGAGCGCTTTATGCCGACCATTTATGGCGGAAAGGGGGCGTTTGTCTGGCTCAAGGCGTCGCCGCTCTATGATCCCGAGGGGAATCTGATCGGTGCCATTGAGTCGATCCGTGACATCACCGACCGCAAGCATGCCGAGCAGGAGCTGCGCGTTGCCCACCGGCAGATGCAGGACATTATCGACTTTTTGCCCGACGCAACCTTCGTAATTGATCAGCGGCGCCAGGTCGTCGCCTGGAACAGGGCCATGGAGAACATGAGCGGCATCGGCAAGGACGATATGATCGGACAGTCCGACCACGCCTATGCGCTGCCATTCTACGGCGAGCGGCGACCGATTCTGATCGACCTGATCGGCGCTCCCGACCTGGAGAAAAAGGCGCACTACGATGTTATCGGCGAGCGGGGCGACATGAAATACATCGAGCAATACCTGCCGGAACTCTACGAGGGCAAGGGGGCCTATGTCTGGGCCACCGCTTCGCGTCTTCTGGACCAGGACGGCAACTTTGCCGGGGCCATCGAGTCGATCCGCGATATCAGTGATCGCAAGCAGACCGAAGAGAAGCTCAAGGAGGCCAATCAGGAACTCGACGCCTTTGTGCATACAGTCTCACACGATCTGCGCGCGCCGTTGACGCCGATCATCGGCTACGCCGAGCATCTCCGAAACAGCTGCCAGGAGCGGCTCGACGAAGATGTCCTCTCCTGCCTGCAGGAGATGGAACGACAGGGGAGGAGAATGTCCACGCTTCTGGAAGAACTCCTGGTATTTGCGCAGGTGGGCCATATCGATGAGCCGAGTGGTGCTGTCGAGCTTGGGGAGGTTGTCGAAGAGGCCATGCTTGGCCTGGGGAGCCAGGCCCTGGAGAAGGGGATGAAAATCGAGGTCAAGGAGCTGCCCAAGCTCAGTGTTCCACGTACCCAGATGTTCCAGGTGTTCACGAACCTGATCGGCAACGCGTTGCAGTATGCCGGCAGCGAGCCGGGGACGATCGAAGTGGGTGGCGAACGTCTACGCAAGAGGGCACGCTTTTACGTGCGCGATCATGGGCCCGGGGTCGATGCGGCTGAGCGTGACGAAATTTTCAAACTCTTCGTGCGTGGACGTCGCAACCAAAAGAGCAAGGGGACCGGTGTTGGTCTCGCTATTGTGCAGAAGATCGCTCATCGATACGGGGGGCGCGCCTGGGTCGAGGAGACGCCAGGTGGTGGAGCCACCTTCTGGATGGAGATGGCGGATGTGATGACGTGATGCCCTTCTGGAGGTTCTTTAACAAAAAAAGCATGTGGCTGAAACCGCAGGCTTTTTTTGTTATTGGCGAAAGAAGCCGTGTTCTACGCTGGTTGATCAAGTTAGGTTCCGGGATGCATGAGGTAAATAATGAAACTTTTTTACCCAGGCGTTGACATAATTGACAAGATTGGTAGCCTATATGTAACTTCTTCATCCAAAACCTTCCTCAATCTTTTGCCCCACAGTTACCCTCCTGACTGTGGGGCGTTCTTTATTCAAGTCATGGCTTGTCGGCTTTTTCGCGGGTTACCGTCGGAACGAAGGGCCCCGGGCGGTTCTCGGGGGGGATGTCGAGCAGTTCGCGTGCGCGTGCAAGGGCGTCGTCGATGTTTCCGAAAACGTTGGCTTCGCCGATGTTGTCGAGAAAACCGGCGCGTTCCATGGTGACCAGTGGCTGCGCATGCACACCTGAGAGCAGCAGGCGGGTATTGCTGCGCTGCGCGCTGCTGTAGACGGCGTCGAGGGCGTGCAGGGCGGTGGCATCGAGGCTCAGTACATGGCGCATGCGCAGAATCAGTACCTCGGGAAGGGCGTTGATCGCGAGCAGCGCATTCTTGAACTTGTCGGCGGCGCCGAAGAAAAACGGTCCGTCGATCTCGAACACCTCGACCCCTGCCGGAATCTTGCGCGTGCTCAGCGCGTTGGGGTCGTCCCACTCCTCATCGTTTTCATCCTGTAGATCTGCGGTAATGAAGCCGACCTGAGTGGTTTCCGCCATGCGTCGCATGAACAGGAAAGCGGCCAGCACCATGCCGACCTGGATGGCGACGGTCAGGTCGATCAGCACGGTCAGGCCGAAGGTCGACAGCAGCACCAGGATGTCGCCGCGTGGCGCACAGAGCAGCTTGATGAAATGGCGTGCCTCGCTCATGTTCCAGGCTACCACCACGAGGATGCCGGCGAGGGTCGGTAGCGGAATCAGCGCTGCCCACTTGCCGAAAAACACCAGGATCAGCAGCAGGGTGACAGCATGGATGATGCCGGCGAGTGGGGTCTGGCCGCCGTTCTTGATGTTGGTGGCGGTGCGGGCGATGGCTCCTGTTGCCGGGATGCCGCCGAACAGCGGGGAGGCGAGATTGGCCACTCCCTGAGCGACCAGTTCCATGTTGCTGCGGTGGCGTTGCCCGGTCATGCCGTCGGCGACCACCGCGGAAAGCAGCGACTCGATGCCGGCGAGGATGGCGATGGAGAGCGCAGGGGAGAAGAGCTGCACGAATTTATCCCAGCCGGGCCAGTTTGGCAGGTGGGGTAGCGGCAGGCTACTCGGCACGGCGCCGAAACGGCTACCGATGGTTTCGACCGGCAGTTCGAAGAGGATCGCTATCAGGGTGGTGGCGAGCAGGGCGATAATCGAGCCGGGGATGCGCTGGGTGACCCGCGGCCAGTAAATGATGGTGCCGATGGTGGCCAGTCCGAGCAGGGTGGCAGAGAGTGACAGGGAGTCGAAGTGGTGGCCGTAGGCGAGCAGCTTTTCGAAAAATTCGGCAGGGACGTGCTCCATCTTGAGGCCGAACAGGTCGCGCAGCTGCCCAATGAAGATGATCAGGGCGATACCGCTGGTGAAGCCGACGGTGACCGGGTAGGGAATGTACTTGATGATCGTGCCGAGACGGGCAAAACCCATGGCGATCAGCAGCAGTCCGGCCATCAGGGTGGCGATTACCAGCCCGTCGTAGCCAAAGCGCTGTACGATACCGTAGACGATGACAATGAAGGCGCCTGTCGGGCCGCCGATCTGTACGCGACTGCCGCTTAGTGCCGAGATTAAAAAGCCGGCAACGATCGCGGTATAGAGCCCCTGCTCCGGTTTGACCCCGGAGGCGATGGCGAAGGCGATCGCCAGCGGCAGGGCGACGATGCCGACGATGATGCCGGCGAGCAGATCGTTGATGAGCTGCTGTCTGGAGAGTCCTGCGCGCAGCAGACTCCACGATTTGGGTACAAGTCGAGTATGGGACATGCGTAACCCCTGATGGTTCGAAGTGACGATGTCCGTCGGCAGCGAGGGCTTGGTGTCCAGGTGTCGGCGGAAAGTGCCGGGCAGGGCCTGCTTGGGTAGGTCTTGTCCAACGTTCGGGAGCGATCTTACTCCTCTGGGACAAGATTTCAAGGACAAATTTATGTGCGCGGGCTAGACGGGACACCTTCCTTTGTGGAGATCGATGGTTGAAGACGTCCCCGGTTTCAGTTCGAGCGGTTTGCCGCAATGCCTGATGCTTAAGGGGGAGCGTCCCTCGAGTTGGTAGGTGACCTGCTGCTGGGTGAGTGTGACGCTTAGCCTCGAGGTGCCGATCTGCAGCGGAAAGGAGAGCTTGGTCAGGCTTTCGGGGAGGTTGGGGGTGAAGTTGATCGCGCCGTCGAAGTCGCGCATGCCGGCGAAGCCGTAGACCGCCACCATCCAGGTGCCGCCCATCGAGGCGATGTGGCAGCCGTCCTTGACGTTGCCGCCGACGTCGGCGAGGTCCATGAGCATGGCGTAGCGCGCATAACGTAGCGCGTCTTCGGTGTGGCCGACTTCGTTGGCGACGATGCTTTGGATGCAGGCCGACAGCGAGGAGTCGCCGGTGGTCAGCGGGTCGTAGTAGTCGAAGTTCTGTTGCTTCTGTTCAAGGTTGAATTCGTGGCCGAGCAGGAACATCGCGAGCACCACGTCGGCCTGCTTGATCACCTGGTGGCGGTAGATGACCAGCGGGTGGTAGTGGAGCAGCAACGGAAACTTGCCGCGCGGGATCCACTTGAGGTTCCAGACCTCGCGGTCGAGGAAGGCGTCGTCCTGGGGATTGATGCCGAGCTTGTCATCAAACGGGATGTACATGTTGTCGGCCGCCTTCTGCCAGGCATCGGCCTCAGATATCTCGAACTGGGTGCGATAGACCAGGGTGGCGTAGAGTTCGGGATAGTTATCGTGCAGCTCGTGTACGGTCTTAGCGGCGAACCAGAGGTTCTCACGCGCCATCATGTTGGTGAAGGCGTTGTTGTTGACCACGGTGTTGTACTCGTCGGGGCCGGTGACGCCGTGGATACAGAACTTGCCCTCCTTGCGCTCGGAATAGAAGCCGAGGTCCTCCCACATGCGCGCGGTTTCGACCAGCATCTCGACCCCTTCGTCGTAGAGCAGCGCCTTGTCGTCGGTGACCTCGACGTACTTGCGCAGGGCGTACATGATGTCGGCGTTGATGTGATACTGCGCGGTGCCGGCGGCGTAGTAGGCGGAAGCCTCCTCGCCGTTGATGGTGCGCCACGGAAAGAGCGCGCCGCGCTGATTGACGGCGCGTGCCCGTTCCCGCGCCTCGGGGAGCATGGAGTGGCGGAATTTGAGGATGGTGCGGGCGATGCGCGGCGCGGTGTAGATCAGAAACGGCAGCACGTAGATCTCGGTGTCCCAGAAGTAGTGCCCCTCGTAGGTCTGTCCGGAGAGCCCCTTGGCCGGAATTCCCCCTCCCTCGGCACGCCCCGAAGCCTGCAGAATCTGGAACAGGTTCCAGCGGATTGCCTGCTGTAGTTCACCCGGCGGCCGTTCGCTCTGTGCCGGGTTTCCCTCGATTTCGATGTCGCTCCGTTCCCAGAAGTCGTCCATGAAGGCACGCTGCCCCTCGGCCAGGGTGTCGAACCCCTCCTCGATGGCACGGTCGAGGGTCCGTTCGCTGCGGTCGCACAGCTCGCGGGCCGGGGCCGAATGGGAGGTGTGGTAGGTGATGTACTTGACCAGCTGAATCGGTTGTCCAGGCTGGGCTTCGACCGAGTAAACCACCTTGCTGACATCCTCGTCGCAGCTGGCCGTGAGGTGGTAGGGGCATTCGGTTTCGATGCGGTGATCGGTGCCGCAGGCGAGGGTCATGCCGCTGTTTTTTGCCCTGTGGGCCATCAGCAGGCGCTGCTCGGAGCCGTAGTGGAGCTGCGGTTCAAGCACCTGGTAATCGACCCCCTTGGATTGGCGCGGGTCGTCTTTGCCGACCTGGTTCGACTGGTTGCCGAGCATCTTTGAGGAGATTACCACCGGGGCGCGGTCGTTGAGTACCGTGACCTGGAAGGAGATCGCTGCAAGGTGACGGTGTTCGAGAGAGACCAGCCGTTTGCTTTCGATCAACACCTGCTTGCCGGAGGGCGTCTCCCACAGCACCTTGCGTTCGAGGAGGCCGGCCTGCATGTCGAGAATCCGCTCGTAAAGCATCAGGGTGGCATTGGGGAGCACGAACGGCTCGTCGTCGACGTAGAGCTTGACCTGGCGGGCGTCGGTGACATTGAGCATGGTCTGGCCGGTCTTGGCGAAACCGAAGGCATCCTCACCATAGATGATTGGCCAGGTTTCGTGGAAACCGTTGATGTAGGTGCCGTTCTGGATGACCGGACGCCCCTCCTCGTAATTGCCTCGCATGCCGAAATAGCCGTTGCCGATAGAAAAGAGGGTTTCGGTCTGGGCGAGAAAACGGGGGTAGAAGCTGGTCTCGATGATCTTCCACTCGTTGACCGGGTAGACGTGGAGCGGTGGATTGAGTGTCTCGTGGCGAATCATGTCGAAGCGGTCTCCGTCGGTAGAAGATTAGGGGAGCAGGTCGCCCAGGTCAGTGACCACCAGGTCGGCGCCGTGACTACGCAGGGCGTCACCCTCACCGTGGCGGTCGACACCGATCACCAGACCGAAGTTGCCGCGGCGGCCGGCTTCGACTCCCGAGAGGGCATCCTCGATGACTACCGCCTTGGCCGGTTCGACGCCGAGCTGACGTGCCGCTTCGAGGAAGGTGTCCGGTGCCGGTTTGCCGGGGAGTTTCAGTCGGGTGGCGACAACTCCGTCGACACGGATATCGAACAGCTCGAAGATGTCCGCTGCGCGCAGCACCGCCTCACAGTTTTTACTTGCCGAGACCACCGCGATCTTGACCCCGTTGCGGCGCAGGTAGTGGACCAGCTCGATCGATCCCTCGAAGGTGCCGACCCCCTCACGCGCCAGCACGTCGCCGACCATGGCGTCCTTGCGGTTGCCGAGGCCGCGGATGGTTTCAGCCTCGGGTGGGTCACTGTCTTCGCCCTCGGGGAGTTGGATGTCACGCGAGGCGAGAAAGCTGCGTACTCCGTCGTAGCGGAGTTTGCCGTCAACGTGGGCGAGGTAGTCGCTTTCGATGTCGAATGGTTGAAACGAGCAGTTGTGTTGCGTAGCGTAGCGCATCAGGTAGGTGTCGAACATCCGTTTCCAGCAAATCGCGTGGATCTTGGCCGTGGCGGTCAGGACGCCGTCAAGGTCAAACAGGACGGCGTCGAATGTTTTCCAGTCCGGTTTTTTCAGTTTCACGTACTTCCCTCCGTGGAAATAAAAAGAGTTCAAAGCTAAAGATTACACGATTTTAGCAAAGCTACAATGGTTGAAGCGGATGTTGTGCGCGAGACTGTATCGCGGCGATGCTTCATGTTAAGATGCGCGTATTTCCATGTCATCCCCCCGAGAGGACATCCATGCCAGAAAAGGTCTCCCGTCGCGCCACCCTGCTGGTGGTTTGCCTCGCCCATTTTCTGATGCCGTTCATGATGTCGGCGGTTGGCGTCGCGCTGCCGGCGATCGGGCGTGATTTTAACGCCAGCGCGGTGCAGCTCGGCTTGGTCGAGACCACCTACGTGCTCTCGGCGTCGATTTTTCTGCTCGCCATGGGACGCCTAGGCGACATCCATGGTCGTCGTCGCATCTTTATTTACGGGGTCGCGCTGTTCACCTTTGCCGGAGGGCTCCTGTCGCAGTCCTGGTCGATCGAGTCGATGATCGGTTTCCGTTTCCTGCAGGGGATGGGGGGCTCGATGGTGATGGCGACCACCATGGCGATCGTGGTCTCGGTCTTCCCTCCGGAGAGGCGGGGTCGCGCACTCGGGGTGGCGATCGCCAGCGTCTACGCCGGCATCTCCTGCGGGCCTTTCATCGGCGGTCTGCTGGTGTCTTCGTTTGGCTGGCGTTCGATCTTTTATCTCAGCGTGCCGCTGGGGGTCTCAACCTGGCTGGTCACCATGTTGAGAATGCGGAGTGAGTGGGCCGAGGCCAAAGGGGAGCCGTTCGACTGGGTCGGCAGCGTCGTCTATGCCTTTGCGGTGCTTGCGCTGATCATCGGGGCTTCAAATCTCGACAGCGGTCTGTGGGCCTGGGGCGTTCTGGCGCTTTCGGCGGTCGGGATGGCACTGTTCGTGCGGCACGAGCTGCGTACTCCTTACCCGCTGCTCAACATGGCGCTGCTCACCGGCAACCGGGTGTTTGCCTTCAGCAACCTGGCGGCGCTGTTCAACTACGCCGCGACCTTCGGCGTGACCTTTTTTATGAGCCTCTACCTGCAGTATGTGCAGGGGATGAGCCCGCGTCAGGCCGGCCTGGTGTTGATCGTCCAGCCGGTCACCCAGACGCTGCTCTCGCCGCTGGCCGGACGGCTTGCCGATCGCTTCTCGGCGGCCTGGGTGGCAACCTTTGGCATGGCCCTGTGCGCAGCAGGGTTGGCGGTTGCGGCAAATCTGCAAGCTGTCTCATCTTGGTCGTTGATCTATACCATCCTGGTCCTGCTCGGTACCGGCTTCGCGTTTTTCTCCTCGCCCAATGTCAGCACCATCATGGGGAGCGTCAAGCCACGCTACCTGGGGATCGCCTCGGGGCTCTCCTCGAGCATGCGCACCCTCGGTATGATGAACAGCATGATCATCATTACCATTATCTTTTCGGTGCTGATGCAGGGCGAACCGGTCACCACGACAACCCTGCCGCAGTTTCTCCTCAGTATGCACTACGCCCTGCTGACCTTCAGCGGCCTCTGCCTGCTCGGTATCGGATGCTCGCTGGTCCGGTTGAGACAGAGTGCATAACAATCGCAGACTTCAGGGGGCCGTGTTTTTCTACCAGAAGAAAAAGAGTTGACTCGCAAGGTTAGAAAAGCTTAAAAAAGTACGGTAACGCTTGGGAAGGGAACATTAAAAATAAACAGTCTTCAATCGTTGAAATGGAAGCCGCGACCGGGATAACCGGGTCGCGGTTTTTTTTGTCAAAGCGTCCCTTGCCAGGATCACAGACACAAAGGAACGAAGCCCCGTGCTGGCGGCGTTCGTTCCACAACTGGATAAGATCAGATTACCGTTGGTCTGTTACGGACCGAAGGGGGCCGGCTCCTTCAGGGTCTTGGCCTCGGTCATCTTCTTGATCAGGCCGGCATGTTTCTCGTCCTTGGCGTCGAGCTTCGTTCCACAGGTTTCACAGACAAACCCCGAATGCTCTTTGAGCTCCTCTGATGCATCCGAAAACCGATCATGATACTTGCTGCCCATGACGTACTCCTTTCCCCTGCGTGTGAGGAGCGGAGTTGTCGGGTTTCAAGATATGCAGGACGCAACCGATCCGCCCTCCGTGCAGAGATTTGCTTTATAAAATAATAACATAGCTTCTGTCCTGCGCAGTGCTTTGGGTGCCGAAACAGAGTGGTTGGGCGATTATTTTTCACTCATGGAGACGATTCATCTCGCCTGCGAAGTTGTCTCTTTAAGGCAACATGATACGTTTTTAAAAAAGTTCGAGTTTTCTTATCTTCATGGAGTCCAAGATGATAACTTTTTCAAGGTTAAGCCGTTACCTGTTGTTGGCCGTTGTAACGATCATGCTGGGAGGTTCGTTGGCCCTGGCCGCAAGCGTGCCGCGCATGACGACCGATGAGCTCAAGGACCGCCTGGGTGAAGAAAACCTGGTCGTTCTGGATGTGCGTACTCCCGCGGATTTTGACCGTGCCACGCAAAAGATTGTCGGCGCTGAGCGCGTCGACCCGACAGATGCCGTGAACTGGGCCACGAACTACGCCAAGGATCAGACCCTTGTGCTCTACTGCTCGTGACGCAATGAACACACCAGCGCCCGTGCGGCGCGGATGCTGATCGAAATGGGCTATGCGAAGGCTTTTGCCCTCCAGGGGGGCTGGAACGAGTGGGTACAGAAGGGCTACCCGCTCGAAGCAAAATAAACGGTCAGACAAACTGACCTGGATGGGAAGGCGGGCCTTGTGGGTCCGCTTTTCTTTGTCCTGCAGTTGTGTCATGGTGAACGGCACATCATGGACATCAAGAAAATCATCCACATCGATATGGACGCTTTTTACGCCTCGGTCGAGCAGCGCGACGATCTTTTGCTGCGCGGCAAGCCGGTGATTGTTGGCGGTGATCCCGGCGGACGCGGGGTGGTGGCGACCTGCTCCTACGAGGCGCGGCGCTTCGGGGTGCATTCGGCGATGTCGTCGGCACGTGCCTATCGCCTCTGCCCACAGGCGATCTTTGTCCGTCCCCGTTTCGAGGCATATCGCAAGGTATCGCAGCAGATTCGCGAAATTTTCCACGAGCACACGGACCTGGTCGAGCCGCTCTCCCTTGACGAGGCCTACCTCGATGTCACCGAGAACAAGCAGCAGATCGCCTCGGCGACCTGGGTAGCGCGCGAGATTCTGCAGCAGATCCGCGAACGGACCGGGCTGAGTGCTTCCGCGGGGGTGTCGTACAATAAGTTCCTCGCCAAGCTCGCCTCTGATATCGATAAACCGGCTGGTTTGACGGTGGTGACCCCGGAGCAGGCCGAAACGTTTATCGGCAAGCTGCCGGTGCGGCGCTTTCACGGGGTCGGGCGGGTGACCGAAAAGAAGCTGCTGGCGCGCGGGATTGCTAGCGGGGCCGACTTGCGGCGCTGTGCGCTGGAGGAGTTGGAGCGGCTGTTCGGTAATTCGGGACAATATTTTTACGATATCGCGCGTGGCATCGATACGCGCCCGGTGGTGCCGAACCGGGTGCGCAAATCGATCGGCAAGGAGACGACTCTTGCGGAGGATTGTGCCGGCGTCGACCAGATGCTCACCATCCTCGGGGGGCTGGCAGACAAGGTCGCAGCTCTGCTGCAGGGCAAGGAGACTTCCGGTCTGACACTGACCCTCAAGGTTAAGTACGCCGATTTTCAGACTGTGACCCGCAGTTTTACCGGTAGCGAGCCGTTCGAGCGGGCCGAGCAGATGCTGGCCCGGGCTACCGAGTTGCTCAAGGAGACCGAGGCCGGGGCACGCGCGGTGCGCCTGCTCGGCTTGACCGTTTCGCAGTTGACCACGGAAATTCCGTTACCCGACGGGCCGCAACTCACACTGCCGTTTACTGACGAGAGTTAGCGCAGAAAGGAAGCTCCGATGCACAGACTGTTTGACCAAGTCCTGTCTGAAGAACCGGTAATCCTGGGAGAAGGAGCGTTGATCGAACGGTTGCGGCGCGACAGTGACTGCGAACTCGACCCGGAACTGGTCAACTCGGCCTTTATCTATCGCCAGGCGCAGCGCCAGGCGCTCGAAACCATCTATCGCCAATATCTCGACATCGGCCGTGAGGCGGGGTTGCCTCTGCTGCTCTCCACCGCGACCTGGCGCGCGAGCCGTGAACGGATCGCGCGGGCCGGTTATGCCGGGGAGGATGTCAATGGTGACAATTACCGCTTCCTCGACCAGCTGCGTCGTGGTTACGGAGACTACGCCGAGCAGGTGTTGATCTGCGGTCTGCTCAGCTGCCGGGGTGACGCGTTTAACCCGCAAGAGGCGCTGTCGGTCGAGGAGGGAAGACGCTTTCACTCCTGGCAGGCCGAGCAGCTGGCGGCATCAGCGGCCGATTTTATCCTCGCCGCCACCCTGCCGGCGCTCAGTGAGGCGACCGGCCTGGCCCAGGCGCTGGCCGCTACCGGCAAGCCGTACGTGGTCAGTTTCGTACTGCGACCCGCAGGAACCCTGCTCGATGGCACGCCGCTGCAAACCGCCATCGCGACCCTCGATGAACGGGCGACGCCGGCACCGCTCGCCTACATGGCCAATTGCACCCACGCCTCGAACTTCCGTTCGGCCATGGGCCATGTCGATGCCGAGTGCCGGAAACGTATGGTTGGACTGTTCGCCAACACCGCGGTGCTCAGCCCGGAAGAGCTGGATGACGCTCCCGAGGTCATCAGCGAAGAGCCGCAACGCTTCGCGGCCGACGTAGCGTCCCTCAAGGGTGATTTCGGCATGCAGATTCTGGGTGGCTGTTGCGGTACCGATGATCGTCACATCCGCGCCCTGGCCGCGCAACTGGACGATTCAAGGTGAGGTAGAGAGATTCCGCCAGCAGCCGGGGTCCCTGGTGTTCCAGCTTCCGTTAACGGCGTGGCTGAGACAGCGCAGCCCCCCGCGGCAGGCCGCACTGTAAGGGCAGGGGTGGCAGGGGTGTTCCTGTGGGTGGGGTGCACGCAGTTCGTTCAGTAGCGGTGCCGTGCGATAGAGTTCGAGCAGTGGTGTGTGCTGCAGGTTGCCGACCGTTAGCGGCATCCTTCGACACGGTACCAGGTCGCCGTTGGCCATCAGGGTGATCAGTTCACCGCCGGCGTGGCAACGGTAGGGTCTGCCGTCCCCGATCAGAAACTGCAGCGCGCGATGCATGGCGATTTCAGTTTTCGAGAAACGCTTCCAGGAGCGCTGCGTCTGTTTCATGATGGTACAGAACTCGCGGGTCTCATCCGGGCTGAGTACCTGTTCGCGCTCCCTTGCCGCGCTACCTAACGGAATGAAACGGTCCGCCCAAACCCTCCGGACGCCGTATTTCCTGCCGAGCTTCGCGACTTGGGGGAACTCCCTGAAGTTACATTGCTGTGCGGTAAACGACAGCAGAACCGGGATATTTTCCTGTTTGAGGGTGCGGATCGCCCGGCAGACCCGTTGGTGATCGCCTGCACCGCGGATCGCGTCGTGGGTGGACGCGCTCCCTTCAAGGCTCAGCTGCACGAAGCGCGGTTTGAGCAGGGCGAGGCGCTCGGTAGTTTCGCTGTCGAGATAGCTGCCGTTGCTCAGCAGGGCGAAGCTGAACTCTTGTCGATGGGCGTGAAGGCGGTCGAGTAGATGGAAAATCTGCGGGTGACTGAACGGTTCGCCGCCGGTGAGGTTGATGTGGGCACGCAGGACCTGCTTCGGTTGCGTGGTTCGATAGTGATGCAGCAGGCGACGGAACTGTTCCAGGGCATCGAGCAGTTCGGTGAACGAGGGCGTGTGACGCTGCGGCTCCTGGTAGCAGTGGCGACAGGTGAGGTTACACGCCTCGGTGATGTGCCATTGCAGGGTTAGCCGGGTGGGGCGATAGGTGCCGTGGTCAATCGCCACCGCAGCCCCCGCAGCCGCCCCCACACCCTCCATCACAGCCGCCGCTGCAACCGCTATCCCCGCTGCAGCCGCCGTTGCTGTCGCCGTGGCCGACGATGCCACCCGGGAACGCCTGGCGGAAGGGGTCAAAGAGCGAGCCTCCGCCGAGCAGGCCAATGCCGAACAGTGCCATGCCGTAGGTCGGGTCGAGACCGGTCGGCTCGATGGTCCGCTTGAGCCACGCGAAGTGATGGCGACAGCGCTTGAGGTAACGGTTGCCGTTCGGGGTGAGCGCGCTCAGGGTGCGTAGCCCCACGAGCATGCACGGCAGGATGATGATCATTTCGATGACCAGAAAAGCCACCGGCTTGTCTCTGGATAAGCCGAGGATGAGCTTGGTGATTGCCGGACCGTAAGCGGCGCTGATCGCCAGCAGGCTCAGGACGTAGCCGATCCGCCTGTCGAGCGTGGAGCGGACCAGGCCGAGTTCGGTGCCCCGGTTACGCCAGTGCTCTCGCAGCACGGTGAAGTCGTGGCGCAGTTGCGGGTCTTCGAGCAGCTCTTTACGCTTGCGCTCCCGGGAGAGGTAGCGGTAGATCAGTTGGCCGCCCCGGGTCTCCGGTGGGGCGGCATCGGCAACGCGGCGCACCAGGTAGTCGTCGACACCGTCCTGCGGGGTCGCTTTGACCAGCTCGATGATGTTGTGGTGCCAGAGGCTGAAGAGGACGGTCTTGATCAGCCATGGAGTGTCGCCGAACAGCGCGGCCAGTCCGTTGGGGGGCAAGTCGCCCGGTTCGGGCAATGGCTGGCGGCGGTCGCCGAGCAGGCTCAGTAAAACCCGTGCGACCATCACCACAGCGAGGGCGAGCAGCGGAAAGAGGAGCAGAAACCGTGGGCCGGGGATCTGTTGAAGTTCCAGGAGCATATCGTGACTTTCGTCAAGGATTTGAGGTGACGCTCCTGTTATAACAGAGACAGCGGGTGCCGACCAAGGCTCAACAGACAGGTTTGTTACGATCAAGGAGGTGCACCCGGTGCATGGATTTTGGAGAATGTTACGATGATATTTCAGAAATTAAAGAGATTATTACGCCGCGAAAACAGCCTTTTGTGGCGCTGGACTATACAGTGGCTGATGCTCGGCTGGTGCCTGTTCCTCGGTGTGCAGTTTGCGCTGTTCGTGCGCCATTTTCAGAACCCTGCCGCTCACCCCTATTACCTGCGCCCGCCCGGTGTGGAAGGGTTCCTGCCGATCGGTGCCCTGGTCAGCTTCAAGGCGTGGCTGGTGAGCGGCTACCTCGACCCGGTACATCCGGCGGCGCTGGTTCTTTTTGTCACTTTTCTCGCCATGGCGCTTTTGGCGCGCAAGTCGTTCTGTGCTTTTATCTGCCCGGTCGGGACTCTCTCCGAGCCGCTCTGGAAGCTGGGAAAAAGGCTCTTCGGGCGTAACTTCAGAATCTGGGGTTGGCTCGATATCCTGTTGCGGGGGAGCAAGTATGCGTTGCTGTTGTTCTTTGCCAAGCTGATCCTGTTGGATATGCCGGCTACAGCGCTGCAGGGGTTTCTTTCTGCCCCTTACTGGGCGGTCGCCGATATCCGCATGCTCCATTTCTTTACCGGCATGTCCTGGTTCAGCGCGACGGTTATCGGGGTGTTGTCGCTGCTGTCGCTGGTCTACAAGAACTTTTGGTGCCGTTACCTCTGCCCCTACGGAGCACTCCTCGGACTGCTGAGCTGGTGCAGCCCGCTGGTGGTAAGGCGCTTTGCGTCACGCTGTACCGACTGCGGTACCTGCAGCCGTGTCTGTCCGGCACTGCTCGATGTTCAGCACAAGCAAGGGGTCTATTCCCCGGAATGTACCGGTTGTCTTACCTGTGTCAGCCAGTGTCCCGAGGAGGGGGCGTTGCAGATCAGTTTCTGGAAACGTCCATTGCCGAGCTGGGTCTTTACCCTGCTGGTGGTGGCGATTTTTGCCGCAGGGGTGGTTGGTGGCAAGTATTCAGGGCATTGGCAGAGCAGCCTCACCTATCAGGACTACCGGCAGCTGGTCCCCGTGGCCGAGAAGCTTGGCCATTAACGTTCACCTGCTATCTGCGCGGCGAGTTCCTCGCACAGTGCCAGCAACTCCGAAGCGGGCCGTAACCCGTCGAGAAAGCGTTTCGGGATGCCGTCGGTGCCGACCTGGGCGCCGACCAGCGCCCCGGTGAGGATGGCGCGGGCCTGGTTCTGTCCGCC
>PKUI01000218.1 GCA_002869605.1 Desulfuromonas sp. | reverse complement strand
TGCGGGGGGAGGATTTGAACCTCCGACCTCCGGGTTATGAGCCCGACGAGCTACCAGACTGCTCTACCCCGCGTCACAGAAGCGGAAATATAGGCGCTGTTTCGGCGCGTGTCAAGATCTTTTTCAACTTATTGTCGACGGCGCACCATCGGCGAAAACTTATCTTCGCCCGCGATGCGATCGGCAACCCTCTGAGCGGACGCTTTCGACCCATAAAAACCGACGTAGACGCGTGTCCACATCCCTTTTTCTCCCAGGTCGACACGTTGCAAGAAGGCGCGATGTCCCTTGCCGAGCAACCGGTTCTGCAGACTCTTGGCATCGGGTTCCGACTTGAACGATGCCACCTGCACCACATACTCCCCAGAAGTTACGGAAGGTGGCTTCGGACTGCCTTGCTTTGTGTTCTCCCTGGAGGTCGCAGCCGGCTTCGCGGCGCTAGCCTTCGGATTGTCAGCCGGAGGTGCCTCGTCCGGTGAAGGGCTTGCGGCCTCGTCCGCAGGTGGAGGATTGATCCCACTGCCGAGGGGAGTCTCTTCCCCCTTGGGAAGGGTCTCGTAGAAGGTCAGGTTGACCTTGGGTGCATCCTCTGCAGACGCCTCGCCCCCCGTTGCCGACTCCGGCGCAGTCGACGGCTGACGCCCTTCATCCCCGGCTGCGGCGACCACTTGCGGCACGGAGCGCTTACCCACCGTAACCCCGAGCGAAAAGCTCACCGCGGCAACCGCCAACACCAGTACCAGCAGCCCTATAACCTGCTTGTACTCCTGACTTTTCTGCGCCCGGGGCTTATGGTCTCGCATGTTTTCTCCCAGCTACATCCTGTCCGGAGCCGAAACCCCGAGAATGGTCAGGGCGTTGGCCACCACAATCCGCACGCATTCGACAAGATAGAGCCTGGCGCGCGCCGTCTCCTGATCTTCGACCAGCACCTTCTGGCGATTATAGTAGCTGTGGAACAGGGCCGCCAGTTCCTGCAGGTAGTAGATGACCCGATGCGGCTCGTAGCCTCTCGCCGCCTGTTCGACCACCTCTGGGTAGCGGTTCATCAGCTTGGCCAGTGCCAACTCGTCATCGTCCACCAGGCAGCTAAAATCGACTTCGCCCCGTTTCGGCGTCGCTACCCCGGCCTCGTCGGCGTTACGCTGGATGCTGCGGACCCGTGCGTGTACGTACTGCACGTAGTAAACCGGATTCTCGTTGCTCTGCTTCTTGGCCAGTTCGAGGTCGAAGTCGAGCTGACTGTCGGCACGGCGCATCAAAAAGAAGAAACGGCAGGCATCGCTACCGACTTCATCAATGACTTCACGCAGGGCAATAAAGTTGCCCGAGCGCTTGCCCATGGTGAACGGCTGCCCATCCCGCAGCAGGTTGACCATCTGGATCAACAGCACCTCGAGGTCCTCCGGAGGATGTCCAAGCCCTGCGAGCACCGCCTTCATGCGTGGCACATATCCATGATGGTCAGCGCCCCAAACGTTGATCACCCGCTCGAAGCCGCGTTCGAATTTTTCCATGTGATAGGCGACATCCGAGGCAAAATAGGTCGGACTACCGTCCGACTTGATCAACACCCGGTCCTTGTCGTCGCCGTATGCCGTGGTACGGAACCACAGAGCACCATCCTGCTCGTAACTCAGCCCCTTGTCGGCCAGCTTGCCGAGTTCGGTATTGACCATGTCACGTTCATAGAGACTCTGCTCGCTGTACCAGTTGTCGAACTCGATGCCGAAGGCCTTAAGGTCCTGCCGGATCCATTCCAGCACCTCCCTGATGCCAAAGGCGGCACAACGCTTGAGCGCTTCCTCTTCAGGCAACTCCAGCACCTGCGCATCCTCGTCGTTCAAACGGGCCGCCAGATCCCGGATATACTCCCCCTGGTAGCCATCCTCAGGGAACTCTACCGCGGCCCCCTTGAGTTCACGCAGCCGAACAAGAATCGAATTACCCAGGGTGGCCACCTGATTGCCGGCATCATTGACGTAATATTCGCGCTGAACGTCAAACCCTGCAGCCTCGAGTACTGCGGCAACGGCATCGCCAACAGCAGCCCCGCGGCCATGGCCGATATGCAACGGCCCGGTCGGGTTGGCACTGACGAATTCAACTTGCACGCGCTGCCCGCCCCCCAGACGTGAACGACCGAAAGCCAGCTGCTCTTGCATGATCCGATCAAGCACCGCGTACCAACAGGTCGGAGCGATAAAGAAGTTGATAAATCCCGGGCCGGCGATTTCAATCTTGCTCCACAACCCTTCTCCGTCGCCAAGTGCAGTCACCAAAATCTCGGCAATCTGGCGTGGTGCCTTGCGCTCGGCGCGGGCCATCAACATGGCGGCATTGGTCGCCAAGTCACCATGCCCCGCCTGCGCCGGCTCTTCAACGGTAAATTCGGGCACCTCGCCGCTGGTGAGGGTGCCTTCGCGAAAACACGCCTGGAGCGCATCGTGAATACGTTGCCGTACTTCTGCCTTCATCTAGTTAAACCTTTTCATCGTGATCTTGTTCTTCCAACGCTGATTGACGCTCCCGCTCTTTACGCAGCAAAACATCCTCAGTGAACTCGGGACAATTGAGAATCCCGTCTCCCCCGCTGGTTGCACGCTTGACGCAGGTCGCGCGCCAGGCGCAAACCGGACAGCTCTTCGGTCCATGGTAGGCCATCATTCACCCCCCGGAGTGAAACGGCGTATGGTACTCACCGCAAGCACACCTGTCAATGTTCGCTGTCACCGCCTGATAGCTCGGCCACCGGCGGTTCCTTAGCAGGACGAAATTGGTACACGAGTTCGTCTTCTCGCACCATGCCAAGCTCTTTGCGGGCCAGCTGCTCAAGGTAGCGCTGGTCGGAGCGCAACGCTTCGATCTGGTGCTTGAGCCGATCGTTCTCATCTTTAAGGTTCTGGACCTGCATGGCAAGGTTTTCACGTTCCCGCATCAACTTGACCATGCGCACCACCCCCTTCTCCCCGAATAAGGCGACACCGAGGATCAACAGGACAATCACAACCGCCAGCTTGCCAAACAGGCTGCCCTGCTTCTGTCCTTGGAGGGGTTCATCCACCATCATGCAACTCCGAATTACTAAAAACTTGCAATGTATTTTGCCACCGGGAGCATTGCAGGTCAAAAGGTGCGTGGTATACTCTCTCCGTTAGCACAATACGAAGCTTTTAATTAACCATTTCTGGCCGCGGTGGCCACACTCATTCACAGGAGGGAAAAATGAAAAAACTTTGTATCTTCGCTGTTTGTTTATCTGTTTTCATCGGCGCTGCACTCCCTGCGCAGCTCATGGCTGCGAACTCGCAAGTTGCAACACAAAGCGCTCTCAACGTCAGTAAAATCGACATCAACAGCGCCGGCGTCGCAGAACTTCAGGAGATACCGGGCATCGGCACCACCCTAGCACAACGAATCATCGACTACCGCAAGAAACACGGCACCTTCAAAAGTGCCAATGAGCTCACCGCCATCCGCGGTATCGGCGAAAAAAGCCTGGACAAGCTGCGCCCATGGGTCGCCATCAAATAGAAACTGCGGCGGGTGCGAAGGCACAGACTTCGCGCCCGCTACAACCCTCCCCCCATTGTCGTTAACTCCCCGAAGCCACCGAGTGCAAACGAGACCAGAAACGACTGCTCATCCGGCCGATCGGTCACGGTTAGAGCGACACTCCAACAGGAACTGCGGTACTCTGCTCGTAGTATCCGTTCAAGATTGGCCTCTTCACGAAAATCGTAGCGTTGGGTAAAACTCAGATAAAGCGGCTTGAGCAGGCTCGTGTCAAGCTCACCATAGAGGTACTTTTCCTCATCGTCCCGGGAGTAATAACCGAGCTGCAGCTGGTTGTCCTTGTCGATAGAATACTCGGCACGTGCATCAAACTGTTGCAGACGTTGATCCAGCGACAGACCTCCAGAATTGACATCAAAACGCGCATCGAGATCGATAAAGCTGCTGGCCGTCGGGCTCACGATCAACTCACTTCGAAACAGCCCCCAGGGGCGTCGACGCTCATCGCCAGGCAGAACGTCACGACGCTGCTCGTCGAAATCGTACGCCTGCGACAGCCGCAGTTGCAGAAACTCGTGGTAATCAGGCTCACCTTCATTCCCTTTCAGGCGAGCGGTCAGGCGATTGACCAGCGCCAGCTCGACAAGGTTCTCCTTATCCGTGCGATCGAGATCATCAAAAGAGGGAAGCTTATCCTGCTCCCCATCGGAGCGATAACGATACTCCAGACGCGGTTCAAACAGATGCTGGACACTCTGCATCTGCTCACCGTCGACATCAAACACCCGTGACAGTTCACTTTTGAGCCGCAGGGCGAGTTCATAGGCCCCGTAAGCGTTATCATCTTCCGACGGATCCTCGGTATCGTAATAACGCTGCAGGTACGCAGCTTCCGGCTCCAATGAAAGATATCGACCAAGGTGCAAATCGGCGCTCAGCAGCGGACGCAGCTGCAGACGGATCCCGCTCTGTCCCTCCTCCCGCCAGAAGTAGGTCGAAGTTGTGTCGATGCCGGCGAAAAGAGGCGTCTCCCAGAGACGCGTGCGTAGCTGGGACAGAGTAAGCTGTGGCAGACGCTGAAGCACCCCAGGGTTATCGTTTGTCAGATCCTGGGTATAGTCGAAACGGATCCCCGCAAAGCTTCGCCTCCAGGCACGAGCGAACGCCAATGTCGACTCCGTCAGATCCTGATTGTACTCCTCGGCAACACTGCCAAAATCCTCGAGAAAGTCCCTGTCGCTGACATACTCCATATCGGCGAGCATCAATACCTTGCCCGGTAGCCAACCACGATGCTGCCAGCTTATTTCATGGCTGTCGGGAGTGTCACCAAAACCATTCACGTGGTAACCGGTGAGGGTCCCGTCGTTTTCACCGCTCAGGGCATAGCGATATTCCAGTCCCTTGCCGAGGCCGATTCTGGAGAGATAGTCGAGATCGATGGTGGCATCCATGTTCTGAGCAATCGCCCAGTAATAAACCAGCGACACCATCGTCCCCTTGCCGTCCGAGTAGCCGAAGTCTGGCTCCAGGAAACCTGATTCACGCTCGTAACGGATCGGATAGACCAGGTAGGGAAGATAGAGTAGCGGGATATCGGCGACATGGAAGCGGACATGCTTGGCGGAGGCCCAACGAGCATTGTGGACCTGCATGCTACTGGCAACAAACTGCCAGTCGGGGTCGGTAGGATCACAACTGGTAAAGGTCCCCCCCTCAACCGTATAGTCACGCTCACCGGTCCGGACAATCCGCGTACCGCTGAAATGGAACTTATCCTCCTCGAGCAACACCTCTCCTTGGGAGAGCTCTCCAAGCCCGGTATTGAGGTTAAAGGTCATGAAATCACCCTGCAGGCGGGCACCGGAACGATAAAGGTTGATATCGCCCGTGGCAATGGCCTCGCCGCTGTCAGCTGACCACGACACCTCCCCGGCCTGCAGATCGAGGTCCTCTCCGGTTATATGCACCCCACCGATCGCCCGGTAGGTGTTGGTTTCGCCTTCCAGCCAGAACTGATCGGCCTCGACCTGAATCGGCGATTCACCAACCAGCGAGGTGGTCACTGCCCATGCCGGCGAAAAACAGCCGACAGACCACAGCAACAAGAAGATTTCGCGCAGTCTCAACCAGCGCATCACCTCATCTCCATAAGCAGTTCACGCACGGCGGCCACCAGGAACAGTGAACCGGCAACCACCAGCACATCCTCATCGCCGATTCCGACCACACGCTCACGCAGCGTCTCGTTAAGGTCAACACAACAGCTCACCGGCACACCACTGGCGTTCGCCAGCTTGACCAGTGGCGCCAAGTCTGCCGCTGCATCCACCGGAGGCTCCGCCAATAAAACCTCTTTGGCATACGGCATTAGCTCGGCCAGCATTTTTACGGCCTGCTTGTCCGCCTTGGCACCGAACAGAAGAATCACCCGTGACAGCTGTTGCTGTTGCAGGTA
The DNA here is from genome assembly GCA_002869605.1 of Desulfuromonas sp. Next base: position 14,530 of record PKUI01000218.1, on the reverse strand, counting down.
ACCAGCAAGAGTCTGACAACCGGCCAGGTTATGGGCTCCGTCGAGCAGGATCCGCCGCTCGCCCCTCCACCACTCCAGGCGTCCCGGCCAGGCAACCCCGGCAAGGGCTTCCTGTGCCCCGACACAGTCGGCTTGATCGAGCAATCCGGCAAGTTCACAAGCGGCCAGGGCCAGGGCCAAATTTTCATGCTGGTGATCACCGGCCAGCGGCAGCGCAAGACCATCGCAAGAAACCGTCATACCCTGATAACGCAAACCCGCCGCAGATCGGACAATATGAAAATCGTGACCGCATCGATAAAGGGGGGCCTGTTGGATTGCCGCTTGTCGCGCCAAGACCTCCTCAACCTCCGGAGGCTGCGCGGCACTGATCACCGGCACCTGAGGCTTGATGATCCCGGCTTTCTCAGCGGCAATAGTTGCCAGATCGCCCCCAAGGTGTTCGGCATGATCCTGGGCAATTGAGGTAATCACCGTGACTCGTGGCTGCACGGTGTTGGTGGCATCAAGGCGCCCCCCCATCCCGGTCTCCAGAACTCCCCAGGCAACCCGTTCGTCCCTGAAATGGCACAGAGCCATCGCGGTGGTAAATTCGAAAAACGTGGCGGGAATATCCTGACCGCACAACTGCTTGAGTTGATCGGTCAGGGTGACGATTTGCTGCGAACTGATCGGCGCGCCGTCGACCCGGATCCGTTCACTGAAATCGTGCAGATGCGGCGACGTATAAAGGCCGGTACGATGACCGGCCTTTTGAATCAGGGCAGCGAGCATGTTGCACACCGAGCCCTTCCCGTTTGTTCCAGCAACATGCACCAGACTCATTGAGTGCTGCGGATTCCCCGCCCGTGCCAACAGCTCCCGGATATTCTCAAGACCAAGCTTGATGCCGAACCGCTGCAGGCCGTAGAGGTACGCGAGGCTTTCGCGGTGAACCACGCTCAGTTCTTTCGCATAAAAATGCGCAGAACCTGTGCCAGGCGCTGCTTCATCTCGCTGCGCGGTACGATCATATCGACCATGCCATGCTCAAGCAGATATTCCGAGCGCTGGAATCCTTCGGGCAGCTTTTGCCTGATGGTCTGCTCGATAACACGCGGCCCGGCAAAACCGATCAGGGCGCGAGGCTCAGCAATATTCACGTCGCCGAGCATGGCGAAGCTGGCGGTAACACCACCGGTTGTCGGGTCGGTCAACACCGAAACAAACGGCACCCCCGCCTGCTTCATCTTGCCGAGCGCAGCGCTGCTTTTGGCCATCTGCATCAGCGACAGGATACTCTCCTGCATGCGCGCCCCCCCGGACGAGGAGAAAATAATAAACGGAATATTCTTCTCCAGCGCCAGTTCGGCTCCACGGGTAATCTTCTCGCCGACCACCGAGCCCATGCTGCCGCCCATGAAACCGAAATCGAACACCGACACAACCACCGGCAACCCCTCGATCTCACCTTCTCCCGACACCACTGAGTCTGAGGTCGACTTCTTCATCGCCGCCTTGATCCGATCCTTGTATTTCTTGGAGTCCTTAAACTCAAGAAAGTCGACCGAATGGACATTGGCATCAATCTCAACGAAGGTCCCTTCGTCGAGAGTCAGGTCGATACGCTGCCGGGCGGTGATGCGGAAATGATAATCGCACTTGGGGCAGACGTTAAGGTTACGCTCTATTTCCTTGGTATAGATAATCTCGTTGCAGTTCTTGCATTTGGTCCAGAGCCCTTCGGGGACCTGCACTTTCTTCTCTTCGGTCGGCGCCAGCGGCGCTTTTGACTTTTTAAACCAGGCCATAATCGTTCCTTGTTGTTTGTCGTGTTCCTCAGATGTTCAGCTCTTCATTGCCACGCAACAATTTGAGTTCGAACCCATGCAGTTCGTTCAACTCGGCAATCAGTTCATCGAGAAATTGTGGTTTCATATGAAAGATCCAGACCGGCACATCGGGACGGTCGAGCTTGACCAACTCCTTCGCCAGTAACCGCGGAGTCAGATGCCCGCTGATCAAAGCCAGCTCCTCAAGTCGATTCGGAAAGCTGACCTCGGCCAGTGCCGCCTGCAGACCAGAGGCATCATGTCCCAGCTGCCAGATCGCCTCGGTCGGCCCGGTGTCCCCCGACAGAAGCAAACTGCGCCCGTCATCCTCCAGAAGATAACCGGCCGTATAGACCGTATGGTTCGTCGGCTGCCAACTTACGTTGATCCCCGAAATCTGCGTGGTCTTCCCCTCTTCCAAGGGGCAAAACTTGAGGATCGGCTCCTTGCCGACCTTGATCGAGGTGAAGTCGGGCCACAAGACGTTGTTAAACATGTGTCGATGAGCACTGTCAAGAACCTCGGCAGGAGCCCAGACTCGAATCGGCTCCTCACGAAACGGCAGTACGTTATCGGCAATAAAAGCTAAATCGACAATATGGTCAAGGTGGGCGTGGGTCAGCAGGATGTCATCGATCCGCATCTGCTCTTCAAGGCTGAGCAGCCAAGTCACGGTGCCGGCATCTACCAGCAGGTTATCGTTGACCAGGAAACTGGACGTTCCCTGGCCCGGAAGACGTGCACCGTAGCATCCCAAGACCTTGAATTTCATCAGCCTGTCTCTCCTGAGGCTTGACGCAGGGGCGCCTTGAGCCCGGAAATAAATGCGGTAACCTCATCGTTGAGCCGCGCACTCCCCGCATACGCCTCAATGACCTTGACCAGAGCACTACCAACCACCACGGCATCGGCAAACGCGCCAACGGCGGCAGCATCATCCGGAGTGGATATTCCGAAACCGACTCCTACCGGAACCGGGCTGACCGCCTTGAGGGCCTCGACCTCGCTCCGGATCGCAGCAGGGTCGACCGCCTGCACACCGGTAACCCCGGTCATGGAGACGTAATAAATGAAACCCTGCCCGTGCGCTGCGAGCCGATCACGGCGCTCCGCCGGGGTCGTCGGCGCCAGAAGCATAATCTGGTCAATGCCAGACGCGGTCAGGATCTCACGCAGTTCACCACTCTCTTCCTCGGGAAGATCGACCAGCAGCAAGCCGTCGATTCCCGCTTCGGCCGCCTCGCGCGCAAAGCGCTCGGGCCCGAAGCGAAAAATCGGGTTGTAGTACCCCATCAGCACGATCGGAACATTGGTGTGCTCGCGTACGCGCCGCACCATCTCCAGCACCCCATCGAGGGTTGTACCGGCCGCCAGGGCCCTTTCGGAAGCCGCCTGGATAGTCGGTCCGTCGGCCATCGGGTCACTGAACGGAAAACCGAGTTCGATCACGTCGGCACCGGCCTCGACCAACACGTGAATCAGCTTTTCGGTTGTAGCGAGATCGGGATCACCGGCCGTCACGAACGGAATAAGCGCTTTTTCGCCACGCCGCTTAAGGGCGTCTATCGTCTCAGTTATGCGCCCCATCGGCACATCCTTTCGTCACTCAAATCATTTGAGTTTAAAAAAAGGCCCTGTATATATCAAGGCTTTTCTTTATCTGCCAGCGCCTTGACCCGCTCCAACAAACTCATGAACATCGCGCTGGTCATGCGCCCGGTTTGCACGTTGTAGCGGCTGGTGTGATAACTCGCGACCAGGATCGGTCCTTGCGCAAAACGATATTCGGCACCGTGGCCAAAAGGAACATCGGCCAACCTCTTCACCTGGCCTCGTTGTCGCAACAGGTTGAGGTAGCTACGGAAGGCCCCCTGGCCAAGCAGGATCAGCACCTCAAGGCGCGGCAGGCTGCACAGTTCCTGCTCAAGATACGGCAGGCATGCGGCATATTCCTCGGTCTGGGGTTTGTTTTCCGGAGGGACACACTTGACGGCGTTGGTAATATAGAGGTCATGCAGCTTCAGTCCGTCATCCAGCGACTCGGCCTGGCCATGGCTGGCCAGCCCGGCCTGGTGCAACAGCGGGTACATAAAGTCGCCGGCACCATCGCCGGTAAAGGGGCGTCCGGTACGGTTAGCACCATGAGCTCCGGGGGCCAACCCAACCAGGCAGATGCGCGCCTGCGGGTCACCGAACCCGGGCACGGGACGCCCCCAGTAATCGGCACGGGTTCGCACCCCCTTGGGGGGAAGAGTGTTACGGTAGGAGGTCAGCCGCGCACAACGCGTGCAGTCGAGCAGTCCTTCAAGCTGTGCGCCAAGCCCCGGAGCCTCCGTGACCTGAAGGCTCAAGCGCCGCCCCCCTGCGGTTTCGGTTTGTGCGGACGCCGGCGCCGCGAACGGCGCGGCTTGTTCCCCTCGGAACCCTTCTTCTCTGGTACCGGCGTTTTACGACGCCGGGGGGCACGTCGATAATCCCAGAACAGCTCATCCTCCTCGGGGAAGGTGCTCGGAACCTTGGCGCCGAGGTATTCCTCGATATCGGCGAGATGAAAAACCGTGTCCTCGTCGGCAAAGGAGATCGCTTTGCCAATCGCCCCGGCACGCGCGGTCCGCCCGATGCGGTGTACATAGTCCTCGCTGTCCTGGGGGAGATCGTAGTTGATGACATGGGTAACATCATCAATATGCAGGCCACGCGATGCAACATCCGTCGCCACCAGAAACTGCAGCTTGCCGTCCTTGAAGTCGTCTAGAATCCGCATCCGCTTGCGCTGCGGGATATCTCCCGAGATAACCGCGACCTTGTAGTCGTTTGCCTTTAGGCGGTCGACCAGAAACTCGGCCTCCCTCTTGGTGTTCACGAACACCAGCACCCGCTCCATATCCGAGGCCTTACGTACCAACCCCATCAGTAGCGGGAACTTTTCACGCAGCGCCACGTGGTAGAGCAATTGCTCGATCCGATCGGTGGTGACCTGCTCCGGCTCGATATGCACCCGCTCGGTCAGGTCCATGAACTCGTACGCCAGCTCCATGACCCGCTGCGACAGCGTCGCCGAGAAGAGCATGGTCTGGCGCTTGTCGTAGTCGGGGAGCTTGCGCAGCAGGTAGCGCAGGTCCTTGATGAAACCCATGTCGAACATCCGATCGGCCTCGTCGACGACGACCGCCTCGATCCCCTTGAACGAGAAGACCCGTTGCTTGGCGTAATCGATCAGCCGCCCCGGGGTCGCCACGATAATGTCAACCCCGCTGCGCAGCGCGGTACGCTGCTTCTCGTAATCGACGCCGCCGAAAATCGGTTGAACCTTGAAGGGGCAGTGCGCACCGAGCCCCTTGGCGTCCTCGCAGATCTGCACCACCAACTCGCGCGTCGGCGCCAGGATCAGGGCCCGCGGGTCGCTACCGGTCTTCTTCGGGGTAGCCAGCAGGCGCGCGTAGAGCGAGATCAGGAACGCCGCGGTCTTGCCGGTGCCGGTCTGAGCCTGGGCGGCGACGTCCTTGCCCTCGAGCGCCAGGGGAATCGACTCCTCCTGAACCGGGGTCAGCTTTTCAAAACCGACCTGTTCGATCCCCTTGAGGACCTCGCCAGGAAGATCTAGTTCGGTAAATTTCATGGTTTCCTTTCATTTCTCTTGTAGTGCACATAGGCAGATCAAAAGGCTTCAGATGCAAGGCGTCCGCAGAGTGTGGAGTGCAGCGTAGAGGAAGCTACGCTGCAGCGACGATCTCAAGGAGAACACAGCAGATAAGGTCTTTTCATCTGCCTTAGAGTTCGACCCCCATGGCTTCGGCAACCGTATGCATATCCTTATCCCCCCGCCCCGAAAGACAGACCACCAGCACCGCATCCTTGCTCATCTGTGGCGCCAGCTTGGCAACCTGGGCAATCGCGTGGGCACTCTCCAGCGCGGGGATGACCCCCTCCAGCTCGGTCAGCAGCTTGAAGCCATTCAGCGCTTCGTCGTCGGTGATCGAGACATACTCGGCGCGCCCCAGCTCGTTGAGCAGGGCATGCTCCGGACCGACGCCGGGGTAGTCGAGACCTGCAGAGATCGAATGGGCGTGCTCGATCTGGCCGTCATCATCCTGCAGCAGGTAGGTCTTATTACCATGCAGCACCCCGACCTTACCGGCCCCGATGCTCGCCGCATGCTTGCCGGAATCAACCCCCAGACCGGCTGCCTCGACGCCGATCAGGCGCACTCCTTGGTCTTCGACGAAGGGATAAAACAGCCCCATGGCGTTGGAGCCGCCGCCGATGCAGGCCACCGCCGCATCCGGCAAGCGTCCCTCGACCTCGAGGATCTGCCGACGGGTTTCGCGACCGATAACCGACTGAAAATCACGCACCAGCATCGGATATGGATGGGGTCCGGCCACGGTGCCAATCACGTAGAAGGTGTCACGCACATGCGTCACCCAGTGGCGCAGGGCATCGTTCATGGCGTCCTTGAGCGTTGCCGTGCCGCTGGTAACACCATGCACCTTGGCGCCGAGCAGACGCATGCGGAAAACATTCAGCGACTGGCGGCGGATATCCTCGGTTCCCATGAAGACATCGCACTCCATGCCGAAAAGGGCCGCCACGGTCGCCGTAGCGACCCCGTGCTGGCCGGCTCCGGTCTCGGCGATCACCTTCTTCTTGCCCATGCGTTTGGCGAGCAGCGCCTGGCCAACGGTGTTGTTAACCTTGTGTGCACCGGTATGGTTGAGGTCCTCGCGCTTCAGATAAACCTTGGCTCCGCCCAGATGCTCGCTGAGCCGCTGCGCGTAGTAGAGGGGACTGGGACGCCCGACATACTGGGCCAGATAATAGTCGAACTCTTCCTGGAAGGTCGGGTCGGCAAGGGCCTCGCGATAGGCCTCCTCGAGTTCGAGCAGGGACGGCATCAGGGTTTCGGCGACATAGCGGCCGCCGAACTGACCGAAGTGGCCATCGTTGTCGGGATAATCGTAGCTCTTCATGTGTTGCGTCCTTTGGCCGCCGCGATGAAGGCCGCCAGTTTTTGTCTGTCCTTGACCCCCGGTGCGCTCTCGACCCCGCTGGAGACATCGACCGCGTAGGGGCGCACGGCAGAAATCGCCGCGCCAACATTTTCGGGCGACAAACCACCCGCCAGGATCACCGGACGTTGACGCGCGACGGTGGCCGCCAACGCCCAGTTGAAGGTCTCGCCGGTGCCACCGTAGGCCTTCTTGCTCCAGGCGTCAAGCAGCAGGGCGTTGGTTCGGTAGGCGGTATGCCCTTCAAGAGAGGCGGCATCCTTGACCCGCAGCGCCTTGACCGTGCGATGCGGCGCGTAGTCACAGGCAGCGGGGCCCTCGTCCCCATGCAGCTGTATAACGTCGAGACCGCACTGTTCGGCGATGGCGCGGATGGTCTGCGGCTTCTCGTTGACAAACAGTCCGACGGTGGAGACAAACGGCGGCAGCGCGTTGATGATCACCCGGGCTGCTTCTGGCGTCACACAACGCGGACTTTTGTCATAAAAGACAAAGCCAAGTGCGTCCGCCCCGCAGGAACAGGCATGCAGGGCATCGTCGAGGCTGGTAATACCGCAGATCTTGACCTTCATCTTTTCCTTAATCGACCTTCGGCAGGTGTGCCAACGATTCCTTGATCGCCTCTTCCGGGTAATCGTAGTCGGAGAGCTTACCGGCGAAGAAGTCATCGTAGGCAGTCATGTCGACGTGGCCGTGTCCGGAGAGATTGAAAAGGATGGTCTTCTCCTTCCCCTCCTCCTTGGCCTGCAGCGCTTCGTCGATGGCGCCACGGATGGCGTGGCTCGACTCGGGAGCCGGAATGATCCCCTCCGAGCGAGCGAACAGCACCGCCGCCTCGAAGCAGGCAAGCTGATGTACGGCCTTGGCTTCGACAACCCCTTCGTGCACCAGCTGTGACACCAACGCCGAGGCTCCGTGGTAGCGCAACCCGCCAGCATGGATCCCCGGCGGCATGAAGTCGTGACCGAGGGTGTACATCTTGGCTACAGGTGCCATCTTGGCGGTGTCGCCGTAGTCGAAGGCGTAGACGCCACGCGACAGCGTCGGGCAACTCGCCGGCTCCAGTGCCACGACACGCACGTCCTTGCCGTTGGCCTTGTCGGCGATAAACGGGAAGGAGATGCCGGCAAAGTTGGAACCACCACCGTGACAACCGATCACCACGTCTGGATAGTCTCCAACCATCTCCATCTGTTGCTTGGCTTCGAGACCGATGATGGTCTGGTGCAGACAGACGTGGTTGAGCACACTCCCCAAAGCGTAGCGGGTATCTTCACGCGTGGCGGCATCCTCCACCGCCTCGCTGATGGCGATCCCGAGCGAACCGTTGCTGTCGGGATCCTGCTCGAGGATTGCCCGTCCGGCGTTCGTCTGATCCGACGGCGACGGAATGACGTCAGAGCCCCAGAGCTGCATCATGCTCTTGCGATACGGTTTCTGGTTGTAGGAAACCTTGACCATGTAAACCGTGCACTCGAGGCCGAACATTTGGCAGGCGAGCGAAATCGACGAACCCCACTGGCCGGCGCCGGTCTCGGTAGCGATACGCTTGGTGCCGAAGACCTTGTTGTAGTAGGCCTGCGGAATGGCGCTGTTCGGCTTGTGGCTGCCTGCAGGGGAGACCCCTTCGTACTTGTAGTAGATCTTCGCCGGGGTGCCGAGCGCCTTCTCCAGACGGTGGGCACGGAACATCGGCGAGGGGCGCCAGAGCTGGTAGATATCAAGCACCTCCTGCGGAATATCGATCCAGCGCTGCGTTGACACCTCCTGCTCAATCAGCGGCATCGGGAACAGCGGCAGCAGATCGTCCGGCGACACCGGCTGCATGGTGCCAGGGTGGATCACTGGCGCCATCTCACCCGGCATGTCGGGGATGATGTTGTACCACTGCTTCGGGATACGATCCTCAGGAAGAATAATCTTGGTCTGCATGCTGTTCTCCTTTGAAAAGCATATTACTGAAACATTACAGCAACAGTTACGCGTCTCCGACCAACTCGTCGAGCTTGGCACCGATGTCGGCCTCGCGCATCAACGATTCCCCGACCAGAAAGGCCCTGGCTCCGGCGGTCTGCAGTCGCTCAATGTCGGCGCGGCTATTCACCCCGCTTTCGCTGACCACAAAACGATCCTCCGGAATCCGCTGCATCAAACGCTCGGTGGTTCCAAGATCGGTGACAAAGGTCCGCAGGTTGCGGTTGTTGATGCCGATCAGCTCAATGTCGCTCTCAAGCGCCACCTCGAGCTCAGCCTCGTCGTGCACCTCAAGCAGCACGTCGAGCTGCAGGTCGGCCGCCAGTGCTGCAAAGCGATGGATCTGCTCGGCGTCGAGCATGGCCGCGATAAGCAGTACCGCGTCGGCACCGGCAACTCGCGCCTCGACAATCTGATAGGGGTCGCAGATAAAGTCCTTGCGCAGCAAAGGCAGCTTGACCGCTTTCCTGATCAGCTGCAGGTTGCGTAGATGCCCGAGGAAATACTTCTCGTCGGTAAGCACCGACAGACAGCTGGCGCCATGCTGCTCATAGGTCTGGGCAATCTGCAGGGGATCGAAATCCTCTCGGATCACCCCTTTGCTCGGCGAGCCCTTCTTTACCTCGGTAATCATCGCGGTGCGGCCCGACGCAACGCGCGTGCGCAGGGCGCGGATAAAACCGCGCGTAGGGTCTTCGATTTGCGTCAGGTTCGCTTCGAGGCGCGCGAGGGGCAAAGCTTCCTTGGCCGCCGCGACCTCTTCGTGCTTATGGGCGACAATCTGCTGCAGGATATCCGGGAGATCGTTCATGCTCAATATCACGCACGTCCGGTTATTTCGACCAGCGCTTCCATCTTCTTCATGGCCGCCCCGGAATCGATGGTTTCGGCAGCCAGCTGGATCCCCTCTGCAGGGGAGTCGCAGCACCCGGCAGCGGCCAGGGCGAATCCGCTGTTAAACAGGACGATATCCCTTTTCGGACCCGGCTCTCCAGAAAGAATCGCACGGACTATCTTCGCGTTGTCGACAGCATTGCCCCCCTGCAACTCGCTCAGCGCACAGCGGGAGAATCCGAACTGCTCGGGGGTAATCTCGTAGCAGGAGACCTGATCTCCGGAAATTTCCGCAACATGGGTCGGCCCGGTCAGCGTGATCTCGTCCATGCCGTCACTGCCATGTACCACGTAACCGCGGCCGCAGCCGAGTTGCTGCAGTACCTTGGCGAGCGGTTCGACCAGCCCCTGCTGATAAACTCCCAGCACCTGGCGATCTGCGCCGGCGGGGTTGGTCAACGGGCCGAGCACATTGAAGATGGTGCGGATGCCGATTTCCCGACGCGGCCCGATGGCGTGCTTCATGGCACCGTGCAGAGCCGGTGCAAACAGGAACCCGACGCCGATTTCGTCAATGCACTGTCCAACCCGCTCCGGGGTGACGTCGAGGTTGACACCGAGCGCCTCGAGTACATCGGCACTGCCGCATGCCGAGGAGACGCTGCGGTTGCCATGCTTGGCAACCTTGATCCCACAGGCCGCCACCACGAACGCAACCGTCGTCGAGATATTGAAGCTCTTGGTGCCACTCCCACCGGTGCCACAGGTATCGAGGATGGTCTCCCGGTCTTCGTTGATATCCTCCCGGTCGATATCCAGAACCTTACCGACCCGGATGGGGGTCGCCCGCGCGCGCATGACCCTGGCGGCACCGGTAATCTCGGAGATCGTCTCGCCCTTAATGCGCAGGGCCGTAATAAACGCACCGATCTGGGCAGGCGTAGCCTCTCCCCCCATGATCTGGTCCATGACCTCGATCATCTCGGCTTCACTCAGGCTCTCACCCTCGACAACTCTCGCTATGGCTTCCTTGATCATCGCAACCTCTTTCAACGGCTCAGTTCGAGAAAATTTTTCAACAGCGACTTGCCTTCAACCGTTAGAATCGACTCGGGATGAAACTGAACCCCCCACACCTTCAACTCCCGGTGATCGAGCCCCATGATCTCACCTTCTTCCGTCCACGCACTGATCTCGAGACATGCGGGCAGACTCTCACGCTCCACCAACAGGCTGTGATAGCGGGTCGCTACGCACGGCTGGGACAACCCCTGAAACAGCCCCTGGTCATGATGATGGATCGGACTGGTCTTGCCATGCATCAAGCGCTCGGCACGTACCACGTTGCCGCCAAAAGCCTGACCGATCGACTGGTGCCCGTGACAGACCCCGAGGATCGGAATCTTACCGGCGAATTCCTTGATCAACGGCACCGAGATTCCCGCCTCGTTAGGCGTGCAGGGGCCGGGCGAAATGACGATCCGTTCTGGGGCCATGCCTGCAATCTCTTCAAGAGTGATCTTATCGTTGCGAATCACGACCACCTCCTCATCCAGCTCGCGCAGATACTGCACCAGGTTGTAGGTGAAAGAGTCGTAATTGTCGATCATCAACAGCATGTCAGTCGAGTCCTTGTTGAGCCATCTCAATGGCGACCTTGACGCTCATCGCCTTATTGACGGTCTCTTCGTATTCCATCTCCGGTACCGAGTCTGCAACGATCCCTGCACCGGCCTGGAGATAGACCTTGCCCTCGTGCACCACCAGGGTGCGGATAGCGATCGCCAGATCCATATTTCCGGTAAAAGAGAGGTAACCGATGGCTCCTCCGTAAATTTCACGACGGCAGGGCTCCAGCTCCTCGATAATTTCCATGGCGCGAATCTTAGGCGACCCGCTGAGCGTTCCGGCTGGGAATGCCGCGCGGAACACGTCAAGAGCGTCACTATTTTTCTCAAGTTCTCCGCGCACGTTCGATACGATGTGCATAACGTGGCTGTACCGTTCGACGGTCATCAGTTCGCTGACCTCCACCGAACCGGTACGGCAGACACGCCCGAGATCGTTGCGGCCCAAATCCACCAGCATGATATGCTCGGCACATTCCTTAGGGTCTGCAAGCAACTCCTGTTCGAGGCGCTGATCTTCCTCAACAGTCTCGCCGCGAGGTCGGGTACCGGCTATCGGGCGCACCTCGACCCGGTCTCCCTCCTTGCGCACCAGCACCTCTGGAGATGCGCCGATAACGCGGGTCTCGTCAAATTGCAGGTAAAACATGTAGGGAGAAGGGTTGATGGTCCGCAAAGCACGGTACACATCGAATGGATCCGCATTCAACTCACCGGAAAAACGTTGTGAGAGGACCACCTGGAACACATCACCTGCGCGCACATATTCCTTACAGGTGCGCACGGCATCCTCGAAAGCGGGCCGTTCAAAGTTCGAAATCAGTTCGGCAGGGCTCTGTGGATTGGATTTGTGCGGTCGAGCAGGCAATGGAGCTCGCAACCGCTCAACCATGGCGTCGATGGAGGCGGTCGCGTCGCGGTAGGCCTTGGCGGGATCATCAAAATCACCGAGGTGGACGTTACTGACGACCTTGATCTTCTGCTGGGCGTTGTCGAAAATAAGCAGGTTCTCGGTGATCAGAAAGCAACAATCCCAGGCCCCGATCAGCGCCGGATTCTGAGACGGCAAATCCTCGACGAAACGGACCATATCGTAGCCGAGATAGCCGACCGCACCACCGAAAAACCGGGGCAAGTCAGGATCCTCAACCGGATAATAGGGGGCTATAAAAGCCTTGAGCTCCGCGATCGGGTCATCGCTCTTGCCCGAGCGCACCACCTCGCCCTGTTCGAGTACCTCGAAGTAGTCGCCGCGCGAGCGAAACAGCCGTCCACTACCGACCCCGAGGAAGGAATAGCGAGCCCACTTTTCTCCCCCCTCGATACTCTCAAGCAGAAACGCACTGCGCCCGTCATCGATCTTGCAAAACGCCGAGACCGGCGTTTCCATATCGGCGAGCACCTCTCGGTAGACGGGAATCAGGTTGCCACGCCGAGCACGGCGATAGAATTCGTCTTGAGCAGGAAAATACATGTGAAATCCACCAGATGAAGTGGGTCAAACTAGCACGAAAAAAGCTACATGGTCAAGCGAAGCGGGGATCTTGAACGCCCCCGTAGACCCCCCCAAAACAGTCACCCTCTCAAAATCCGGGCAAAAAAAAAGGCGGAGCAATCAGCTCCGCCTTTCGACACTAATGGGGACACATCAGTCTTGCTTGTTTTCCTCGGTAGCAGCCTCTTCAGCAACTTCCTCGGTAGCAGCCTCTTCAGCAACTTCCTCGGTAGCAGCCTCTTCAGCAACTTCCTCGGTAGCAGCCTCTTCGGCTACGGGCTTGGCAACCTGCACCTCGACCGGCTTGGCCTTTTTCGGCTTCGCAGTGAACTCTTCTTCTACGAGCTCGATGACGGCCATCGGTGCGTTGTCTCCCGGACGGTTGGCAACCTTGATAATACGGGTGTAGCCACCAGGACGATCGGCATAGCGGGGTGCGATGCGCTCAAACAGCATGGCGACAACCTGCTTGTCCTGAATGACCTGCAGCGCCTGACGACGGGCATGCAGATCACCACGTTTGCCAAGAGTGATCATCTTGTCTGCAATCTTCCGCAGCTCCTTGGCGCGGGTGTCGGTCGTGGTGATCCGCTCATGCTGAATCAGAGAAGTCACCATATTCCGCATCATGGCCGTGCGGTGAGACGGATTGCGACCCAGTCGACGACCGGATTTATTGTTACGCATGGTAAAAGTCCTTTCTTGCGGTATCTAGCGCGGTACTGCTATTCCTCTTCCCGGCTCTTCTCAATCATCTTGAGATATTCCGGGTCGGGGAAGTTTTCGAGTTTCATGCCCAGTGAAAGGCCCATCTCCGCAAGAATATCCTTGATCTCGTTGAGGCTCTTGCGACCAAAGTTCTGAGTTTTGAGCATTTCCGCTTCAGTTTTCTGTACCAAATCTCCGATCAGACGGATATTGGCATTTTTGAGGCAGTTCGCACTGCGCACCGAGAGTTCGAGTTCCTCGACACTGCGATACAGATTGTCGTTGATCTTGCGGGTCTCGGTTTCTTCTTCGGTCTCCGGCGGCTCAGCCTGCTCCTCATCAAAATTGATGAAAATCTGCAGCTGCTCCTTAAGGATCTTCGCTGCGTAAGCTACCGCATCATCGGGACTCACGCTACCATCGGTGTAAAGCTCAAGTGCCAGCTTGTCATAGTCGGTAATCTGGCCGACACGCGCGTTGGTCACCGCAAAGTTTACCTTTTTGATCGGGCTGAAGATGGCATCAATCGGAATAGTACCGACCGGGGCCTTTTCATCGCGATTCCGTTCCGCCGGGACATAACCCTTGCCCATGGAAACGACCATCTCCATTTCAAGGTCGGCATCCTTGCCACAGGTGGCAATGTGATGCTCCGGGTTCAGCACTTCAACGTTGGAATCGGTGATGATATCAGCCGCCGTGATCTGCCCCGCACCCTTTTTAACAATGCGGATATTGCGGCTATCCATACTGTGCAGCTTGAGACGTACACCCTTGAGGTTCAGGATGATATCAGTGACGTCTTCGGTTACACCGGGAATCGTTGAGAATTCATGCAAAACCCCCTTGATACGCACCGAAACAATGGCCGCGCCCTGAAGGGACGAAAGCAGAATCCGCCGCAGCGAGTTACCCATGGTCGTGCCGAAGCCGCGCTCAAAAGGTTCCGCTGTGAACTTCCCGTAGATCTCACTCAGGGAATCGGACTCGACCTGCAGACGCTTGGGTTTGATGAGGTCTCGCCAGTTTTTATACATTCATATCCTCCCGGATAAATGTTTACCTAATCGA
>PKUI01000080.1 GCA_002869605.1 Desulfuromonas sp. | reverse complement strand
TTCATCCTACTTGAATTAAAGCTCAAGTTCGAGACCGCTGGGTTGTGACCCCGCACACCGTAAAAGCTTACTTCGCCGGGGGCGCCCGGCATGCGCCTTACTTTCTTTAGCCGCGTAAAGAAAGTAAGCAAAGAAACGCGCCCGACCTCCTTGCCCGCCAAAATGCAGCGGGATCCCTTCACATCAACGCTTCCCGCCGGGCCTTCGCCATTCGCTGCGCTCAACTCTTCGGCCTGTTTCGGCGTGAAGCGTCGCTGCACCGGCGGCGTCACACGGGGAGGACGTTGCCTGTTTCTTCTGCCTGTCCGGGGCCCCGTGCGCAGTCACCGAGTGCCGGATTTTAATCTTGCCGTCTGGCGAGCACGCGAGCCGGCTGGATTAAAACTTCCGGCCAGCGAGGGCACCCGGTCGTCGGGTGACGGAGTTCGGGGTGGATTTCTTTTGCTTACTTTTCTTTGCCATCAAAGAAAAGTAAGGTGCTGCCGGGCACCCCCGGCGATGTTGGTTTGAGCCCCCTCGCTTATCAGTGTCTGTGTCTCTTGGTCCGCGACCGAGAATATCTTAAAAAGCTCCCCATACCCACAACACCCCGGCCGTCAGTAGTGCTGCGAGTTGCAGCGGGATAGCAATGCGCATCTCCTTTTCCACCCCCGAGGGGGAGGTGAAGGGGGTTGATCCGGTAAAGTTCATGGCACAAAAGGAGGCGAGGGCCGCAACGCTGAGGATACTCGACAGGCTGTTGAGCAGGCCGATACTCTCGACCTTCAGCAGTGCGGCGACCAGGCCTACGGCGCCGCCGACCAGCGCGCCCTTGAAGGCGAAGGAGCGTCCCGGCAGCCACGGCAGCAGCAACGGTGTCAGCACCGCGCCGCACAGCACGCCGAGCAGGCCGACGAACCAGGCTGTGATGCCGCGTTGCCAGGCAGCGGTGAGTGAAAAGATGTGCGGGCCGATACCGCCAAGGATCAGCAGCACTGGCAGTGCCCAGGCTATCTCCTTCCACAGGGTGGTGAACTCCACCGGGGTCAGCACCAGGCGTTCGTAGAAGCTGAAGGTTGTCGAGCGCATTCCCTCGGTGGCCTGGTTGTCGGCGGCGATGAATCCGGGCAGATCGGCGATTCGTACCGGGCCGTAGGTTACCGTGAAGCTGCTTTGCTTGCGGACCGTGTGCGCCGCAACGCCGACCGCGCCGTATTGTGGCAGCAGCAGTTTGCGGTGGGAAACAATCTTGTCTAGGGAGGAGGAGGCGATGCGGGAGAGCAGCTCATCGGAGCCGAAGGTCCCCTTGCCCGCAGCGCACCAGACGTTGATGCCCTTGGTATCGAGTACCAGCAGCCAGGCGTCGAGCCCCTTGAGGTCGCGGCGCACCAGGTCGAAGGTCATCTTGTAGTTGGCGGTAACGACCACCGGGCTCTCAGGTGTTGGCGCGCCGAGGCCGTAGAGCCCCGGGGTAACACGGTAGCGGTCGCGGCCGATTCCCCAGCGCATGGCGCAGTGGCCGAGGTGGTCGCGGCGGTTGAGGGTCGAGCTGACCAGCGGCACCTCACCGGCGGGTGTCGAGGTGACGCCGCAGACGTAGTCGCACAGGATGTATCCAGGGCGTTCCTGCAGGGCCGCTTTCGGTGTGCAGCAGGACGCACCTTGGTCGGAAGGTGTGCAGCAGTCTTCCTGTGCCGCCGGTGGCGGCGTGCAGCTGCTCTTTTCGGTCGGCGGACAGCAGCTGTTTTTCTCAGCAGCGGACGACGGGCAACAAGGTTCCTTGCTCATGCGGATTCCCTACGCGGTCTTACGGCCGCCGATCTCCTTCAGTCGTGCGTGCGCGCGCCGCAGCATCGCTTCGGTTTCGTCCCAGCAGACACACTTGTCGGTGATCGAGACCCCGTAGCGCAGCTGGGAGAGGTCCTCGGGGATCGGCTGGTTGCCCTCCTCGAGGTTGCTTTCGATCATCAGGCTGCTGATGGCGTGCTCGCCGCCGGCAATCTGGTCGAGGACATTGTCGAGCACCTCGCCCTGCTTACGGTGATCCTTGTTGGAGTTGGCGTGGCTGCAGTCGACCATGATGGTCGGCTTGAGATCTTTTTTGGCGAGTAGCTCCTTGGTCGATTCGATGTAGACCTGCGCGTAGTTGGGGCCGTCATTGCCGCCGCGCAGCACGATGTGCACATCGTTGTTCCCCTCGGTGCAGACGATCGAGGTCATGCCCTCGTTGTTGATGCCGAGGAAGTTGTGGGAGTGCAGGGCCGCGCCCATGGCGTCGATTGCCACCTGCAGGCCGCCGTCGGTGCCGTTCTTGAAACCGACCGGGAAGGAGAGGCCGCTGGCCATCTCGCGGTGGGTCTGCGACTCGGTGGTGCGTGCGCCGATGGCGCCCCAGCTGATCAGGTCGGCGAGGTAGTGGGGGGTGACCGGGTCGAGCATCTCGCCGGCAATCGGCAGCCCGAGGTCAGTGATGGCGCACAGCAGGCGGCGCGCCACGCCGAGCCCCTTGGAGATCTGGTAGGTGCTGTCGAGGTCCGGGTCGTTAATCAGTCCCTTCCAGCCGATGGTGGTGCGCGGCTTTTCGAAGTAGACCCGCATCACCAGCAGCAGCTGGTCGGCGAGCTCCTCCTTGAGAGAGGCGAGGCGCTCGGCGTATTCGATGGCGGCCAGCGGATCGTGGATCGAACAGGGGCCCACCACCACCATCATGCGCGGCGACTTGTTGTCGAGGATCTCCTTGATCTCAGTGCGGTGACGGGCGACGTTTTCGGCGTTCTTTTCCGTGAGCGGGAAGACCTGTTTCAGATCGTTGGGCGAGATGACCGGGGTGATTCCCCGGATACGCAGATTGCTGGTGCGAACCATGGCAGTACCTCGTTATGTGAATTGATATTGAGTCGTTGTTAAACGGCCGCTAACTCTACTCTTTTTGCAATAAATTGTCAAAAAGTTGGGGTCTTTTAGCTGTGGACAAACCTTTCTTTGGAACCGCGAAACCCTTTGACAGGCATCCCGCCCGTTTGTATAACAACAGAACCGCAACCAACGAGAGAGGATCCTTCTATGATGCAGGTAAGTTTTATCGGCGAGCTGGTGCTGGCCTTGCGCACCGTCGTCGACCTGATTTTTCAAATCTATATCCTGATCCTGGTGGCCCGGGTGCTGATTACCTGGGTCAACCCCGACCCCTATAACCCGATTGTGCGTTTCTTGAGTAACGCCGCCGATCCGCTGCTCAACCGGGTACGTCGCATGCTGCCG
>PKUI01000027.1 GCA_002869605.1 Desulfuromonas sp. | reverse complement strand
TTTTTTGGGGAGATGGTAATGAGAGCGATTTATTTTCTGGTGTTTCTTATGTTATTCGCCTGCGACAGCGGGTCAGATAAAACACCGGAGCAGATCCAGGAAGGAGTCGCTGCTTTTCAGAAGAGGGTTTCTTTGGAGCGGCAACGGATTGAAAAGGAAAACAAAACGAGAGAGGAGAAATTAGCCGAACAACGCAGTTTTGTCAGTGCTACTTTTGTCTCGGTTAATCCCGATCAGCTTGAAGTATTGTTGAGCAATGATACGGACAAGGCGATTGACAATCAGGTCGGTTCTCTGGAGCTGATAGATGCCGAGGGCAATTTTATAACCGGCATAGCACTGACAAACTGGGTGCCCGGAGATATCTATCTGCCAGTAGGAGGTAGTGCAAGGGCGGTTAAAAGTCTGAAGCTTGAGACTCCAGAACGCCGAAGAACGATAGTTTCAGGTGCGCATGGATTTCAATACCGCTATACCATTCTCAGAATTCAGTTTGTAGGTGAGGATGAAATCAATTTTCAGGACAATGCTGATACTGCTGTGCCCATGGTGAGGACACCTGCCAAGCCACCGGAACCAGTTAGTCTGAACCAGGTATCAGCAGAACCTTGCGCAGCAAACCAACTCAGCATTGAAACCAATGAACAGTATTATCCCGGTCCAGAATGCTCACATCTTCAGCGAAACATTGATTCTGAACGCTTTAAACAGGAGTATATTCTCCTTTGTCAGAGTGAAACCGGCGCATCATCACCTCCGGCCTTCGTTGAGCGAGTGCAGCTATCCAGTTGTATTAAGGAACCGAGCGGTCAGGGGCACAAATACAGGAAACAGATCTGTTGTGATATACCCTGACACAGGAGGTTGTCGGGTTATCTAGGGACGTTTAGTAGCAGCGTCATTGGGTAAAACCAGCCTTAGTCTGTCTGGTCACGTTTCGACATCTACAAACAAATTAACCAAACAACAATTTGAGGGCGAAAATCACCACCGTCAGCGAGACGATCCGTTTGATCCAGTCGTGTCCCTTTTTGACGGCTATGTGGGTGCCGATCCAGCCGCCGATGGCGTTGCCGACCGCCAGAGATAGCCCGAGCCCCCAGTCGACCTGGCCATGGGCGATGAACACCGCCAGTGCCACCATGGTGAAGAAGAAGATCACAATCACTTTGATGGCGTTGATGCGTACCAGGTCGAGGCCGTGGGCGAGCAGCGCGCTGATCACGATAAACCCGACCCCGGCCTGGACGAAGCCGCCGTAAACACCGACGATAAAGAACGACACCGCCAGTACCAGAAGGCGCAGCGGCGTGAGCTTCGGTTCGCTCTGATGCATGCGGCGAAGCGGGTCCCAGGCGGTAAACACCAGCACCGCCAGCATGATCAGGGCAAGCAGCCGCTTGAACAGTTGATCGTCGATGTCTACCGCGAGGTTGGCGCCGAACCATGCGCCGAGCAGGGCCGGGGCGGTGCAAAGCAGTGCGATGCGCCACGGGAAGACCCCCTGCTTGCGGAAACCTCCGATGGCGAAGATGTTCTGCACGAAGATCGCCACCCGGTTGGTGCCGTTGGCGGTAGCGGCTGGCAGCCCCATGAACAGCAGCACCGGCAGGGTCAGCAGCGAACCGCCCCCGGCGAGGACGTTGAGAATCCCGGCGACAAGGCCGACCGACGCCAGCAGGGGTGCCTGCCACACCAGTTCGTTCATCGTTCGCTGTCCCTGTCGAGAAGTTCGCGGATGACCTCGCCGGCCATGGTCAGACCGAACAGTGGCGGGATGTAGGAACTGCTGCCGAGGGTGACGCGCCGCTCGTTGCGGCTTTGGCGCGGTTTCTCCTGGTTGGGGTTGTCGATGAGCGTACTTTTGTCGTTCAAGGGGCGGAACTCCTCCTTGGAATAGACCACCTTGATCCCTTCGTGGATGCCACGGCGGCGCAGTTCCTTGCGCATGATACGCGCCAGGCGGCATTTTTCGGTGTGAAACAGATCGGCGACCTTGATCTTGGTCGGGTCGAGCTTGTTGGCCGCGCCCATTGACGAGATGATCGGCAGATCCTGCCTTTTGCACGATTCGATCAAATGCAGCTTGCCGGTGATGTGGTCGATGCAGTCGAGCACGTAGTCGTAGCCACGGCCGAGCAGTTCGGCGCTGGTATCCGCCTCGTAGAAGGCCTGCAGCGGTTCGACCTGGACCTGTGGGTTGATGGCCCGGCAGCGCTCGGCCATCACCTCGACCTTGACCCGGCCGATGGTTTCGCTGGTGGCGTGGAGCTGGCGGTTGCAGTTGGTCTGGCAGATGTCGTCGAAGTCGACCAGGGTCAGGCGTCCGACGCCGGCGCGGACCAGCGCTTCGACGGCGTAGCTGCCGACCCCGCCGACGCCGAAAACCGCCAGCGAAGAGCCGTGCAGTTTTTGCAGGCTGTCGTCACCGACCAGCAGTTCCATGCGACTGAAGCGGTGTTGCTCTGTCATGTTGTTTCTCCCGGGAGATCGTCAAGGCCGAGGATGCGGCGGGCATTGCGGCCGCTGACCTCGGCGGTATGTTCCAGGCTCCAGCCGCGCAGCGTGGCAACCCGCGCGGCAATCAGCGGCAGCCAGCATGGCTGGTTGCGTTTGCCGCGGTGCGGGTGCGGTGCCATGTCCGGGGCGTCGCTCTCAAGCACGATCGCTTCCTCCGGGATCCCACACAACACTTCCGGGGCGCGCCGGACATCCGGCCAGGTGAGGACGCCGCCGAAGGCGATGGCGAAGCCGAGGTCGATGGCACTGCGCGCCGTCTCGAGGCTGCCGCCGTAGGCATGCAGAATCCCCCCCACCCGCTCGACCCCTTCCTCGATGAGTATCTGCAGCAGGTCCCCGTACGCCTTGCGGCAGTGTATCAGCACCGGTTTGCCGGCTGAGATGGCGATACGCAGCTGTTTGCGCAGGGTTTCCTTCTGCAATGGCAAGGGTGGCCCCTCGAGCAGGCGGTCGAGGCCGATCTCGCCGACCGCTACCGTCCGCGGGTGGCGCAGGCATTGTTCCAGCGCACTGCCGAGCTCCGGTGACCACTCGGCCGCCGCGCGTGGATGCAGCCCCGGTGCCGCGTAGACGTCGGGATGTGTCTCGGCAAGCTGCAGCAGGCGTGGCCAGTTCGCTGACTCGATCCCGGGGACGATGAAGCCGCGTACGCCCACCTCGCGGGCCGCGTTCAACGCTTCGTCGCAGGGGGGGCAGGCGTCGAGGTGCACGTGGGTATCGATCC
>PKUI01000192.1 GCA_002869605.1 Desulfuromonas sp. | reverse complement strand
CAGCGAAGGAAAGGAGGCCATGGAACGAACGAAAGGATTCCCCATGGCCGTGGTCATTTACACCCATTGTCGACATTGCGGCGAGCGTCTCGTCTCACGAAGCACACCCTACTGCCCCCCCTGCAATCTCTACCTCGCCTACCGAGCCATGCCTATTCTACTCGGAATGCTCTTGTCAAACCACGTGCAACGGCTACCGCGGAATCAAGGCGACAGGGAGGCTGGAAAGGCCCGACAGGATATGGAAGGGGTGTTCCCCTGCTCAACACATCTCTGCGGGGTCTCACCGTCAGTGACGGCACTGTGCGAGTGCACAGCTTCCGAATGTTGACCCGGAACCTGTTTTTTGCGGAGCTTCACCTGTTTTTTAGTGGCCGGAACCGGTAGCATCATAACCATCAAAGGCTTGTTGTGGCAGGCAGGCCGGCGAAAAAACCTTCTTCATACTTTGCAACTTCCTTCTCTTCTTCTGGAAAAAGCCGACCGGGCTCCTCCCCCGTGTCGGCTTTTTCTTTCTCAGGGCCTAGGAACCCCGGCGCCAGCGATGATAACGCTCAACCCAGCCAAGTAGCCTCTCCGGCACATGGGCACGCTTCCACTCCCCGGCCGCCGCCTTGTTGGCCTCGGCCAGGGTCGGATAGGTGTGAATGGTGCCGAGAATTTTATTGAGTCCGATGCCGTACTTCATCGCCAAAACATATTCAGCGAGCAAATCCCCGGCATGGGAGCCTACGATAGTCACCCCGAGAATTTTATCTTTCCCCGGAGAGGTAAGAACCTTCACCCAGCCATGTGCCTCCGAGTCGACAATCGCACGATCGAGCTCTTCCATGCTATAGCGAGTCAACTCGAAAGCCACCCCCTGCGCATTCGCTTCGCTTTCGTTCAACCCGACCCGTGCCACCTCCGGGTCCGTGAAGGTACACCACGGGATAACGCGGTAATCGACCTTAAACGTCTTGAACGGCGAAAACAGGGCATTGACCGCAGCGTACCAGGCCTGGTGCCCGGCCGTATGCGTAAACTGGTACGGCCCGGTGACATCTCCGGCACAAAGGATGTTGGGAAAATTGGTGCGCAGCAAAGGATCGGCCTCGAGGGTGCCACGTGAAGAGAGGCGTACGCCAAGCTCTTCGAGCCCGAAACCACGTACATTGGCCTTGCGCCCTACCGCCACCAGAATCTCATCGAACTCCAGTTCAACCGCTTCCCCCTGAAAATCGCACAACAGCACCTTGCGCCCATCGACAACCCGAGCCTGCTTGGCGGCATGGCCGGTTAAAACCCGAACCCCCTCGAACCCGAAACGTTCCGCCACAAACTCCGACACTTCCGGATCCTCACGCACCAGAAGGCGGGGAGCCATCTCTACCAGGGCCACCTCAACTCCGAGGCGCGCCATCGCCTGGGCCAACTCACAACCGATCGGGCCACCGCCGAGAACCACCAACCGTCGGGGTTTTTCGCGCAATTCCCAGAGCGTATCCGAGGTCAGGTAGCCAACCTCTTCGAGCCCGGGAATCGGCGGTACCAGGGGCTGGGCACCGGTTGCGATAATGATACTGCGGGTCGTCAGGGTTCGTCCGTTGACCTCGACCTCGAAGGGTGACTTGACCCGCGCCGTCCCCTGTATCACCTCGACCCCGAGGCCGGTGTAGCGCTCTGCAGAATCATGCGGCTCAACCCTTTTGACGACCTGTTGCACCCGCTCCATCACCGCAGCGAAGTCGTAATCGCCGTCGGCCCGCTTTAACCCGAAGTCGCTCGCCCGCTGGGCGTAGCGGAGCATCTTGGCCGAGCGGATCAGCGCTTTACTCGGCACACAACCACTGTTCAGGCAGTCCCCGCCCATCCTGTATTTCTCGATCAGCGCCACCTTTGCCTTGACCGCCGCGGCGATATAGGCGCTCACCAGGCCGGCGGATCCGGCACCGAGCACGACCAGGTTGTAATCAAAGGTCTTAGGGCGCGCGTGACCGGCGAGCGCTTTACGTCCCTTGAGCATGCCGAGAAAATTTCGCGCCAGCAGCGGAAAGACACCCAGCAGGGCAAAAGAAAGAATCAATCCCGGGGATAGAATGCCCGCGGCCGAGTCGAGCTGTCCCAGCTGGGTGCCGGCGTTGACGTACACCAAGGTGCCGGGCAGCATGCCGACCTGGCTCACTATGTAGAAAAGCGAGGTTTTCAGAGGGGTGAGCCCCATGACCAGGTTAATCACAAAAAACGGGAAAAGCGGCACCAGGCGCAAACCGAACAGGTAAAACGCACCATCCCGTTCAACCCCTTCGTTGATCGCTTTCAGCTTGTCACCGAACCGCCCCTGCACACTGTCTCGCAGCAGGAAGCGGCTGACCAGAAACGCCAGCGTCGCCCCGACAGTGCTGGCGAACGATACGGCAAACAGACCGATCCACAGGCCGAACATCGCACCACCGGCCAGGGTCATGATCGTCGCCCCCGGCAACGACAGGCCGGTCACCACGACATAAACCAGCATGTATACCGCGATCGTCGCCAGGCGATGTTCAACGTAAAACCCCTCGAAAGCACGTTGCTGATGTTTCAGATAGGTCAGGGTCAGGTACTGGCCAAGATCAAAGGCAAAAAACGCCCAGACTAATGCCACAATCACGACCAGCAGCAGGATACTCCCCTTACTCATCACACTCTCCGTCATATTTCTGCACACCTAAGATGGTGTTAAACAAAGCACCTCACACCCTTCGCTAGAAACCAGGGACAACCGCCAGGCGCAAAACATCCAACATGAACTTCTAACTTAACAGAACCGTTGAGGAAAAAAAGCTGCAAAAGCATTCCCCCCTCCCCGAAGACTACCCTGACTGTGCATCCGCACATCCCTAAACCGTCACGACTTGTGCAAACTTTTACGTGAAGCACGGTGTTTTTTAGTGACATGGCAGGATAGTCTACCAACCATCAAAGGCTTGTTGTGGCAGGCGAGCCGACGATCAAAAACCTTCTTCTTTCTAAACCTTCTTTTTTTGTCTCCGTAAGACGAAAAACCGGCCGGGGCTCCTCCTCCCCAGGCCGGTTTTTCATTTTGCACTCTCCGCGCAGCATGCATCGTTCAAACAATCCGCTACACTTTCTGATACCCGACCCATCACCCCAGAAAGGACCAGCATGCACATCGGACTTCTTAAAGAGATCAAGAACGAAGAGAACCGGGTTGCCCTGACCCCGGGAGGGGTCTCCCAACTGACCGCTCAGGGGCACCAGGTCCTGGT
>PKUI01000183.1 GCA_002869605.1 Desulfuromonas sp. | reverse complement strand
TTGAAAATGGCGGAGAGGGAGGGATTCGAACCCTCGATACAGTTGCCCGTATAACACCTTAGCAGGGTGCCGCCTTCAGCCGCTCGGCCACCTCTCCGTACAGAACGTATTCGCGATGTGCAGGCATCTTAACGGAATGCCTGTTTTTTGTAAATGGCGGTGGGCCAGGGATTCGAACCCCGGGTACGTTTCCGTACGGCGGTTTTCAAGACCGCTGCCTTCAACCACTCGGCCAGCCCACCAAACTGTTCTATTTTCTCTGCGCTATAAGGCGCTGATCTTCTCCAGCCCGCCCATGTAGGGGCGCAGCACCTCGGGAATCACCACGCTACCATCGGCCTGCTGGTAATTTTCGAGAATCGCCACCAGCGTCCTGCCGACCGCCAGACCCGACCCGTTCAGGGTATGCAGCAGCTCGGGTTTGGCCCCTTCTTCACGCCGGAAACGGATCGCCGCTCGCCGCGCCTGGAAATCCCGGAAGTTGGAGCAGGATGAAATCTCCCGGTAGGTCTCCTGCCCCGGCAGCCAGACCTCGATATCGAAGGTGCGTGCCGCGGAGAAACCGATATCCCCGGTACACAGATCGACGATCCGGTAGGGGAGTTCCAGCAGTTGCAGGACCTTTTCGGCGTTGCCACGCAGCACCTGTAGTTGGGCGTCCGATTCCTCCGGCAGCACAAACTTGACCAACTCGACCTTATTGAACTGGTGCTGACGGATCAGTCCTCGAGTGTCCTTGCCGTGCGAACCGGCCTCCCTGCGGAAGCAGGGGGTGTAGGCCACGTACGACAGCGGCAAGCTGCCCGGTGCGAGGATCTCTTCGCGGTGCATGTTGGTCACCGGGACCTCGGCTGTCGGGATCAGGAACAGCTCGACCCCCTCGGTCCGAAACAGGTCTTCCTCAAACTTCGGAAGCTGCCCGGTACCTGTCATGGTCGGTCTGTTTACCATAAAGGGCGGCAGGATTTCAATATAATTGTGCTCGCCGGTATGCAGGTCGAGCATGAAGTTGATCAGCGCACGCTCGAGCCTCGCCCCGGCGCCTCGGTAGAGGGCAAAACGGGCCCCGGCAAGCTTGCTGGCGGTTTCGAAGTCGAGGATGCCGAGATCGACACCGAGATCCCAGTGCGCCTTGGCCGTGAAGTCGAAGTGCGGGATTTCTCCCCACACCTTGACTTCGACATTATCCTCCTCGCTCTGCCCGACCGGGCACGCCTCGTGGGTGATGTTCGGCAGCACCAGCACAAAGTCGTTGAGCTGCTGCTCGGTCTCCTTCAATTCGTCGTCGAGACTCTTGATACGCGCGGAAACCTCTTTCATACGCGCGATCTCGCCCTGGACCTGGCTCTTGTCCTTGGTGCGACCGATTACCGCGGAGACCTGGTTCTTCTCGGCCTTGAGGCTTTCGGATTCCTGCAGCAGGTCACGACGGCGACGATCGAGTTCGACCACCGGCGTCAGGTCGATCTTTTGACCCCGCGTGGAAAGAAGGGCCGCTATTTCTTCGGGTTGCTCACGTAAAAGCTTTGCATCTAGCATGGTTTAGCCTTGTCTCAGGGAATAAAAGGTAGCTATTATTATCACCTGCCGCAGCCACCGTCAAGCAACCCATCCCGGGGTCCATTATGTTCCTTGTGTACCGCATCCTGCTCACCCTGCTGCTCCTGTTTTGCCTGGCCCCCTGCGCCATGGCACGGGATATCAGCATCATCGCCAGCGGCGACATTCTGCTCGACGGCAGCGCGGCACCGCTACTCAAACGGTACGGCTTCGATTACGCTTTCGACGCCACCCGTGACGTGCTCACCTCCGCCGACCTGACCCTCGGCAACCTCGAGGCACCACTGACCAACTCGCAGGATGAGTTCACCGACAAACGCTTCCGCTTCAAGGTCTCATCCGCTGCCGCCGAAGCGCTAAAAAACGCAGGCTACGACGTGCTGACCCTGGCCAACAACCATATGGGAGACTTAGGACACCAGGGGGTCAACGACACCGTCGACAGCCTGCATGCCGTCGGGCTGAAGAGCACTGGCGCTGGCGCCGACATCACACAGGCACGTGAGCCTGCACTCGTCGAAATCGACGGCACCACCATCGCCCTGCTCGCCTACTCCAACACCTTTCCCAAGGCATTCTACGCCACCAAGTCACGGCCGGGGACCGCACCCGGTTACCCGAGCTACTTCATCCACGACATCAAAAAAGCCCGCAAGCGGGCCGACGTGGTGATCGTTTCGTTTCACTGGGGAGGCGAGGCGCTGACGACACCGAAGGACTACCAGCAGGATCTCGGCCGCCGCGCCATCGAGGCCGGAGCCCAGGTGGTGATCGGCCACCACCCCCACGTGCTGCAGGGGGTCGAACTCTATCGTGACGGCGTCATCTACTACAGCCTCGGCAACTTCGCCTTCGGCTCCTACAGCAAAACCGCCAGAACCAGCGCCCTGGCACGCATCACCCTGCGCGACGCCAGGCTTCTCAAGGCGGAACTGCTGCCGCTCGATGTCTACAACATTGAGGTCGCCTTTCAGCCCCGGCCGCTGCAACAAGAGCAGGCCGATGCCTTCAGCCGTGACTTCAAAGAGCTCTGTGACCCCTTCGGCACGACCCTCGAGCACCAGGCAGATGCTTTTTGGAAAGTGACACCACAAGACCCCGACACAGTCGAGGCCTCAGACTCCGAGCCCGACACCGCCCCCGCAACGGAGATGCCTGCCAACAACACCCCGCCGGTCACCGAAGATTAATCCCGGGCAGTCTCACGCAGCTACTTTTCCCCCTTGACCCACCACTGCTCGCTCTCCCCCTCGAACCACCAGCGTGATGAGTCGGTCGTCCAAATCTGCTCGGCCAGCTTACGCGCGGTCTCGGTCTGAAGCCGCTTGAGCGAAAAGGGGTACCACTCGTCGGCGTTGCGGTTACCGAGGTCACGGTACTCCTTGAGCGCCAGAATCATCTCCAACTGGTCGGCGTCGTGGGCCAGCAACGCCTCGCGGCTCTGTTTATCCATGAACTCCTGTAGCGCCTCGCGGTACTGGTCACCGAACGGCAAGGTCCGCGCAAGATCCTCCACCGCCGCCCTTTCATCGACCTTAACGTACTTCTTGTTGACATAGTTCAGGTCGCCGATGCGCGCCTCGGGAACATCGTGGAACAAGCACATCATCATCACCCGCGCCGCGTCGGCCTGCTCGTCGAGCTGGGCCAGGGTGTAGCCGATCACTGCAGTGCGGAACGAGTGTTCTGCCACCGATTCGGCACCGCTGCCGAGAAACTGGAACCCGGTACGCGGGGTGCGCTTGAGCATGCCGACCTCAAACAGGAAATTCGCCAGGTTTTTCATCTCGATAGGTCCTTACAAACAAAACAGCCGCGCCCATAACAGGCGCGGCTATACAGGTTTATGCGTGGAATGTTACTTGAGAATCACATCGAGCGACTGCTTGTAGGTCCCGGTCCACTCGCTGACCGTATCGGCGGTCACCGCCTTGATCCCCATCGCCCCGAGGGTACGGCTACCCATCTTGTCGACGCGGCGGGTGAAGACCTTCTTCCCCTGGGCATCCCACAGCGAGACGATGTTCTTGGTTACCGCCTTTGTCAGCGGGATAAAACCTCCGGTACGCACGGTCCACTCGGAGAAGATCACGAACACCCCGTCGACCCCCAGCGCCTTACACAGCGCCTGGGCCTTGGCCGGCTCGATATCGCCGCGGCGAAGTGCTTTACCATTCGCCGTAAACACCCCGAGGTCCTGCCCCTTGACCTGCGGGACGTTCATATGGAAACTATGCTCGACAATCTCGTTCCGGTAGTTCTTCTTGCCAATAAAATTCGACGCCTTGACCACCTGGTACTGCTGCGCGAGGCGCGTTTCGGTGTCGCCAAGCATGGTATTGGTAGCGTTCTGCATGGTCTGCAGGACATTGCCGCCAGCGGCATTGGTCTTGACCGAGCCCCCCCAGTCACTGACGGAGATCGAAACTACCGCAACCTTCTTGATCTGCGGAAGGGCCTTGAGACTCTTGGCGCCGCCACCGCCGCCACAGCCTACTATCATCGCCACCACACCAGCCAACATCAACATCAGTAAACGCTTCATGCTTCCTCCAGGGAGATAGGATATCGTCTGTCCTCAATCAACACAGACACATCTGATTAGATTAGCAGAAACAACTCTGCATTTGAAGCGATGAGATTCAGCCGAGGCGAATAAGCAACGCTCCGGCCATGACCAGCAGCGCGGAAACAAAGCGGATGCGCCCATGGCTCTCGCCGAGGAACAACGCCCCGATCAACACCCCGAACAGCAAGCTGAACTGGCGCACCGGCACTGCGTAGCTGACTGGGGCCATCTGCAGACCGTAGCGGAAAGTCAGGAATGAACCCATCATTACCGGCCCGGAGAGCAGAATCAACCCTCGACTGGCCCGCCACTCCCGGACAATCCTGCCGCGAAAACGGGGACGCATCAGGTTGAGAGTCATGATCGTGAACATGCTCATCACCAGCAGCCAGGTGAACTGCAACGGCGGGAAGATGGTCACCCCGGTCTTGTCGATAACCGCCCCGACCGAGTAGATCAGCCCAGCCGCCAGGGCGGCCCGCACCGGCAGTTCGCCGAGGCTGCGAAAGGGCCGTAAAATTTCACTGCTGCGCAGGCTGCGCAGCTGGATCGAGTAGGCTCCGAGCAGAATTAAGCCGATGCCAACTCCACCGATTGGCGTGATCTGCTCACCGAGCAGCCAGGTCCCCCAGAGCGGTACATAGACCATCGAGGTCTGTGACAGCGGGTAGGCCAGCGACAGGTCACCGTCGCGGTAGGCTACCCCGTTGAACAGGTGATAGAGGACAAAACAGCCACCGCCGGCCGCTGCCAGCAACAGCACTTCGGGGTGTAGCGGCGGCAGGGGACGGAAATAGAACCAGACCAGCAGGTTGAGCAGGCACCCCGAGACCACGAACATCCACCAGATGAAGACGGTCTTGTCCTGGCTGCGCTTGACAAGCAGGTTCCAGAGCGCGTGCATCAGGGCGGAGAACAGGATCAGGGAAAAGGCGAGGCTACTCATGGCGCGAATTGTACCCGATGGGCTAAAGCTTAGCGAGGATAAAATTTACTAAATATATTTACTCTAACTAAAGTTAATCACGAAGCGATTGACGGAAACCTGCAACTTGCTATGCTCTGGGAGGATTTATTTGTGCTTAAGAAAGGAGACCATCGTGTCAACACGTATCGAACGCGACTCCATGGGCGAAATGGAAGTCCCCGAAGACGCCCTCTACGGCGCTCAAACCGCCCGTGCCCTGGAAAACTTCCCGATCTCCGGGTTGCGTTTCCCGCGCCCCTTCCTGCGTGCCATGGGGCAGATCAAGGAACATGCCGCACGGGTCAATCGCGACCTCGGCCTGCTTGACGAGAGACGCGCACTGGCGATCATGGACGCCGCCGAGGAAGTCGCACGCGGCAACCTCGACGAACAGTTCCCGCTCGACATCTTTCAGACAGGCTCTGGCACCAGCACCAACATGAACACCAACGAGGTCATCGCTACTCTGGCCAAACGCAACCTCGCCGAGGACGGCATCGAGTTGGAGATCCACCCCAACGACCACGTCAATCTTGGCCAATCGAGCAACGACGTCATCCCCACCGCCATCCACCTGGCGGCTGCGGTTGAGCTGCGCAACCGTCTGCTACCGGCCCTCGAGGTCCTGCAGAACAGCCTTGCCGACAAGGCCGAAGAATTCGACGACATCATCACCATCGGCCGTACGCACCTGCAGGACGCAACGCCGGTACGCCTCGGCCAGATCTTCTCCGGTTACGCCCGCCAGGTTGAGCGAGCCATCGAACGGATCGAGCAGGCACTGGAAGATCTGCATGAGTTACCTCTTGGCGGCACAGCGGTCGGAACCGGGATCAATACCCATCCCGAATTTGCGGCACGGGTCATCGAAGGGCTCGGCGCAGTCCATGTTCTGCTTTTCCGCGAAGCGGAAAATCACTTCGAGGCCCAGGCGGCCAAGGATCCCTGTGTCGCCACCAGCGCGGCCCTGAAAAGCTGTGCCGTAACCCTGTACAAGATTGCCAACGACATCCGCTTCCTCGGCAGCGGTCCGCGCTGCGGCCTCGGCGAACTGCAACTGCCGGCGGTACAGCCCGGCAGCTCGATCATGCCGGGCAAGGTCAACCCGGTGATGGCCGAAAGCTTGATCCAGGTCTGTGCCCAGGTTATCGGCAACGATGCCGTCGTCACCCTGGGCGGCCTCTCCGGCAACTTCGAACTCAACGTGATGATGCCACTGATCGCCTACAACCTGCTGCAGTCGATCGACCTGCTCTGCGGCGCGGTAGCCGCCTTCGAGGAGCGCTGCCTGCAGGGGCTTAGCGCCGACCGTCAGCGCTGCGAAGGGTTGATCGAAGAGAGCCTCGCCATGTGTACCGCGCTGGCGCCGGTGATCGGCTACGACCGCGCCGCCGAGATCGCCAAGCACGCCTACCAGCATGGCAAAACAGTGCGCGAGGTGGCGCGCGAACGCCTCGACATGGAAGAGACCGAGCTCGACCGCCTGCTCGATCCGCGCCCGATGACGGAACCGGGGATACCGGGTAAGACGCGCTGACCCCCTTCCCGTGAGAGGGGTTCTTCCTAGAAAAACGAAGACCCAGGGGTTGCGCCCCCTGACGACGCCCTACTCTTTTGTCACGCCACAAAAGAGTAGGCAGAAAAGGGTGCCCGGCCTCCTTGCCCGCCAAACAGCGGCAGGTTCCCTCCGCAACACCGCTCCCCGCCCGGCCTTCTCCATTCGCTGCGCTCAACTCTTCGGCCTGTTTCGGCGCGAACCGTCGCTACTCCGGCGACGTCACACGGGAGAAAAAAAGCCTTTGACTGTTCCACTGCCTTTACGGGGCCCCGTGCGAAGTCACCGAGTGCCGGGATTTTAATCTTGCCGTCTGGCGAGCACGCGAGCCGGCTGGATTAAAATTCCGGACAGCGAGGGCACCCGGTCATCGGGTGACGGAGTTCGGGGTGTCCTTCTTTTGCTTCCTTTTCTTGGACAAGCAAGAAAAGGAAGGCGCTGCCGGGCGCCCCCGGCGGCATAAAAAAAGCGCGGCCCTCCTGGACCGCGCTTTTCCACATCTTATGGTATCGTCTCCACCCCTCAGGGATGCTCACGCCCACATCGCCAGCAGGAGGAAAACGGCGGCTCAATCAACTCGCCACACCCCGAACAGGTCCATGCCTCGCTTACGCTGCCACCACCGAGCCATTGGTCGAGCAGCGCCTTGGCTCGCGGCCAGGTCTCTGCATCGACCACCCACAGTTCAGGGAAGCATTCGGTGAAAGGGATCTCCCCAAGCGCAGCAAACAGCTGCTGGTTGCGCACCAGACAGGCAACCCACTCCTGCTCGAGGCGCTCCTTGAGCATCCCGGCCAGCGGCCCTTCGTGTACGGCAAAGGTCTGCAGCTTTTTCATCGCCAAAGTGTTACTCCGCGACCAGCACTCCCAGCAACGCCTGACCGAATTCGCGCCGCTGCCATCTCTTGAGTCCCGGCAGTACGTCCACGCTGCCTGCCGGCGCGTTGGCCAGGCTTTCGAGCTGGGCATTATTGATCAGCACCCCCGGCTCGAGCGCCAACTCGGTTGAAATCTCACTACGCCACGCCTTGAGACGCTTGAGGCACACTTCGACCTGCGGGTCCCGCCGCCGCCGCTCGCCACGGGGAAAACGGGGCAGTTCCTGTTCGGGCAGAGCGAGCCCCCGGGCGATCGCCTTGAGCAAAGGCTTGCCGTAACGCTCAACCAGGCGCGGCGACACTCCCTCAAGGGCGACCAGCCCCTGCGTCGTCGCAGGAGCCTGCTGGGCCATGGCCAGCAGTGACTTGTTCCCCAGCACCTTGAAGGGGGGACGGTCACGCCGTTCAGCCTCCTTCTCGCGCCACTGCAATAGCTCCTCGAGGATGCCAAGCTGACGCCGCTCGAGGGTCCCTGCTCCCTTGACGCGCAGGCACAGCGGCCCGTCGTGCTCCTGAAAGCGTACCTGCTCGAGCAGTTCGAATTCCTCGGCCAGCCACTCGCGTCGTCCCGCCTCCAGCAGCCGCTCCTCCAGCTGTTCGGCCAAGCTATGCAGATAAGCGGTATCGCCCGCGGCATAGCGGATCATCCCCTCGCTCAGGGGACGCTGTGACCAGTCGGCACGCTGGAACTGCTTGTCGAGCTCGAGGCCATAATACTTGAACAGGACATCGGCGAGACCGTACTTTTCCTCGCCGAGAAACTGGCAACTGATCATGGTGTCGAACAGCCCGTTGACCTGCCAGCCAAAGTCGCGACGCAGGCAGCGGATGTCGTAGTCGGCGGCGTGGAACAGCTTGCGGATCGAAGCATCGCCCAGCACCTCGCCGAGGGGAGCCAGTTCCGCTCCGGCGAGCGGGTCGACCAACAGCGTCTGGCTCGGCGTCGAGAACTGCAACAGGCAGATTTTATCCTGATAGTTGTGCATCGAGTCGGCTTCGAGATCAACGGCGATCACCGCCTCTTTGGCCAGGGTTGCAGCCAGCTCGGCTATTTCATCGTCATGTTTAAGAATCGGCGGCAGGCTCATCCGGGCTCCTTGTTTCGTTATACAGTGTCAGCGCCTTCTGGTGGGCGCCGTGTAGGGCGAGTTGGGACAGTTCTTCGTGTGCCAGCCAGCGACAGGCACCTTCCTCCTCGACCCGGGAGGCGGCGTTGGTACGGCTCATAAAAAGCTGCACCGTCAGGCCGAAGTGGGAGTAGACGTGTTTGATGCGGCCAACCGCTTGCGGCACCCCGCCACCCAGTTCGAGCGCCAGCTGCACTGCGACCGAATCGGCGGTCTCTTCGCCGTCCAGGTCGCGGTTCGGGAACTCCCAAAGGCCGCCGAGCATGCCGTCAAGACCACGTCGACAGACCAGAACCTTGCCATCATGCTCCAGCAGCAGCGCAACCTGCTGCCGTTGCGGCAGCTGCCTGCGTGCCCGGGGCTGCGGCAACTGCTCGGCGATCCCCTGACGGTGTCCCTGGCAGAGTCCAGCCAGTGGACAGCGCGCACAAGCCGGCTGCCGCGGCGTACAGAGCGTCGCACCGAGGTCCATGATCGCCTGGGCGTAATCGTGAGGCCGTTCCCTTGAGGTCAACGCCTCGGCCCAGCCCCACAGCTGTTTCTCTGCCGCACTTGCGCGCGGGTCACCCTGCAGGGCGAACAGCCGGCACAGAACGCGGCGCACATTGCCGTCGAGAATTGCGGCCGGGACATCAAAGGCGATCGACAGGATCGCCGCGGCCGTGGAACGACCGACTCCAGGCAGACTCTGCAACCCCTCGAGGCTGTCCGGGAAGAGTCCGCCATGCTCCTGTGTCACTCGCCGTGCTGCGGCGTGCAGATTACGCGCCCGGCGGTAGTAACCGAGTCCGGACCACTGCTCGATCACCTCTTCGACGCTCGCAGCGGCGAGGTCCTGCACTGCCGGATAGTGTTCGAGAAAGGTACGGTAGTAGGGGATAACCGTCTCGACCCCGGTCTGCTGCAGCATGATCTCGGAGAGCCAGATCGCATAGGGATCGCGGGTATGCCGCCAGGGAAGGTCACGACCGCAGTCTTCGTACCAGGCCAGAAGTCGCGTGCCGACCTCGACAGCGGCAAACGGTAGCTCGGACATCGGATCGCTAGCCGATCTCCACCAGCGCGGCGAGGGTGGTCTCCATCTCCTCGCGTGTACCGATCGAGATGCGCAGCCCGTGGGCGAGCAGGGAGTCGGAGAAGAATCGTACCAGGATACGTCGCTCCTGCAGCGCCTCGAAGACCCGCTGCCCATCGCGGTCGGACGGGATGGCGAACACATAATTACCCTGCGACGGGATCACCGTGTAGCGTCGCTTGCGCAGCTCGGCGCTGAACCATTCGCGCGTCGCCACCACCTCGGCAACCCGCTCCTTGAAGTACGCCTGGTCCTTGAGCGCCTCAAGCGCCGCGACCTGGGCAAGCCGGTCGAGGTTGTAGTGATCTCGGATCTTGTCAAGCGCCGCGATCACCTCGGGGCGCGCCACCGCCAGCCCGAGACGCATCCCGGCCAGGGCGTAGCTCTTGGAGAAGGTGCGGGTGACAATAACGTTGTCACAGCGCTTGACCAGCTCGAGGGCGTTCCCTTCGGCAAAGTCGGCATACGCTTCGTCGACCACCAGCATCCCATCACAGCGGCCGGCGAGCTCTTCGATATAGTCAAGCGGAAAGGCAAAACCGAGCGGCGCGTTGGGCGAAGTCAAAAACAGCAGCTTGCCGCGGTAGCGCTCGGGGAAGTCCGTCAGCCGCCATTTCTCATCGAGCCCGAATGTCCTGACCTTCGCCCCCTGAATTTCGGCGAGGGTCGCATAGTAGGAATACGAGGGATTGACGAAGGCCAGTTCCTCCCCTTCGGCAACGAAGGCGCGAATCAGGTTGTTGAGCAGCTCGTCGGAGCCGTTGGCCATGATCAGCCATTCAGGCTCGAAGCCGTAGAGCCTGGCCGCCTCCTCCCGCGCCGCCTGGCTGGGGGGATCGGGGTACTGGCGCAGATGCGCGCCGTCCTCGCCGAGCTCGGCGAGGATCGCCTCCCGCACCCTGGGCGAAGGGGGATAGGGGTTTTCGTTGGTGTTGAGCTTGATCCAGCGCTCGCCGTCGCGCGGCTGAAAGCCGGGGACGTAGCCCGACATGTTGGCAATATTATTACGCAGTGGGATCATTACAGCCTCGTCAGATGAGTCATCCGGATGGCCTTTAGCCCTCCAGGATGCGATACAGGGTATCCCGCTTGGCCGGCTCAAAACCGGCGCCACGGACGATGTCACGGATCTCTTCTTCGCTCAGGCGGAAGGAGCAACCGGCAGCGGCGACCACGTTCTCCTCGAGCATGGTGCCACCGAGGTCGTTGGCGCCGAAAAACAGCGCCACCTGGGCCATGTGCGCGCCCTGGGTGACCCAGCTCGCCTGGACGTTGTCGATATTATCGAGCACCAGGCGCGACAGTGCCAGCACCCGCAAATACTCGACACCGCTGGCGGTCTCGCCACCGAGTTCGGTATTGTCGGGCTGGAAGGTCCAGGGGATGAAGGCAGTGAAACCTCCGGTGCGCTGTTGGATCTCGCGCACCCGGAACAGGTGCTCAACGATATCCTCGGGCCGCTCACGCGAGCCGAACATCATGGTCGCGGTGGTACGCATACCGAGCTCGTGGGCGGTCTCCATCACCTCGGCCCAGCGACGCCAGCCGATCTTGTTGGGCGAGATTTCCTCGCGCACCTTGTCGACCAGCACCTCGGCACCGCCTCCCGGCACCGAGTCGAGACCCGCCGCCTGCAACCGCTCCAGACAGGTACGCATGGTCAGCCCGGAAACCTCGGCGATATGGATCACCTCGGCCGGCGACAGGGAATGCACCTGGACCTGGGGAAAGCGCTGCTTCAATTCGCGAAACAGCGCCTCGTACCACTCGATCTGCAAATCCGGATGCAGACCACCCTGCATCAGCAGCTGGGTACCGCCATGCTCGACCAGCTCGGCGACCTTGGCATAGATCGCTTCGTAGTCGAGCAGGTAGGCGTCGTCGGCTTCGGCCTCGCGGAAGAACGCACAGAAACGGCACTTGGAGGTACAGACGTTGGTGTAGTTGACGTTGCGATCAATGACGTAGGTAACCCGCCCCTCGGGGTGGCGCTCGAGTCGCTGCGCGTGCGCCAGCTTGCCGAGAGAGAGCAGCTCGGCCCCGGTCAGCAGCCACAACGCCTGCTCGCGGTCGATCGCCTCTCCCGCTTCGAGACGCTCCTTAATCTCTTCAAGAACCCCGCTCATCAGAAGCTTCTCAATTCACGGTAGAGGGTATCCCGCTCCACCGGCTGCTTGCCCGCCTTGCGGATCAGCTCCAGCAGCTGCTCTTGTGACATCGCCTGGGGGGAATCGGCGCCGGCATCGTGACCGATCTTCTCCTCGACCACGGTCCCGTCGAGATCGTTGACCCCGAAAGCGAGAGCCACCTGGGCAATCTTGAGGCCGAGCATCACCCAGTAGGCCTTGACGTGCCGGAAGTTGTCGAGCACCAGTCGGCTGATCGCCAGGGTCTTGAGGGCGTCGACGCCGCCGACCCCCTTGGCACCGGGGACCCGAGTGTTGTCGGGCTGAAAAGCGAGCGGAATAAAGGCCTGGAAACCACCGCTGCGATCCTGCAATTCGCGCAGTTTGAGCAGGTGATCCACCCGGTCTGCATACTCCTCGAGGTGTCCGAAGAGCATGCTCGCATTGGTCTTGAGGCCGTTACTGTGTGCCGCCCCGATGATCTCGAGCCAACGCTCGCCGGAGATCTTCTCCGGGCAGATCTTGTCGCGCACCCGCTTGGCAAAGATCTCGGCACCTCCGCCCGGCATCGAGTCGAGACCGGCCTCTTTCAGTTCATTCAGCACCGTAACGATACTCTGCCCGGTGAGCTCTGAAAAGTAGTCGATCTCCACCGCCGTAAACGCCTTGAGGTGCAGATCGGGGTTGTCGGCTTTGATGCTGGCGAGCATTTCCAGATAAAAATCAAAGGGGAGCTCGGGATGCAGACCACCGACCATGTGAATCTCGGTGGCACCGGCCGCGTTGGCCTCGGCACACTTCTCGAGGATATCGGTCAGCGCCAGCGTATAGCAGCCCTCGTCCTCAACCCCCTTGGAAAAGGCACAGAAGGTACAGCGATTGACACACAGGTTGGTGTAGTTGACGTGCCGGTTGACATTGAAGTAGACCTTGTCGTCATTCAGACGTCGGTTGGCCAGGGCGGCGAGTTCGCCGACCTCCAGCAGGTCACAGGAGTTGAAAAGCACCAGGGCGTCGTCACCGCTGAGTCGCTCTCCGTTTTCGACGCGGGTACGTATGCTTGCCAGACTTTCAGACACGTTGTTCAGCTCTCACTTTCATCTGCCGGAGTCTCCCCCCAGCGCTTAAACAGTTCATGCGGCAGCTGCAAGGCATCGAGGACCTTGCCGACCACGAAATCAACCATTTCAGCGACGCTCTGCGGCTGCTGGTAAAAGGCCGGCATCGCCGGCAGTACCTGCGCTCCGGCGCGGGTAAGCCGTGTCAGGTTCTCAAGATGAATCAAGCTCAGCGGAGTTTCACGCGGCACCAGCAGCAACGGGCGGCGCTCCTTGAGAGCTACGTCCGCCACCCGCTCGATCAGGGCCTGGCTCAGCCCGGCGGCGATACGCGCCGCCGTCCCCATGGAACAGGGGGCGACAACCATCGCATCCGGTGCGGACGAGCCGCTCGCCACCGGGGCGAAAAAATCGTCTTCAGCGCTGTGCTGCAGCTCCTCTCCGGCCTCGAAATAGGTCCGTAACTGCAGCAGGCGCTCGTGCGGTTCGGCGGCAAGCTGCAGCCCCACTTCGTGGGCCAGCACCTGACGTCCGGCCGTGGAGATCAGCAGTGTAACCCGCAACGGCTGTTTGAGCAGTTCCTCGACCAGGCGCAGGCCGTAGATGCTACCCGAGGCCCCGGTGATGGCAACCACGACATGTTCCATCATTACCCCTTCGCTACAGCAGCACGTCGGCGACGGTAAACGCCAGCAGGCTCACGCTGATGTAGCCGTTCATATTGAAAAACGCCGCATCCAGCCGCGACAAGTCTCCGGGACGCACCAGGCGGTGCTCGTAGATCAACATCCCTGCCGCAGCCAACACCCCGAGCAGGTAGATCGCCCCGAGTTGCGTGCCGGCGTACAGGGCCAGCAGCAACACGATCATCAACACGTGGAAGATGCGCACCAGGCCGATGGCCCGTGCCTCGCCGAGGCGCGAGGGAATCGAGTAGAGTCCGCGGTTGCGATCGAAGTCGAGATCCTGCAGGGCATAAAAGATGTCGAAACCGGCGACCCAGAATAGGACCGCCAGCCCCAGGGCGATCACCGGCCAGCCAATATCGCCGCGCAGGGCGATCCAGGCACCCACCGGAGCGCCCGCCAGGCAGATACCGAGCACCACATGGGCATAGGCGGTAAAACGTTTGCAATAGGCGTAGAGGACAAACAGGGCCACCGCCAGTGGCGCCAGGTACAGGCAGAGCGGGTTGAGCATCCATGCGGCGACCAGCAGCAACAACAGCGAGCCGACGACGAACAACCACGCCTCCTGGCGGGATATCACCCCAGCCGGGATGTGGCGCTGCGCGGTACGCGGGTTGTCGGCATCGATACGCGCGTCGATGATGCGATTAAGGGCCATCGCCGCGCAGCGCTCACCGACCATGGCGACACAGATCCAGAAAATCTGTGCGACGGCCGGCGGCATCTGGTTTGCCAACGCCGCGAGTATCGCCCCCATCAGGGCAAACGGGAACGCGAACACCGTGTGGGAAAACTTGATCATTTCGAGCAGGTGGCGAACTTTCTTTAACATTTGACTCCCTGTCTTCTGCTTTGCCGTCGACCGCTCACTTTACACCCTGGCCGGACTCGAAACAACCCTTTCATCGGCAACGGCAACCTCAAAAGCCCCGTCCATGACGGGGGCTTTGCAACGATTACCAAGGCTTCTGAACGTTTTTCGCACCCGACGGTGACAGTGGCCACAATGCACCGCTGCACGCCCTTTGTGTCTCAGGTTCAGCCTTTAGCTGTTTGCAACCCGGCCTCCAGGTCGGGGTACTCGAGAATCACACCCAACTCCTGCAGCAGCTTGCCGTTGTCCATACGTCGTGACTCAGCGATATACGAGAGCATCAGCGGTGTCATCACCTGCTTTGCCTCCTCCTGGGTCACCTGCGGGGGACGCGGCAGATCGAAGGCATCCGCCACGCGGTTGAAATACTCGGTCATGCTGGTCGGGTGACCATCGCTGACATTGTAGACTTCTCCGGCATCTGCTCGTTCTGCAGCCTCAAGGCAGATGTTCGCCAGGTCATCGGCATGGATCCTATTGGTGAGTCCGGCTTCCGCTTCACGCAACACCGGATGCCCCTCGCGCAGCCGAGCCAACGGCCAGCGCCCGGGTCCGTAGATCCCAGTGACACGCAGCACCACCACCGGAATATTGCGGTGTTTGCCCCATTCTCCGAGCAGCTGTTCGGCGTCCACCCGGCGCAGCGCACGAGCCGTTTGCGGATTGAGCGGCGTCTGCTCAGTCACCACCGCTCCTTCACAGTCCCCATAGACCCCGCTGGTGCTGACGTAAACCACTTTGGCCGGCTCTTCTCCCGGCAACACCGAAGCCGCAAAGGTGCGTACCCGCGGATCGTTTTCCCCACCACCGGGGGGTGGTGCCAGGTAGATCACGTGCGCTCCGGCCGTTGGCAGGTTGTCGATCGGCAACGGCTCATCGAGATCTCCCGTGACCGTGTTTATGCCGAGCTCCTGCATTTCACTGGCATGGGTTTCGCTGCGCGTAAGCGCCCAGACCTCCAGCCCTGCTTTTTTAGCTCGCCTGGCGATCCGCTTGCCGATATCTCCGCAACCGATAATCAAAACACGCTGCATACGGGTTATCCCTTGAGACTCTTGCTGGCGATTTCGTAAACATCCTCAGAGAGTCGTGGAGCGGCCAGCATCCGCTCCAGCTCACTACGCATCTTCTCCTGACGCGGCGCATCGTAACGTCCCCAGCGGGTGAACACCGAAGCCAGCCGTGCGGCGACCTGCGGATTGAACTGGTCGATGAGCACCACCTGTTCACCGACAAAACGGTAACCTTCACCGTCACTGCGATGAAAGGCCCCGGGGTTACCATGGGCAAACGCTCCGATCAACGACCTGACCTTATTCGGGTTCTTGATGCTGAAGGCCGGATGAGCCATCAGACGTTGAACATCCTGCAGTACCTCATCGTGCAGGGCCACGGCCTGAACGGAAAACCACTTATCCATGACCAACGGATCGGCCTGCCAGCGCGCAGCAAAATCGTCGAGAACTTCCTGGCGCTCGGCACATCCCTGATTCACCAGTACCGTCACCGCCGCCATGGCATCGGTCATGTTGTCGGCTTGTCGATAGTGCTCAAGGCAGCGTCGTACATGCTCCTGTTCATCGAGGGTCACCAGATAGGCCATTGCCTGGTTTCTCAGGCTACGTGCCCCTATCGCTTCCGGTGTGCAGGCATAGGGAGCGCCTTGCTGGTAACGTGCATACACCTCCCGCCATTCCTCCTGCAGCGCCACACCCAGCTGTTTGCGCCCAAGCTGCCTCACCCTGCGCACTGCCACCGGGTCAACAACGGCCATACTCTCGGAGAGGTACCCCTCGCCGGGCAAGGTCAGTGCCAGCGCGCGTAGCGCCGCATCGCTCTGGTCATCACACACCAGCACGCGACACGCTTCGATAAATTCCGCATCGAACACCGGTCCGCTCTTTCCTTCGGTGACGGCTTCGAGCAGCAGCTCACAAGCCAGCTGCTGGGCCGCCTCCCAGCGGTTAAAGCTATCACTGTCGTGTGCCATTAAAAATGCGCGCTCACCTCGCGTATAATCGACACTCAGCTTGACCGGGGCGGAAAACTCCCGCAGCAGAGACGGGATAGGCTCTTCCGTAACCCCCTCGAAAACAAAGCTTTGCTCAGCGTCGCGTAGTTCGAGTACGTGGTTGGTCTTTTTTGCCGCACCGGCGGCACCGGTAACGCTGGTAGCCAGGTCGCTTCCGTCTTTACCGATCAGTCCTGCGACAACCGGCACGTGAAACGGCTGCTTCTGCTCCTGACCGGGGGTCGGGGGACAGTGCTGCGTCAGGGACAGCGTGTAGGTTTGCGCCTTGGGGTCGTAGCTGCCAACACCCTTGATTACCGGCGTCCCCGCCTGACTGTACCAGCGCATAAACTGCGTCAGATCGGTCCCATTCGCATCGGCCATGGCACTGACGAAGTCGTCGACCGTCGCCGCCTGCCCGTCGTGACGCTGAATGTAGAGGTCCATCCCCGCGCGAAAGCCGTCGTCGCCGAGTAGCGTGGCGATCATGCGTACCACTTCGGCGCCCTTGTTATAGATGGTGGTAGTGTAAAAATTGTTGATTTCGACGTAGTTCTCCGGACGCACCGGGTGCGCCAGTGGTCCGCTATCTTCCGGGAACTGGGCCGCGCGCAGCATCCGCACCTCTTCGATCCGTTTCACAGGGCGTGACGTCATATCGGCCGAAAACTCCTGATCTCGATAGACGGTCAATCCCTCCTTGAGGGAGAGCTGAAACCAGTCACGACAGGTAACGCGGTTACCGGTCCAGTTGTGAAAGTATTCGTGTCCGATAACTCCCTGGATGGCCTCAAAATCACTGTCGGTCGCCGTCTCAGGCTTGGCCAGGACATATTTAGAGTTGAACACATTCAGGCCCTTGTTCTCCATGGCCCCCATGTTGAAATCATCAACCGCCACGACCATGTAGATATCCAGGTCGTACTCGAGTCCGAAACGCTGCTCATCCCAACGCATCGCCTGCTTCAATGACGCGATCGCATGTGCGCATTTGTCTTTATTGCGTGGCTCGACGTAAAACTGCAAAGCGACTTTACGACCGCTGACCGTCGTAAAACTATCTTCGATCCGGTGCAGATCCCCTGCGACCAGGGCAAACAGGTAACTCGGCTTGGGATACGGGTCTTCCCAGGTTACAAAATGGCGTCCTCCGTCCAGTTCACCACGTGCGACAGGGTTGCCGTTGGCGAGCAATACCGGCTGCTGCTCCACGCTACCGACCACGGTGGTCGTAAACCGGGCCAGCACATCGGGGCGGTCGGGGTAAAAGGTGATCTTGCGAAACCCCTCAGCCTCGCATTGCGTGCAGAACATGCCGTTTGACATGTACAGCCCCTCGAGGGCTTCGTTGCTCTGCGGATCGATGGTTACCTGCGTTTCCAGGACAAATTGCTCTGGCAACCTGTCGAGGATCAGTCGCTCACTATCGAGCAGATACTTCTCATCTGGAAGCTCGACATCATCGAGTTGCACGCGGTTAAGCGTCATCCCCTGACCAACCAGCACCAGCGGCTCTTCCTCAGAGGTGCCGAGATTGCGGCGTATCTGCATGCGGCAATCTACCCGGGTCTCTGTAGGGTGGAGATCGACGTGCAGTTGAACCGTCTCAACGGTATATGGATAGGCACGGTAATCGCTGCGACGGATCGCGGCTCGTTTGTCTTTGTGGTTCATCTCTCAACTCCATCAGATACGATGCTACAGATCAGCTTCTTTTATTGACGCTCTTCAGAGCAA
The DNA here is from genome assembly GCA_002869605.1 of Desulfuromonas sp. The sequence goes on along the minus strand of PKUI01000183.1, from coordinate 13,893 downwards.
CAGTTATAAGGGTCTATCCCTTGGAGAACAACCCCCGATGCTTTATTCACCGGCATTTTTCGCCCTGTTTGCAGCTAACCTCGCCATCGTGGCGAGCTTCACATGTTATTTCCTGTTTCCGTTATTCATCACAGCACATGGGGGCAACACTGCGGACATTGGTCTACTGATGGGCATTTTTGCCCTTGCTTCGGCTGCGTGCAGGCCATGGATATCCCCCTTGATCGACCGCTTCGGGCGCAAGCATTGCTTCACCGCTGGCTGCGTGATCATGGTACTAATGCCACTGAGTTACCCGCTGTTCGACCAGACTCCCCTGCCACTGTTGCAACTCTGCGTTATAAGAGCCGCACACGGCATTGGCATGGCCATATGCTTCACCTCGGTCTTTACCTTCGCTGCCGACCTGGTACCTGAGACACGCCTCAATGAAGGGATCGGCATATTCGGCGTGTCCGGTTTGTTTGGTATAGCGGTCGGACCGATGTTTGCGGAATGGGCCTACCAGGGGTGGGGTTCCCAGGGTCTCTTCTATACCTCGACGTTGCTCGCATCTGCAGCCCTGGTTGTCCATTTGCCCCTGCAGGACCGCATCGGAGCCCAGTTACACACGACCACTCAACCCGGTTTCTTCAGACTACTTATGCAGCCACGTCACGCCTGTGTTGCCCTGCTCGCCGGCCTTTTCGGTTTAGGCGTATCAACATCAGGTAATTTCATTGCACCGCTCTGCGAACAACGTCAGCTCGATCTCGTAACCCCATTTTTCGTAAGCTACTCCCTCGCTGCGATTACTTCACGCCTGTTTATCGGGCGGCTTGCCGACCGCGTCGGCGAACGGCGCGTGCTGCCCTGGGCGTTCCTAGTTTGTGGCGTCGGCCTTCTGCTGGTACTTCCAGCTAGCAGTTATTTTATGATGGCGCTGGCCGGATTTGTCTGCGGTGCGGGGCACGGACTCCTTTTCCCAACACTCAACACCTTAGCTATCCGCGATATTCCGGCAAGCTATCGCGGACGTGTCACAGGTATCTTCACCGGCGCCATCGACACCGGAATCTTTTTGGGTTCCGTGAGTCTCGGCGCAATCGCCAAATTTCTTCCGCTGAGTGCATTGTTCCTGCTTGCCGGACTCGTGATGTTGATCACATGGGGGTTGATTTACCGTAATGACCGGCCACTGCCACAAAAAAAGGGACCGACATAACGGTCCCTTTATTGTTCGAAAAAGTATCAGCGGCTCAGCTATTAGCCGCCTTGAAGGCTTCAAGGTAGCGATTGAGCACCCGCTGCCCCTCACTGTCGAGATCAACAAAATCTACACCCGCGTGGTAAAGGTCCCGCTCCACCTGAGCAACGTGCACGATCCGTCCCTGCAGATTTACCACGTCGTCATCAAGCCCGATGGCCACTTGGAGTATCTCCCCGGGTGTCAGTGGAATATGGGTCTCGAGTTTCAAACCGACTGAGCTGACGTCGAGAGTTCTGCCCATCCCCTGGTTCAGAACCTCCCCTTTGCGTGCCACGTGCTCGATATCGAGGAAATTGAGAGTATCTTTACGTTCAGATCTGCGCTGGTCCATGCGGCCTCCCATCTTTTGGGCATTATATCATCTAGAATGCAAAGTTGTGCAAATAGTCGCACACTATCAATATTGAGATATTATAATCAATTCAGTAATTTCAGCAAGGCTACAAACAATAAAAAGGGCCCCTGTAATCACAGGGGCCCTTACTTTAAATCAAAGCATTCGTGTAATTAGAAAATAGACAGACTGGCCAATCTCATCACTGCACCCGGAATGACACCGAGGTAGAGGACGCCGATGAGCGCCACGACAATCGAGATGGCTGCGCCTGCATCGATCTTGACCCACGCAAAGTCTTCCTGAGGCTCACGGAAGTACATGTGAACCATCACCCGTAGGTAGTAGTAGAGCGATACCGCCGAGTTCAGTACACCGATAACGGCCAGCCAGATATAACCAGCCTTTACGGCACCGGCAAAGATGTAGAACTTACCGGCAAAACCGGCTGTCGGCGGGATCCCCATCAAGGAGAAGAGGAAGATGGTCATGGCCACACCGAGAAGCGGACGACGATAACCGAAACCACTGAAACCTTCGAGAGTCAGGTTCTCTTCGCCCTTTTTACCGGCGAGCACGAGTACCGCAAAGGCGCCGATATTCATGAAGGTATAGGCGAGCATGTAAAACAGGATGCCCGCTTTGCCAACATCGTTCGCAGCAACCAGGCCAACAAGAGCGTAACCGGCGTGAGCGATCGAGCTGTAGGCCAGCATACGCTTGATGTTGTCCTGCTTGATCGCGATGAAGTTACCGAAGATCATGGTAGCGATGGCGAGAATCCAGAGCATGCTGGTCCAGTCGGCCTGCAGGCCAGCCATAGCCACAACGAAGACCCGCATGAAGGCACCGATGGCTGCGGCCTTCGGACCGGCACTCATGAACGCTGTTACCGGTGTCGGTGCGCCCTGGTAAACGTCTGGCGTCCACATATGAAACGGTGCAGCAGCGATCTTGAACAGGAAGCCGGTAGCCAGCAGCAGCATCCCGGCAACCATCATCGGGTTTGCAGTGACTGCATTGTTCTGGGCAACGAACTGGGCGATCTCTTTAATCTGGGTCGATCCGGTCGCGCCGTAAACCATCGCGATACCGTAGAGCAGGAAGCCGGTTGAGAACGCACCGAGGAGGAAATACTTGAGTCCTGCCTCGTTGGAAGCGAGGCTGCCGCGGAACAGGCCGGCAAGCACATACAGGGAAACCGACAGCACCTCGAGACCGAGGAAGATGGTCATCATATCGGTCCCGGAGACCATCCACATCGCGCCCGCGGTCGTAAACAGGATCAGCGGGAAATACTCGCTAATCGGATAGCCCTCTCGTTTTAGATAGCTGTCCGACATCAGGATGGTGAGCCCTGCTGCAAACAGGAAGGAGAGGTTGAAAAAGGAAGCGAAGTTATCGAGCACCACGCTTCCGGCAAAGCCCTCTTGTGGATTATTCCAACCACCAACAACCACAAACCCGGTGACAAGCAGTGAAACGACCGACAGCCATGCCACGGGGGTCGTCTTGCCGCGAGGCATAAAAACCCCGATGAGCAGCAGGATCATGGCGCAGACGCTGAGCACCAGAGAGGGCATGATGGCCTGGAAGTTGACATCTGCCAGGGCTAGATAGTTTACATTTTCCATCGAACAGCTCCTTCAGAAGCGCGGTTAAATACGTTCTTCGTTTCCGGTGTTAGTCCTGCTGCGGCTGGAATGCCAGCTGCGGAGCTTCCACGTCGACCACAGCGACCTGCTTAGGCTGCGCCTGCTCAAGCAGCTGCTCAAGCGAGGGGGTCATCTTGCGGAAGAAGGTGTTGGGGTAAATGCCGATCCAGAACACGAACACCAACAGAGGCAGCATCAGCACGATCTCACGTGCATTAAGGTCCTTAAGTTCCTGATTGGCCGGGTTCTTCAATTCGCCGAACATCACGCGCTGGAACATCCACAGCATGTAGACTGCGGCGAAGATGACGCCAGAGGTCGCGATAATTGCGGCCCAGCGCAGATTGCTCTCGAAGGCACCCATCAGGGCGAGAAATTCGCCGACGAAGCCGTTGGTACCCGGCAGGCCGACCGAAGAGAAGGTCACGATCATGAAGATCGTGGCAAATATCGGCATCTGTTTGGCCAGGCCGCCGAAATCGGCGATGGCGCGAGTGTGACGACGCTCGTAAACAAAACCGACGATAAGGAACAGTGCCCCGGTGGAGATACCGTGGTTGATCATCTGAATCATGCCACCCGACATCCCCTGCAGGTTGAGGGCGAACACGCCGAGCATGACGAAACCGAGATGGGCCACCGAAGAGTAGGCGACCAACTTCTTGACGTCGTCCTGCATCATCGCAACCAGCGAGCCGTAGACAATGCCGATCACACAGAGTCCGGCGAGGTACGGTGTGCACTGGGCAAGGGCGTCAGGGAACAGCGGCATAGCGAAGCGCACGAAGCCGTAGGTACCCATCTTCAGCAGAATCGCGGCCAGAATGACCGAGCCGGCCGTCGGAGCCTCGGTGTGTGCGTCAGGCAACCAAGTATGCAGCGGGAACATCGGCACCTTGATCGCGAAGCTGAAGGCGAAGGCAAGGAACAACCAGATCTGCATGTCTGCCGGAATCTTGGTCAGATAAAGCTGGGCGATGCTAAAGCCCTCCATAGGAATGTTGCTGTTGATGGCATAGTAGTAGGTGAAGATGATCGCCACCAGCATCAACAGAGAACCGACCGCGGTGTAGATAAAGAACTTGACCGCCGCGTAGATGCGGTTCTTGCCACCCCAGATTCCGATCAGGAAGTACATCGGGATCAGCATCAGTTCCCAGAAGATGTAGAACAGGAAAAGGTCGAGGGAGATGAAGGCACCAAGCATAGCGGTTTCAAGCAGCAGCAGCAAAGCCATGAAACCCTTGGTCGCCTTGTCGACGGCGGTCCAGGTGGATAGAACCGCGATCGGCATGATAAAGGTTGTCAACATCACCAGCCACAGGCTGATGCCGTCGACCCCGATATGGTAGTTCATCTGAAAATAATCGCCAATCTTGATCCACTCGACGTTCTCGACATACTGCATGTTGGCCGAGGTGGCGAAGATCTCGTTGAAAGCCAACGGCAGGCTGACAACAAAAGTAATCAGGGTAGTGATGAGTGCAGCCCCCTTCAGCAGGCCGTCGCTGTTCTTGGGAATGAACAGGACCACCAGCATCCCGATCAGGGGGATGAAGGTCATCGTAGTGAGCAGGTTCGGAATTTCGCTCATGGAAACGCTCCTTGTATCGCTAACGCTTTAAACGGCAGAGTTACTTGAGGATATAGAATCCGACCACCAGCAACACGCCGATGACCATGGACAAAGCATAATTGTGCACAACACCGGTTTGCGTCAGACGCAGGGCGCTGGAGAGGAACTTTACCACCGCACCGGTACCGTTGACCGCCCCATCAACCACATTCGCATCAACACCCTTCCAGAGGAAGGTACCGAGACGCTTGCAGGGATTGACGAACAGGGCGTCGTAGATCTCGTCGACGTACCACTTGTTGAAGAGGGTGCGCCACGCGCCCTGGAACTTGGCGACGAACTTTCCAGGCAGCTCCGGGCTCTTGATGTACATGATCCAGGCGAGGAAGATACCGACCACTGCGATACCGACCGAAACACCCATCATGGTGAATTCAAAAGCGTGCGTACCGTGCGCTACGGCCTGGGTCTTACCGAAGACCGGGTGCAGGAAGTGCTCAAGGCGATGCAGCCCTTTACCGAACGCAGCAGGAATACCTATATAACCGCCAAGTGCAGCGAGGGTGGCAAGGATGACTAGCGGCAGAGTGATGACCCACGGCGACTCAGGGATATGATCCTTGGCGCGGGCGTCGGTGCGTTGCTCACCGTGGAAGGTCATGAAGACCAGACGGAACATGTAGAAGGCAGTCATACCGGCTGCGATGGCGCCAACCAACCAGAGGTAGACACTACCTTGATGGGATTTCAGGGCAAACCAGAGAATTTCGTCCTTGGAGAAGAAACCGGAAAGACCGGGGATACCTGCGATCGCAAGGGTCGAAATCAGGAAGGTTGTATAGGTAATCGGCATTTTCTTGCGCAAGCCACCCATGTTGCGCATATCCTGCGGATCGTCATGCAGGTGCGCATGATGATAACCGTGATGCATGGCGTGAATAACCGAACCGGAACCGAGGAACAGGCAGGCCTTGAAGAAGGCGTGGGTCATGAGGTGGAAGACGCCTGCGGTGAAAGCCCCCACGCCCATGGCGAGGAACATGTAACCGAGCTGGGAGACCGTTGAGTAGGCGAGGACACGCTTGATGTCGTTCTGGGCCAGGCCGATGCTCGCGGCAAAGATCGCCGTAGCAGCACCAACAATGGCAATCACCATCATGGTGTCCGGAGCCATGGCAAAGAGACCGTTCATACGACCGATCATATAGACACCTGCGGTAACCATGGTCGCGGCGTGGATCAGAGCCGAAACCGGGGTCGGACCTTCCATCGCATCCGGCAGCCAGGTGTAGAGCGGGATCTGCGCCGACTTACCGGTAGCACCAACAAAGAAGCAGAGGGTCACGAAGGTTACTACGAAACTGCCGCTGCCGAGCAGGTGTCCGTGCTTGGCGATTTCGACGAAATCGATGGTCCAAACACCATGCTCGGAACCGAGGGTCCAGAACAGGGTGAACAGACCGACCAGGAAAGCAAAGTCGCCAACACGGTTGACCACGAAGGCCTTCTTGGCTGCGTCGCCAGCACTCTTCTTCTCGAAGTAGTAACCAATCAGCAGATAGGAGCAGAGACCGACGCCTTCCCAGCCGACGAACATCACCAGCGCATTGCCACCCAGAACCAGCATCAACATCGAGAAGACGAACAGGTTCAGGTAGCAGAAGTAGCGATAGAATCCCTCTTCACCGTGCATGTAACCGATGGAGTAGAGGTGAATCAGGGAACCAACCCCGGTCACCACCAGCAGCATCAGCGCCGATAAAGGATCAAGCAGGAAGCTCCAGCCGATATCGAGATGACCGAGCGTCATCCACTTGGCCACTTCGACCACATGGACTTTCGCCGTTTCCGGTTCCCCAAGCAACTGAAAGAAGTAGGTGACGGAGATCGCAAAGGACCCGGCAACCGCAGCGGTACCGATCAGCCCGATGAGCCACTCATTGCGCAGAACCTTCTTCCCGAACAGACCGTTTATAATCGAGCCGCACAGGGGGAGGATCGGAATGAGCCAAAGCAAGTCGTACGAATTCATCTATATGCTCCTCTAGAAGGATTGGACCCTTGTTGTTACCACTTGAGCAGGTTAACTTCGTCGACGTCGATCGATTCCTTGTTGCGGAAGAACGCGATCATCAGCGCCAGGCCGACAGCCGCCTCAGCAGCCGCGACAGTCATGACAAAGAAGACGAAAACCTGGCCGTCGATGTTGCCAAGATGGTGCGAGATGGCGATGAAGCTGAGATTGACGGCGTTGAGCATCAGTTCGATGCACATGAAGACAACGATGGCGTTTCTACGGGTAAGTACTCCGACGGTACCCATTGAAAACAGAATCGCACTTAGTCCGAGATATTGATAAAGCATGATGTCTCTCCCTGGAACAGCTTAAACGTCACGTTTGGCCAGCACCACGGCGCCGATAATCGCCACCAGGAGCAGGATGGATGCAATCTCAAAGGGGAGCAGGAAGTCGGTGAAGATTGCCTTGCCGATCAACTTGGTATGCCCCTCAGCCATAATCACTTCGTTGGTCATCGATCCGACAACCTCGGTAGCCTTACCCTTTGTGACCGCCAAGTAGGTGATCATCAACATCAGTATCCCTGAGAGGCCACCCCAGATCACACCGCGTCTTACCTGACCTTCGGCGGCCGTGCCGAGATTCAGCAGCATGATGACGAAAATGATCAACACCATGATGGCCCCGGCGTAAACCATGATCTGAATTGCCGCCATAAAGGGGGCATACAGCATCACATACAATGCCGCCAGGCAAACAAAAGTCTGGACCAGCGCCATAGCGCTGTTGACCGGGCTTTTGCACTTGACCACGAGGAAGCCGGCAATGACGGCTATCGAGGCCACCAGGAAGAAAAGCAACTGTTCCATGGACTCAACGCTCCTTATCTCGTTAGCGCAGCAGACGCTCTTTGGTGAATTCAAAGTCCTCGCGCTTGTAGTTCGCGAGTTCGTAGGTCCCGGTCATCTCGATAGCTTCGACCGGGCAGGCCTCTACGCAGTAACCGCAGAAGATGCAGCGCAGCAGGTCAATGCTGTAGATCCGCGGGTATTTTTCGCCCTTGTCGTTCTCAGCGCTTTCCACCGTAATGCACTTGGCCGGGCAGACCGTCGGGCAGAGGTAGCAGGCAACGCACTTTTCACGGTCGTGCGTCGGCACCAGACGGTGCAGACCGCGATAACGCTCGGCAACCGGCAGTTTCTTCTTGGGATACTCAACCGTTGTCGTGTACTTGGGGTTGAGATGTTTTAACGTGATGCTCAGGCCTTGAATTAATTCTTTGATCATCGATCAATCCTCACTAGGAATTGGGCTTAAAACCACACGACGACGACGCCGGTCAACACGATATTCAGCAGTGCCAGCGGCAGGAAAACCTTCCAGCCCATGAACATCAGTTGGTCATAGCGTACGCGGGGCATCGTGGCGCGGATCCACATCATCATGACAAGGAACCAGCCGATCTTAATCAGCAGGTAGAGGGGTCCGAAAACCTCGGGCATAAAGGGCCCGTTCCAGCCACCCAGGAACAGGGTGGCGATAATCGCCCCTATCACGATCATGTTGGCGTATTCAGCCATGAAGAACATGGCGTACTTCATCGACGAGTACTCGGTGCAGAAACCGGAGACCAACTCGGTCTCGGCTTCAGGAAGGTCGAAGGGAGTACGGTTGATCTCGGCCATGCCGGTAATGAAGAAGAGGCAGAAGGCCAGCGGTTGCTTCCAGATATACCAGTTGGTAAAGCCGGCCTGTTGCTCGACGATTCCGCGCAGGCTCAGAGTCTCGGAGAGCATGAAGATCGCGACAATGGTAAGACCTGCTGCGAGCTCGTAGGAGATCATCTGTGCCGCCGAGCGGACGCCACCGAGCAGCGAGTACTTGTTGTTGGAGGCCCAACCGGCGAGCACGATGCCGTAGATACCAAGCCCGGCCATCGCCAGGATGTACAGCATGCCGACGTTCAGGTCCGTGATCTGCAAGGGGATCACGTAACCGCCGACCTCAATGTCGGCACCGAAAGGTACAACCGCCACGGTAATCAAGGCCGGGATCAGGATCATCATGGGGGCCAGAACAAAAGCAAATTTGCTGGCCTCGTTCGGGACAATGTCTTCCTTGAAAAAGCTCTTGATCCCGTCAGCGATCGGCTGCAGCAGACCCATGGGGCCGGTCATGGTCGGTCCAAGCCGGGTTTGCATGTGACCAATCAGCTTACGCTCGAGCCAGGTCGAATAAGCGACTATCAGCATAACCACGGTAAAGACAACCAAGATCTTTACCAGCGCTACTGCTGCAAACAGCCAAGGTGCATTGGTGAGGCTCAACAGTTCAGGCGTCATGACAATCCTCTTCCCTCTTCTGTAATTAGTTTGAACGTCAATTACTACGTTTATTCCGTCGCCCCGGGTTTATGCGGCGTAGCCATCTCACCCAGGCGTTTCTTCAGGTAGTGCGCTTCTCGATTTTCCGGACGGGCCTTCAGGGCTTTTTCGAGCGCCTCGGCGGCTCCGTCCAGCAGGTCAAGTTGGATGTAACATTCAGCCATCCTGACCAGTGCATCGCTATCTTTGGGGTTGTGATCCAGGAACTTCCGGTACCAGGCGATAGCCTCTCCGAACTCCCCTCCCTTACGATAGACCTCTCCGAGCATGAACAGTGCCGGAGCAAAACCGGGGTTGTTTGAAACCGCCAGTTGAAATTCATCTGCAGCTTCGGGAATATCACCACGCTTTAAAAGCGCCATTCCCAGATCAAAGCGTGCTGCCGTGTAGCCCGGGCTCTGAGTCACAACCTGACGATATTCTTTGATCGCCTGCTCGAGATCTCCTCGCTGGGCCAGCACCATAGCGAAGATATATCGAGCTCGTGTGTACCCCTGGTTGAGCTGCAGTGCCTTTTCCAGCGCCGCCTTGGCGCCATCCAAGTCCGTGTCTCTGAGCTTCGACAGTCCGAGTCTGTAGTAGGTCTCCGAACTGTTCGGGTTGCTCTTCAGCGCTTGCTGATAGCTCTGAATGCTCCCTGCTAGATTCCCGAGACCATACAGCGCCATGCCGATCTTGTAGTGGATTCGAAAAGAATCCGGTTCGTCCTGCAGCGCCCTGCGAAATGCATCGACAGCACCCTGCAGTTCACCTTTGTCATACAGAGCCAGCCCCTTGTAGTAGTGGGCTTTACTCAGTTGTGGATCTAGATCGAGTGCGACATCCCATGTAGCCAGAGCTTCATCTATGCGGCCGCGATGAAAAGCATCCAGCGCCTTGCGATGACTGAACTCACCATTTTCCGTCAGGGCCGTACCGCACTGGTCACAAAAACGGGCCTTGACTGAAACCTTCGCTTCACACCTTGGACATTCCATGTCCGATCCTAAGAGGCGTTACTTCTTGCTCACCTCGACAGGGATAACCGCTTCGCCAGCATAAATTCGAGTGAGACCGGCCTCGGCGAAGTGGTAGGGGACAAAAACGACACCCTTCGGGAGGCGCTTGTCAACCTTGGCCTTGAGCACCAGATCCGTACCCTTTGCGGAAACCTTGACCGGGGCTCCCTCCTCGACACCAAGGTCCTTGGCATCCGCCTCGGAAAGCTCGGCATAGGCTTCGGGAATAACCGCCAGCGGCCCTTTAGCTCGCGTTGAAACCGAGCCGCTGTGGTAGAGGGCACTTCCGGTAACCATCTGGAAGGGTGCCGCGACCGGCTTACCCCCTTCGACGGCCACCACAGCCTTCTTCGACGGTTGCAGCGTCTCACCACCCCAGACCGTACCCTGGGCACCGATTGCATTAAACTCAATGTCGGCATAGGCGGAGACGTCAGCCTTCAGAGCACTAAACACCGCTTCAGGACCGGTATAGGTCAGTGGTGCACCCATAACAGCTGAGATTTTCTGGAAAATTTCCAGATCGGTCTGCGCCTGTCCCGGACTGGTAATACCGGGGCGTACACGCTGCAGACGACGTTCGGCGTTGGTGAAGGTACCATCCTTTTCGGCAAAGGATGCCGCCGGCAGAACAACATCGGCCTTGGCCGCCGTCGCAGACAAGAACAGGTCCTGTGCGACAACAAAGCCGGCCTTGTCGAGAGCCGCTTCGACCTTGGCCCGGTCCGGGTAGGTCGTCAGCATGTCTTCACCGACGATATACAGTGCAGAAAGCTCACCGGAACCGGCCTTGGCTAGCATTGACTGAGCTCCGAGGCCATCCTTGCCCGGCAGTACACCGAGATCGATAGCACCCTGGCTGTTGGCCTTCTCACCACAGAGATAGAGTCCGGAACCCTCACTGCCAACATTCCCGCTCAACAGGGCAAGGTTGGCGGCTGCAATGCCGAGCTCGCGGCTTCCGGCCGTATAGGGGAGTCCGTATGCGAGCAGGATTGCGCTCTTCTTGGCGGCTGCCAGCTTACGAGCTGCAGCGCGGATTGCATCCGCAGCTACACCGGTTGCCTCAGCCACTTTTTCCGGCGTGTAGTCAGCAAGTGCCGACTTGAGTGCATCGACGCCATCAACCCCATCAGTACTCGCGAGCCCTTCATCAAGCAGGGTCTGGCACATGGCGTTGATGACGTTGATTTCGAGGCCAGGTGCCGCAAGCAGTGTTTCGGCATGCGACAACTTGTTCAATTTACCCAGCTTGTCAGAAAGCACGATAAGCTCGGATTCGTTACGACGAATCGCCTGATTAACCACCATGCCGACAACCGGGTGGGTTTCATAGAAATCGGAGCGGATCGCGAAAATCGTGTCGCTCTCCTCGATCTGCGGGAAGGTTCCGGTCGAAGCACGAACCCCGATGGTCTCAAGCAGTCCCTCGGTCACCCCTTTGTAGCACTCTCCACCCGAGTGATCGAGGTGCGCCGTCTTCAGGACATCCGCACTGAGGTTTTTAAGCAGGAACAGCTCTTCGTTGGTCAGTCGAGCCCCGGAGATGACGCCGATACCACGCTCACTACGCGCCTTCTCGAAGCCTTGCTTGACTGCGGCCAGGGCCTCGTCCCACTCGGCTTCAACCAGCTGACCATCTTTACGCACCAAAGGCTTGGTCAGACGCTCATCGCTGTTGACGTAGGAGTAACCGAAGCGTCCACGGATGCAGAGGTTACCGTCATTCACCCCGGTCTGATCGTTGAAACGGATCGTCTCGACCTTGTTATTCTTGACACCCAGGCTAACGGTGCAACCGTTACCGCAGTAACCGCAAACCGAGTCGACCTGCTTGAGCTGCCAGGGACGCGCTTTGAATTTAAACGGACGCGGCAGGATGGCACCAACCGGGCACATCGACACGCACTGACCACAAAATTCGCAGTTGAGGCCTCGATCGTAGGCGGTGGCAATCTTGGTTTCGAAGCCACGATTGATGAACGAATAGGAACCGTAACCGACCACCTCGTCACACACACGGACACACTTGCCACACAGTACGCAGCGGTTCATGTTGCGTTCAATCAGGGGGTTGATCTCGTCCTTGGGCAGGTCAAACTTCTCACCCTCAAAACGGTTCTTCACCACCTCGTATTCGTAGGTCAGGTCCTGCAGATCGCACTCGCCGCCCTTGTCACAGACCGGGCAGTCGACCACATGGTTAACCAGCAGGAACTCGAGCACCGTTTTACGTACCTTGCGGATCTCGTCCGACATGGTGGTGACCACCATGCCCTCCGTGACCGGCGTGGTGCAGGAGGGGATCAGGCGTCCCTTCATCTGCTCAACCTCGACTAGGCAGACGCGGCAGGCACCGTACGGGAACAGTTTCTTGGCATAGCAGAGAACCGGAATATTGATTCCACCCTCTTTGGCCGCCTCGTAAATGGTCGAGTTTTTGCTGACCGTCAGTTCTTTTCCGTCAATCGTCAGAGTTACCATTATGACCTCGTATCGCAGCGCTCAGGTAAGCGGCTATTCAATCGCCATGAAGGGGCAAGCATCGTAGCAGGATGTACACTCGGTACACTTGTCCAGATCGATCTTGGCCACCGCGCCTTTTTCCCACTCGATGGCGTCAACCGGACAGGCCTTTACGCACAGACCGCACTTCTTGCACTTGTCATCCATGACGGTGAACTTGAGCAGCGGCTTGCAGCCGTGCGAAGGACATTCCTTGTCGCGAATGTGTGCTTCATACTCGTCGCGGAAATAGCGGATGGTCGACAAAACAGGGTTCGGAGCCGTCTGACCAAGGCCACACAGTGAACTCTTCTTGATGTCATAAGCCATATCCTGAAGCAGTTCGATGTCGCCTTCTTGCCCCTTGCCCTGGGTGATCCGCTCGAGAATTTCGAGCATTATCTTCAGTCCGATACGGCAGGGGATACACTTGCCACAGGATTCAACACGCGTGAAGTTGAGAAAGAAGCGCGCAATGTCGACCATGCAGGTGGTCTCATCCATGACCACCAGGCCGCCGGAACCCATCATCGCCCCGGCCTTGATCAGGGAGTCGTAGTCGACCTCGGCGTCAATCGCCTCGCCCGGCAGACAACCGCCCGAAGGACCACCGGCCTGAACCGCCTTGAAGGGTCGGTTCTTGAAGATACCGCCGCAGACGTCGTAAATAACTTCACGCATGGTGGTACCGGCCGGAACTTCGACCAGCCCGGTATGCTTGACCTTACCGGTCAAGGCGAAGATCTTGGTGCCCTTGGTACCCTCGGTGCCGATGGAGCTGAACCAGTCAGCGCCGTTGTAGAAGATGTATGAGACGTTGGCAAAGGTCTCGACGTTGTTGATGTTCGAGGGCTTGCCGAACAGACCCCTGACCGCCGGGAATGGCGGGCGGGGACGCGACATACCGCGTTCGCCTTCGATGGAGGCCATCAGAGCAGTCTCTTCGCCGCAGACAAAGGCGCCTGCACCGGCCTTGATGCGCATGTTGAACTTGAAGCCGAGGCCCATGCAGTCATCGCCGAGGATGCCCCGCTCGTAGCAGGTATCGATCGCCTTCTGCAGGCGTTTGATCGCCAGCGGATACTCGGCACGGCAGTAGACATAACCGTAGGTGCAGCCGATCGCGTAGGCACAGATCATCATACCCTCGATCAGACCGTACGGGTCACCTT
>PKUI01000074.1 GCA_002869605.1 Desulfuromonas sp. | reverse complement strand
CGCACTTCACCGGTCAACCCCACCTCACCGAATAATATCGTATCGGGTGGAACGACCCGGTTCAAGTGGCTCGACACGAGGGCAGCGGTAATTCCAAGATCGACCGCCGGCTCGGCCAGCCTGACCCCCCCGGCCACATTAACGAAGATATCCTGGGCCAGCAACGACAATCCGGCCTTCTTTTCAAGCACCGCCACCAGCAACGAAACACGATTATGATCGAGCCCCATGGTGGTACGTCGCGGGTTACCGTACGAGGTTCCCGACACCAGCGCCTGCAATTCAACCAGGATCGGACGTGTTCCCTCCAGTGACGGAACCACCACGCTCCCGGCAGCATCTCTCGGGCGCTCGGCGAGGAACATTTCCGACGGATTTTCGACCTCCCTGAGTCCCTGGTCCTTCATCTCGAAGACACCGATCTCGTTGGTCGAGCCGTAGCGATTCTTGACCGCGCGCAGCACCCGGTAGGCATGCCCCGGATCGCCTTCGAAGTAGAGCACCGTATCGACCAGGTGTTCCAACATGCGCGGCCCTGCCAGGGAACCTTCCTTGGTGACATGCCCGACCAGGAAAGTCGACACCCCCTCCCGCTTGGCCAGGTGCATCAGCTGCGAAGCACATTCTCGCACCTGGCTGACGCTGCCGGGCGCCGAATCGAGCTCACCGGTGAAGATGGTCTGGATCGAGTCGATCACCAGGAACGCCGGTTTCAGTTCGCGCACCTGCTCGAAAACCACCTCCAGCGAAGTTTCCGCCAGCAGGTAGAGCTCCTCAGCGGTCACTCCGAGCCGGTCGGCCCGCAATCGCACCTGCCGCGCCGACTCTTCGGCGGTTACGTAGAGTGCCTTGCCATGCCCGGCGAGACGCGCCGAGGCCTGCAGCAAGAGAGTTGATTTGCCGATTCCGGGGTCGCCACCGATTAATGTCAGCGAACCGGGAATGACTCCACCCCCGAAAACCCGGTCGAGCTCCGTGATTCCACAGCACACGCGCTGCTCTCGCCGGATATCGACCTGGTCGAGACGCTGATGCGTCGAGCCTTTGACGCGAACTGTGTTTTTTTTGACAACCGCCTGCACTTCCTCGACCAGCGTGTTCCACTGCTGGCAATCGGGACAGCGGCCCAGCCATTTCGGGCTCTGCAGCCCGCATTGCTGGCAGGTATAGACGGTTTTCTGCTTTTTCATAACGTCCCTCTCGCAACGGATGACATTATGGTCACGCACAACTTTTGTGTCAATCTTTGACCCTTATTAAAGGGGCGTAAATATTGCATATTTTTAGTATATTTGAGCGGCAGAGAATCAAATGAAATGTTTAACGAGGTACATTTTGAAACCAATTCTCAGGCCAACACTTCTGCTGGCACTGTTTTTATGCGGCCTTTCTGCACATCCGTCCCTGGCTGTCACAGTACTCTTCCCAGCCACCGATGCGGCAAGCCCAACGGCCGGAGAAGTCTACCGTATTAACATCATCCAAGGACTACCGAACCATACCGCTTTCCTGGTTGATGAAAACGCTCCCAACCTAGCCCAGCAGGCCGATCTCAGCGACGTCGTCTATATTAACTCAGAGGTCAATTCGGCACGTATCAATACCCAGCTACGTGATACTTGTATCGGTGTTGTCATTGAGGAAGGTCGTCTTTTTGATGATTTCGGCATCTCGTCGAACATCCAGGGACGCAGTGGACGCTTTATTGACATCGTTGACAACACCCACCCCATTACTAGCTCCTTCCCGGTGGTCAATAACCTGGAAATCTTCTCTGCCACTGAAACCCTGAACCACCTTACCGGCACTATCTCTACAGCTGCTTCGGCCAATTTCTTAGCAAAACGCTCCGCAGAAACAACAACCCAGATTGTTCTCACCTACTTCAATATCGGAGACCCTTTAAACGATGGTGTCAGCTTCGCTGCTGGCCGCAGGGTCACACTGCCATGGGGGCAAGGGATGAACTTTGCCGCTATTTCGAATATTACTCCGAATGGGGTCACTTTGATGCAGAACGCGGTTCTCTGGGCCGAAGAGGTTCGTGGCTGCAAGCAGCTGGTCAAACGGGCTTACCTCAGTGACGGCACCCAACTCGTCGGTGACGGCACCGAAACCCTGCCACGGGGCACAACCGTGCAGTTCGTTATCTATTTCAACAATCCCGGCGTTGCACTTACAGACATTGAAATCCAGGATGTGCTCGATCCGACTTTTGTCTACCAGTCGGACACAATGCGTACCACCACCATGACAGCATGTGCCAATGTGGGTTGTGACGCAACCGAGGAGCAGAACATTTACGATACAGTGCGTGTTGCCTCCTTAAGGAGCGACAACCCGGACGGTAGTCTGCCGGGAGGCGATGAAGTCAGTTACACGGCTGGCACTCTGACCATTGAAGCAGGAGACCAGACCAGCGCCAACAGTCAACTCGACGTGAACGCCAATACGCTATGGGCACTGTTTTTTGAAGCAAAAGTCGCCCTGTAAGGGGCGATAAGAAGAACCGACCTGACCAGACACTGGACCAGGGCAAACTCCGGGCAACCGGAGGACGCAAAGCTACCTGTCCCGCCGCGGGATCGAGGGGCTGTCGAGGTGCTACTACAGATTTCGTCACGGCCTGCTCGCTTCCGCGCGGCAGGCCGTCTGTTTTTTCGGCCACAAATTGGCCTGATTATCAAACGGAGAGCGATACCGTCACATCGCCTTCGAAAACGAACAATGGGGAGGAAAACATGAACAAGTTCATCTTCAACAGCTGTATCTCTTTGGCGACAACGGTTCTTGCAGCCACTTTGCTGACAACACCCGTATTTGCGGCGACCAACCAGGCTCTCGGCTCTATTGCCTGGGTCAGTGCCGACCTTGACAACTCCAACATCGTCACCCTCAACAGCCAAGGCTTGGCGCTCATCAAACGTGCCTTCCTGACCGACGGGACCGCCCTGGATGCCGGGCAGACTCCTGGTGGAGAAGAAACCCTGCCACGCGGCACCACCGTACGCTTCCTGATCTACGTCAACAACCCGACCGATGTGGCCGTGGCCGATATCCGCGTGACTGACACCATGAATGTCGCAAGCGGCTTCACCTTCGTTACCGGAAGCACGATATTCAACGAAGTAAACGTAGCAAACGGCTGCGTCTCGGCTGGTGACCCCAGTGACCTGACCTGCACCGCTCCGGAAGAAGCTGCCATCCTGGCCGACGTCATCCTGGCCGCCAACAAGCGGACCGAAGCCGTCGGTGCCCCTGACGACACCATGAGCTTCGACGGCACCGACACCGTCAGCGCCGGCGGCACCACTAACACCACGGTAACCGCCAACGCTAACTCGGTCTGGGGCATGGTCTTCGAGGCGACAATCAACTAAGGCGCCGGCTTTCGTCACGGCTTCGCGGTTTACTTTCGGCCGCACGACGCCACCCGTGTAATACGTGACTCTGCCGGCCTGCAGTGCACTCTCAGTGCAGCTGCATGCCCATGCACAGACTGACGCGTCTTGGCATAACCATCCTCCTCGGATGGCTGCTCGGGACCGGGATTTTCACAACCAGCCACGCCGCTGTCAACGCGGCGCTGGGGGGTGTAGGCGGTATCAACAACGGAACCCTGCTCGGTGGTGACGGCACCGGGGATGCACGGGTAACCCTGAACGTAACCGACCTGGCCCTTGTGAAACAGGCCCGCGATCTCGCAGGCACACTCTTGCCCGACAACGCTACCGTTGTCCCGGGACAGGAGGTCTATTTCGTACTGCTGGTCGATAACGTCAGCGATGCGGAAGCCGAAGAGATCCGCATCACCGACCAGCTCAACGAAAGCGAGTTCACCTACGTCGCCGGCTCGCTCGAGACCGTCGAAATACTCAATTCGCTCGACTTCTGGACCGGTCCCTGGGCGCCTTTGCCCGACGACATCTCTGGTGCAGCAGGCGATATCGCCTCGACGCTCGATAGCGGAGGACCGCCAGGGCGGGATCGTATCACCATCGGCGACGTCCCGGGGCAGGCCAACCAGCCGCTCGAGATACCTTCCGGCACCATCCGTGCGGTGCGCTTCCGGGTCACGGTGAACTGACATGCGGTTCCGGACCCGGACAAGAACCTTCGCCCCCTGGGGGAACCTGCTCGGCAGCCTGCTGCTGACCCTGGCCTGCCTGTGGCCGCAAACGACGCTGGCGCTGACCAATAGTGCCTCGGGAACCTTCAACGGCGTAGCATTCGACACTACTCAGGCCACCGTAACCCTGATTCGGGATACCGGCAACGCCGTGGACAGCGCCCTGGGTGAGATCAACCCGGGCAGCGTCCTCGCCGCCACCCCGGTCAACTTCCGGCTCGTGATCGAGCCGACCTTCGGCGCTGGCAGCAGCGGCTTCGATCGGGTCGAGATGATTGCCCCGGGCGGCTACAACGGCATCAACGCCACGAGCGTCCTGCTCGATGGCACCCCGCTGCCGCTGGCGACCTGTGCTGTCCCGGCTTCCGGCAGCGTCTGTCAACAGGTGGCCGGCACCACCCTGACCCTGCTGTTCGGTGACACCATTTCGGGTTCGACCAATCGTCTTGCAATCGACTTCAGTGCTACCTCGCCGGCCGCTGCCGGCACCGGAAGCTTTTCCGCAACCCTCGATCTGGCTGCTTCACCGGCACTGCCACAAGACATCCTCTCAGGAGATGCGGACAACGACCCTGCCAACAACAACAGCCTCGACGTTGGCGTCTCGACCACCATCGACCCGGGGGGCTCCTCCTTCGTAGCCGACCCGCAGGTCGTGATTGCCGATGGCTCTACAACCAGCAACCTGATTGCCACCCTGATCGGGCCGGACGGTCTACCGGTTTCCGGGCGCAACCTGACCTACACCTCCGACCGCGCCGCCGACTTGCTGGTGCAGCCTCCTGCTACCGGCGGCAACGGGGTGACTAGCGGGACCATCGCCTCCAACGAGGTCGGCGTCGCCACGGTAACCGCCACCGACAGCGACGGCACCTCCATCCTTGAACGGGCCCAGGTCTATTTCACCCAGGGGGACGTGCTCGAGCTCGACAAGAGTGTCAACCGCGATGAAGTGCTGATCGGCGAGACGGTGACCTACACCATCGCGGTGCGTAACCGCACCGCACGCGACATCGTGCAGGTTCACCTCGACGACCAGCTGCCTCCCAACTTTGTCTACCGTGCCGGCAGCGCTCGCATCAACGGCAACCCCATCGCCGACCCGCCCGGCGTGCGCCGCCTCAGCTTCGATTTGGGCACCCTCCCCGCCCGGGTCGATGCCAACGGCAACGGAAAGGCAGACCCCGGCGAGGACGGCTACCTGGAGCTCAGCTACCAGCTGATTGTCAGCGCCGGTGCTACTCCCGGCACCTACAGTAACCGTGCCTGGGCCTACGACGTCTGCGACAGCTGCTTTATCTCCAACGAAACCAGCGCCAACGTCGAGGTGGCCCTCGACCCGCTCTTCGATCTCGGCACGATCATCGGCAAGGTCTTTGAAGACCACGACGGCGACGGCTGGCAGGACGCAGGGGAAAAAGGCATTCCCGGTGCCATGGTGGTGCTCGATGAGGGCACCTATGCGCTCACCGACCCGTATGGTCGTTACCACTTCCCCGCGGTAGCCCCCGGGGAACGCCTGGTGAAAATCAACCTTCTCGGGCTTGGTAACGGCGCCACTGCGACCGGTGGTGAGGCGCAGGTGGCCTCGATCACTCCGGGCCTGCTGGCGAAGATCAATTTCGGCGTCAGCTACCGCTACGAGGAAAGCTCGATCGGCAAGCCGGAAGAGTACGGGGTCGAGGTTGCAACCAGCGGCGGCACACGCCCTATCGAAGTGCACGGCAGCGTCGAGAACCACCTGTTGCTGCTCAACGGACAACAGGTGGCTTTGCCCGGCAATGATGTCCGCCTCCAGTTCAACTCCCTTGAAGAGGTCGTCACACTGGATGGTGGACAGCTGCAGCAGCCGGTCCGCTTTGGCGTGCTCACCCGTGGAGATATCGCTCCCGAATCATGGACGTTGCGTATTTACGACAGCAACAGGGCACAGGTCCAGAAGCTCTCGGGTGAGGGGGAACCCCCACAACCCCTGGAGTGGGACGGCATCCTGGCAAACGGTAGCCAGATTGCCGGTGGCGAAGTCTACCAGTACCAGCTCGAAAGCCTCTATCCGGACGGAACGCGCATGTTCAGCGCTCGGCGTCTGTTCGGCGTCGACCAGGTCTCCGCCATCTCCATGAGCCTTACCGGAAGTGCCTTTGTCATCGGCTCCGCCGAACTCGGCCCTCCTGCACGTGAAGCTTTGACCGAGGCGGCACAGATACTGCGCCAACACCCCCAGGAGGTGGTCGTCATCGAAGGACATAGCGACGCCCAGGGGAATGCCGCGTTCAACCTCAAACTGTCTCAAGAGCGAGCCGACGCTGCCCGGGATTACCTGGTGGAGATCGAAGAACTGTCGAGAGACCGCTTCGTCACTATCGGCTACGGTGAAACCCGCCCGCTGGCCAGCAACCGCCTGCCGGAGGGTCGCGAGCTCAATCGCCGCATCGAGATCAAGGGCGAATACCTTGAAGTGGAGCGGGCGCGCCTGCTCGACCAGTACCACACACCGGTGATGGTGATGATCAATGGCCAACCCGAGGAGACCGTCGGGGATGGCCGCTTCCATGCCCGGGTTGAGGCCGAGGATGGTGTTGTCGAAATCGCCATGAACGACCGTCAGGGCTCGAGCGTCTCGACGACGCTCGACGTTCCGCGCTGCGAGATTGAACATCCTCGCGGCACAACGGTGGTGCCTTTTGAAAACTTGCAGGGCGGCTACCAGACCGGCCCGGATGCTCCGAAGACCGACAAACCACTGGTTCGTACACACCTGCAGGGACGTACGGATGCCGGCAATCGCATCTGGCTCGGCGACAAGGAATTAACCGTCGGCCACGATGGCCGCTTCGAAGCACCCCTTGAGCTGAAACGCGGCAGTAACCACGTCAGCCTGCTTATCGAAAACGCCGCGGGCTTTACCCGCCTGGCCGGTCTGCGCGTGCACATCGCAGACCGCGACAGCGATGGCGGGCATATCCTCTACGCCGAGGAAGTCCCCTTCCTGAGCGTACGCATACCGCCGAGCGACAAACCGCTCGACAGCAACGTCTTCCTGATTAGCGGGCGTACCGAAAGACAAAACCGTGTCTTCATCAACGACAAACCGGTAACCGTCGGCACCGATGGGCATTTCACTTCGTCGCTCAACCTGCCCCAGGGGACCAGCCCCCTGAAGATCGAGGTTGTCGACTCCCAGGGGCGGCGTGGAGCCATCGAACGCGAGCTGACCATCAGCGATACGCGCCTGTTCTTCCTGGCGTTTGCCGACGGCAAGGTGAGCCAGCTTGAAACCTCCGGCAACCTCGACAACGCAGGCAGGGGAGAACGCAGCGAAGTCGTCACCGAGGGGCGGCTGGCACTCTACCTGAAAGGCACCATTGCCGGGCGCTATCTTTTGACGGCGGCCTTCGATACCGGTCGTGGGGAGTTCGACACCCTGTTCGAGGATCTCGACGCAACAGAACACGATCGCCTGCTGACCAACCTCGACCCCGATCGACTCTATCCGGTTTACGGGGACACCAGCACCCTGGTTTACGACACCGAGAGCCAGGGCAAGCTCTACCTCGCCCTGGAAAGCGATGAACTGCAATTGCTGCTCGGCAATTACCAGCTCGAGCTCAACGGTGGCGAGCTGGCAACCTACAAACGTACCCTGTACGGCGGACATACGGTCTATCGCTCACCCGATACAACCCGCTACGGCGCGCCCTACAGCGAGGTAGAGGCTTTCGTTGCCGAGGTCCGCCAGGTGCATATCCGCGATGAACTTGCGGCGACCGGAGGTTCTCTCTACTACCTCAGCCACGACGATGTCATCGAGGGGAGCGAGCAGGTGGAGCTGGTGGTGCGCGACAAGCTCACCGGCCTGCAGCTGGCACGCATCCCACAACAACAGAACATTGACTACACCGTCAAGTACCCGGAGGGACGTCTGCTCTTCAAGCTGCCGGTTGCGAGCACCCGGCTCGATGAACGTCTGGTCGACCAGGCGTTGCTGTCCGGCAACCCGGTAACGATCCGTGTCGATTACGAAGCCGAGGTTGAGGCGTTCGAAAATACCGGCGGCGGTGGTTGCATACGTCAGCAACTCGGTGAACATGTTGCTCTCGGAGCCACGGCGATACAGGATGACACCGGTGCTGGAAGCTACGAACTGTGGGGCATCGACAGTGAAATCCGTCTCGGGGAAGCAAGCCGGATTCTCGCCGAATACGCCGAGAGCCGCGGCAGTGAGGCGAGCGTCTATGTCAGTCATGACGGCGGTCTCAACTTCGAAACCGTTACGGAGAGCGACTTCGACAGCGGTGCCGCCTGGAAGTTGGCGGCAGAACTCGACCTCGACAGCTGGCTCGGAAAACCGGAAGCTCTCAATGTCGGTTTCTACCTCAAGCAGCTCGACCCGGGCTACGAGGCCTCCGGCCACCAGGGCGAACGGGGCACCCGCAAGGGCGGCGCTCACCTCCGGCTGAAGCTTACGGGACACCAGTCGTTGCGCATGCGTTATGACGTCACCGAATACGAACTCGCCCTCCCCGACACGCCCGAGAGCAGCGACACCGGCATCCTCCAGTGGCACTATCACCAGGAACGCTGGCGCCTGATCTGCGAATACCTCTGGCAGAGCGCAGACTCGACCGCCCCGGCACATACCGATAACGATCAGTATGCTGCCATACGCCTCAGCGGAGAACTGCTGGCGGGACTGACCACGTGGGCGGAACATCAGCAGACTCTCGACGGCGTCGAGAACAACCAGACCAGCGTCGGACTCGATTATCGCCTCTTCGACCTGGTCTCCCTGCATGTCAGTGCCAGCGACGGCACCCTGGGTCGAGCTGCTGAAGGCGGAGTCTCTCTCGATAACCGGGCCGGCCGCCTCTACCTGACCCAGCGCCTCAGCGAGGACCGTGCCGAACGTTCCCGGGCGACAATACTCGGAGGCCGGACCGACAAAGGTCCGCTCGGCACAACCCTGTACAGCGAGTACCAGTGGAAACAGGACTCCCGTAACGACAGTAATCTCTCCCTGGTTGGCGTCGAGCGGCACTGGGAGCTGGCCCCGGGCCTCAGCCTGTTTGCCGGCGGTGAATTCAGTGAGCTCGACAGTGATGACACCCGTCGACGCTATACGCTGAGCAGTGGCCTCAGGTATAACCGCAACCAACAGCTCACGTTCAGCTCCCGCAACGAACTGCGACGGGAAACCGGCACCCTCGAGACCACCCAGACTCTTACCGTCAACCGTGGCGAGCTACGCCTGAGCCAGGACTTTACCCTGCTCGGCCTTTACCGTTACAGCCATACCGAGGAACGGGAAACCTCGCAGGAAATTGCCGGCTTTGAAGAGATCAGCATCGGCCTGGCCTATCGCCCGGTCGCTTTCGACACCTTCAATGCGCTGGCTCGAGCCACCCGTCTCGGAGACCGCCGTCCTCCCGACTCATCGGACAGCGAACCGATCGAGCGCAAACTGGAAAGCCTGGCCCTGGAGTGGTCCATGCAGCTGCACCCGCGTATCGAATGGGTCGAAAAACAGGCCCTGCGGAGACTTCAGGAACACGATCCGATCCAGGCACCTTATGAAAGCGTGGCCTGGCTGTCGCTGCACCGCGTCAACCTGAATGCCTGGAAAAAATTTGACCTGGGCTTCGAATACCGTACTCTCGACGAGGATGCCAGCAACAGTCGCCGCAGCGGCTGGCTTACAGAACTGAGCTGGCAGGCCCAGCGCCACATGCGCTTCGGTGTCGGCTATAATTTCACCGACTTTTCGGATGACGAACGCTCTCTCAACGACTACTCGGTACGTGGCTGGTTCCTGCGTGCCCAGGGGATGTATTGATGGCCGACAGGAAACCCCGCACCGGATTCAGGACCCTGCGTGAAGGGATCATCGCCATAGCCCTGGTGCTGTTCTGCTTCCTGATCCTCATGACGGTGCTGAACATGCTGTTCCCGACCGGGACCGGACTCAACCTGCTGCTCGGAGAGCAGGACGAGAAGAACCGCCCCGGTGGACCTTCCTCACGCGAAATGCTTTTTCAGCGCGGCGAGGATACTGTCTCATTCGAGGGCGATTACAGCTGGGCGGCCGTCCTTGAAAAAACGGACCACCGGGTCAAGAGCAAGCGGGGTGATGCCATCGCCTGGCAGCCGGCTCGTATCGGCATGCGCCTCTACGACCAGGACGCCGTGCAGACCCTCGAAAAAGCCTCCGCCCTGATTCGTTTCGACCAGAGTAATGTCATTGACCTGGAAGAAAACTCCCTGATCGTTATCCGGCGCATGGAGAGAGATCTGCTGTTCAAGGAAAAACGCAGCTACATGGTCATGGTTGACGGTACCCTGCGCGGCCGCCTCAATGCGGCCGATGAAAATGGCGTGTATCTCGAAGTCGCCCTGCCCAATGCCACGACCCGTCTCCAGGCTCAACCCGAAAGCGGTGAATCCGTCGAGTTTCGTATCGACGTTGGACAGGACTCGGGCTCTTTGGTCACCATCTTCTCCGGAGAGGCGACCGTCGAAGCCAACGGAGAAAGCGTGCTGCTCGGCCGTAATCAGGCCACCCATATCGAAGGGAGCCAGGCCCCGGCAACCCCCATCGACCTGCCGAACCCCGTTACCTTGCAGAGCCCGGATAACGGCAAACTCTTTTCCTACCGGAGCCTGCCACCACGCGTCTCCATGACCTGGCAGCCCCCCGGGGGGGGTGACCGCTACCGTCTGCTGCTGGCCCGCGACCCCGAGTTTTCGTCAATGGTTCTGGAAGAGGTCGTCACGCGACCCCGTTTTGTTCATGGCAACCTGACACCGGGGCGCTACTGGTGGAAAGTCAGTGCCCTGCAAGAACGCGTTGAGGGCCCCTTCAGCCCGGCACGCAGTTTCCGGCTGAACCGGGACCAGGAACCACCTCCTCTGGAGTTGCAACTTCCCGAAGTGGCTGAGACACCCCTGCTGCAGCTGGAGGGTATAACCGAACCGGGAGCCCGCCTGTTCGTTTCGGGGGAACCGATTTCCATCGGCACCGAGGGCGGGTTCCGCCATCCGCTACAACTTCAACCCGGAATGAACGTCGTGGTGGTCGAAGCGGTTGACGCCGCCGGCAACGTCACCTATCGTTCACAACTGATTCAGGGCAAATTCTGAATCGCCCTTTGTGATGAGGCTAGCCATGTTCAAGCACTTTAGATTCCCGATCCGCTTCAAGATCCTGGTGACACTGCTGGTGGTCATTACCGCCGTTGTCACCCTGATCACGTTCATCATGGCGAACCTCTTCCATGCTGACAAACGCGTGTACATTCATGACCTGACCGCCGCGACGGCCAGTAGCGGTGCTGAAAAAACCCGCGCGCTTTTGGCCGGTTACCGCGACAGCCTGCAAATCTTTTCCAACCTGGCCATGGATCGCTCCATTCCATCCAATACCCGCAGCCGTCTGCTGCAGAGCAGCTTCGAAGAACTTGGCGATTTTATTTCCATTGCTCTGTATCCCGACAACAGCGAACCGGTTACCATTTTCGACGCGCAGATACTGAAGAATGCCGGTCTGGACCGTCGCCATATCGATGATGTCCGTCTCCGCTTTCCTCTCTCTGAAAAGAACTTTCCCGAAGGAGAGCTGTACGTTGTCAACAGCACCTTCAGTCGCGACCTGCCGAACATCACCCTGGCCTTTAATATCAGCGTCGACAAGGGGCGTCGCTCCCTTTTGGTCGGAGCGATGATCCATCCTGACCGACTGATAGAACTGCACCAGCAGACCTCTATTTTCCAGGTGTTTATCACCGACCGCAACGGCAACTTCCTGACCCACCCTGAAACCGGTGCGGTGCTGCCGGTTGAGCAGCGCGCCATCTCAACGTCGCTGCAGCAAGAAATCCGCGACAAGCGCTATGGCCGGGTCGTCGAACTAGACCGCGAGGGTAAAACCATGATCACCGGCCTCGCACCGGTCGAACTGGCCGGCCTGACCGCGGTCGCCCAGGTTCCGCGCAGCGCGATCTTCCTGACAACACGCGACCTGCTCACCAACATGCTCTATATTTCGCTGCTGCTGCTGTCGCTGGCGGCGCTTTTGAGCCTGGCCTGGTCGCGCCTGATCACCCGCCCTCTCGAACGCCTTTCTCTGGCCACCCAGGAGCTCGGCAAGGGGCGCTTTGACATCAACGTCACACCTTCGTCACGCGATGAAATCGGCGAGCTGGCCCAATCATTCAACACCATGGCCGTAGAACTCGACGGTCGGGATAAGGCCCTGAAACAGACCCAGGCCGCCTTGGTCCAGTCCGAAAAAATGGCGGCCTTCGGACAACTCGGGGCCGGTATTGCCCACGAAGTCAAAAATCCGCTCGCGGGGATCCTCGGGCTGGCGCAGTTATGCCTGCGCAAGACCGAACATGACTCGGTCCTGTATCGCAACCTTTCGCTCATCGAAAAAGAGACCAAGCGTTGCCAGATGATTATGGACAACCTGCTGCGCTTTGCCCGCAAGGAAGAGGTCGACTATTATCATGTCAACATCAACAGCGTTATTCGGGACGCCTGTGAAATTGTTGAACACCAGTTGCAGATCAGCGACGTTAATCTGACGATCAGGTTATCAGACAACCTGCCGATGCTGGAGGGTAACGCCAACCAGCTGCAGCAGGTGCTGATGAACCTGATGATCAATGCCCAACAGGCAATGGCAGGCAAACCGGGCGAGGTGAAGGTGTCCAGTCGACTCAAGGGGAACAACCGGATCCTGGTCGCGGTCGAAGACAACGGTCCTGGCATGTCTCCCGACCTGGTGAGACGCATCTTTGAGCCTTTCTTTACAACCAAGGCCGCCGGTCAGGGGACGGGCCTCGGGCTCTCCGTCAGTTTCGGTATCATCCAGAATCATGGCGGCACGATTGATGTCGAAAGCACCCCCAATGTCGGCAGCACCTTCACAATTGTTCTGCCATGTTCCTCCGGACGCAGGAGCTCCGCCAGAAAAGCTCAGAAAAAAGCTGATTGACGAAACGGGTAAAAAAAAGATTAAATGCCCCATGGAGAAGAAACCCATGAGAAAAGATGCCGATCGTATCCTGGTTGTCGATGATGAAAGTTCGCTGCGCCTGGTGCTGAGCGAAGTCCTTGAAGAGGAGGGTTACCAGGTCAAGTGCGCGGCCAATGCCACTGAAGCGCTTGATATCTTCCAGGAGCAGCCTTTCGACCTGATCTTCTGCGACATTGTCATGCCGGGCATCAGTGGCATCGAGCTGCTCAAAAACATCAAACAGGACTACCCGCAGACCGAAGTCATCATCATCACCAGCCACGCTTCCCTCGAAACGGCGATTACCGCCCTGCGCACTGGGGCCTATGATTACCTGCTGAAACCGTTTGAGAGCCTCGACCTGATTGCATCGCTGGCCTCCCGCGCCCTGGCCAAGGTTCAGCTGGAGCGTGAGAATCGTCGCCTGGTTGAAGAGCTGCGCGAAAAGAATTCAGCCCTGGAAGAGGCCAATGCCCTGCTCCATGAGCTGGCGATTCGCGACGGACTCACCGGTCTCTACAATCACCGTTATTTCCACGATGCGATGATTACCGAAACCCACCGCTCACAGCGTCATAACCATGTCTACTCGTTGCTGTTCATGGACCTCGACGACTTCAAGCTCTACAACGACAGCCACGGCCACCCGAAAGGCGATACCCTGTTGCGCAACCTTACCGAACTTGTCAGTGGCCGACTGCGACGCAGCGACGTATTGGCCCGCTACGGAGGCGAGGAATTTGTTGTCATCCTCCCTGAAACAACCAAGGATATCGCCAGAGATCTCGCCGAGGATATCCGCAAAATTATCGCCGAACACCCCTTTGAGGGACGTGATTCGCAACCCCAGAGCAAAGTCACCATCAGCATCGGAGTCGCCACCTTCCCCGAGGACGGCAAAACACCCACCGCCATTATTACCGCCGCCGACGACGCGCTCTACGAAGCCAAGCGAAAAGGGCGCAATAAAACCTGCCTGGCCAGCTGACATCCATTTCCCGCAAAACGGTTGCCCCTCCTTTTTTGCACATGTTATAACTACGCGTTGATCAATTTTCCGAGGGAATATATCTCATGGACATCCGCAAATTAGGACGTGCCGCCGGTTTTATCCTTGCCGGAGGAGCACTCACCATATGTGTCTGCCTGCTGACAGCCTACCTGGTTGTTTCGAGCAGCCTGCCGAAAGTTGAAACTCTCGACGACTATCGCCCGCCCATTATTACCCGTGTACTGGGCGACGATGGAACCCTGATTGCCGAGTATTTCAAGGAGCGCCGCATTGTCGTACCGGTTGACGAGATGCCCCGGCAACTGATCCAGGCCTTCGTCTCGGCCGAGGATGCCAATTTTTTCGAACATCAGGGCATCGATATCATTTCCATCTTCCGCGCCGCGATCGCCAATATCAAGGCCGGAGGTATCCGCCAGGGCGGCAGCACCATCACCCAGCAGGTAGCGAAAAGTTTCTTCCTGTCATCCGAGCGCTCCTTTTCGCGTAAGTTTCGTGAGGCGATCCTGGCCTGGCGCATGGAGCGACACCTCGCCAAGGAAGAAATCCTCCATTTATACCTCAACCAGATCTATCTTGGGCATCGTGCCTATGGCGTTCAGGCGGCTGCCGAGAACTACTTCGATAAGAATGTCGATGAACTGACGCTGGCTGAAGCGGCCATGATTGCCGGACTGCCCCAGGCTCCCAGCCGCTACTCTCCCTATCGCCATTACGAACGGGCCAAGAACCGTCAGAAATATGTCCTCACCCGTATGGTGACAGAGGGATACATTACCCAACAGGATGCAGATACCGCCTTCGCCAAAGAGCTCGAAATCCAGCCTCGTCAACGTAACTATATCGACGGTGCCGGATACTTTACCGAGCAGGTGCGACGTTACCTTGAAACCACCTACGGTGACTAACTGCTTTACACCGGTGGTCTCGAAGTCCACACCACCATGAACGCAGATATGCAGGCGACTGCCCAAAACGCTGTCCGCGAAAATCTGCGCAATTATGACAAACGCCAGGGACTTCAGCCACCTCAACAGCAATTGACCGAAGAAGAGGTCGACGCATTTATCGCTGAACAGACAGAGCAGTTTATCGAAGAACCTCTGCAGATCGGCGAGAGCTACACCGGCCTGCTGCTGGCGCATCGCTACGACGGCCGAAACCTGGTTCTCGAGGTCCAACTCGGAGAGTTGACCGGAGAAATCGTCATCACCTCCAAGCACTGGGCAGCACCGGTACGCGTGGTCAAGGCCGGGGCCGAGTTTGAACTCGCCGAGGGTCGTACCGCTGCACGCCTGCCGTTGCTTTCCCTGCTGCAGGTTGAACTGGAAAGTATTCCAAAAGAAGGTCCCCTCGTTCTCAGGCTGACCCAGGAACCCCTGGCCCAGGGCGCGCTGGTTGCGATTGCGCCCCACACCGGTCATGTCAAGACCATGGTCGGTGGCTACGATTTTCTCAAGAGCCAGTTCAATCGCGCCATCCAGGCCAAGCGTCTGCCCGGTTCAGCCATCAAGCCCCTGATCTACGCCGCCGCACTCGACAAGGGCTATACCCCCTCTTCGATCATCCTCGACACACCCCTCATCTACCGGGAACGCAAGGAAGATGGCGAACGCCTCGAGTGGAAGCCGAAAAACTACGAGAAAGAGTGGTACGGCCCGACCACATTCCGCCAGGGACTGGCCAAGTCACGCAATATCATTACCATCAAGATCCTCGAAGATATCGGCGTTTCCTACGCGGCCAACTATTGCCAGAAGCTCGGCATCACCTCGCCGATCGAGAAAGACTTGACTTTGGCGCTCGGTTCGACGGCCGTGACGCCGCTGGAGCTGGCAACGGTTTACGCGGTGTTCGCCAACGGCGGTGTACGTGTCACTCCGACCTACATCACCAAGGTCGTTGATCGTGACGGCCGCATCCTCGAATCGGTCGATCCCGCCGATTTCCCCGAGGGCCCGCAGGAGGGACAACGCCTGATTCGCCAGACACCGGAGAGGGTTATCTCACCGGAAACGGCGTACCTGGTGACCAACCTGATGGAGAGTGTCGTGCGCCACGGAACCGGTTGGCGGGCCAAGGCGTTGCGACGCCCCGCTGCAGGAAAAACCGGAACCACCAACGACCTCAAGGATGCCTGGTTTGCCGGTTTCGTACCGCAGCTGGTGACAATTTCGTGGGTCGGATACGATATCGAAAAACCTCTCGGAAAACATGAAACGGGTTCGCGCGCCGCTGCGCCCGCCTGGGTCGACTTCATGCTCAAGGCTCTCGAAGGGGTCCCCGTCGCGAACTTCCCGGTACCCGATTCGATCGAGTTCCGGCCGATCGATCCGGAAACCGGGTTGCTCGTCACCGAAGACACCGAAGGCGCCCTGATCGAGGTTTTTGCCCCGGGAACAGCACCGAAAAAGTTTGCTCTCGACGAAGAGCGTCTTGAAGCCAGGGACTTTTTCAAGCTCGACTTCTAGCCTGACGGGATTTCAACGTGCTGACGTGAAGAAACTATTCCTGACCATATTTTTATGCATGATGTCATCGAACGCGGCTTTCGCCCAAACCCTGCCGACCCTGCTTCAGATTACGTCTCCCGATTGTCACGCCTGTAAATTCGTCAACAGCGAACTCAAGAAGCTGCGATCGCTTGATGCCAGCCGGCTCAAGATCGAGACCCTCAATATCGTTAAACAGCCCGCCGAGGCTCGCAACCTGAACGTGCACATGGTTCCGACCCTCATCTTCTACGATATCAACGGCAAGGAGATGTTCCGTCATGTGGGAGAATGGAGCGCCGATGAAATCCGGCAAAAATGGCGCGAGTTGGGACTCGATCTATACTCCGGGCCTGGCGCCTGACGTCACCTCGAAGCCGCTATGACCTGCTTCAATTCCGACAACATCTCACCGACCAGATTGTAACCCTGCTGCCAGAAATCGGCTTCCGACAAATCGATGGCAAATGGTGCGAGCAGCTCGCGGGGCGCAGCACTCCCTCCCCGCGCCAGAAGTTCAAGGTATTTCGGCACAAACTCCTCACCCTGTTCCAGGTAACGCTGATAAAGACCCAGCACGAGCAGTTCACCGATAACATACGACGTACAGTAGAAGCGCGCGTGGATAAAGTGGCTGATATAACTCCACCCCCAACGGTAGGCCTCGATCATCTCGATCTGCTCACCGAACAGCTTGGCATTCTCCTGCCACCAGAGCTCTCCGTATCGCTCCGGCGAAAGCAGGCCTTCGGCTCGCTCCTTATGTGCTGCCAGTTCGAAACGGGTCAACACGTTCTGACGCATGGTGGTCGCGATAATCTCTTCCAGCTTGGTGCACAGCAGGGCGATACGGATCTGTGGGTCGGTTTCGCGTTGCAGTAGATGGCGGGTCAAGAGCATTTCACCGAACACGCTCGCCGTTTCTGCAAACGGCAGCGAGGCCTGGTAGTGATAGAGATTCTGCTTTTGAGCCAGGGCGAAATGAACCCCGTGTCCCAGCTCATGTGCCAGGGTCGAGAGATCGCGCAGGTTACCGGTATAATTGACCAGCACATACGGCAGTTCACCCGGCATCATCCCCTGGCAGAACGCTCCGCTGCTTTTACCCGGCTTCGGGGGAACATCGATCCGCTGTTCCTCAAAGAATTTTTCCGCTGCATTACCGAGCTCCGGTGCAAAGGCATGAAACGCCTCGAGCACAAGGGCTTTCGCTTCTGTAAACGCATAATTTCGCGGGCTCTGATCAAGCGGCGCGTAGATATCGGTGTTTTTCATCACCTCCAGCCCAAGCAGCTCTTTTTTCAGTGCAAAATATTCCTGGCCCAGGCTGTAGTTTTGTTCGGTAACCGACATCAGGGCTTCGATCATCCGGGGATCGGTCTCCTGGTCGAGGTGCGTCGGCATCATGATGTCGGGATAATTACGCAAATCACATTCGCGTCGATGATCGAGCAGCAGGTTGTTAAAACAAGCCGTCATCGCTGTCGACTGTTTCGCGTGTTCTGTCAGAAACACGGTAAAGGCTTCTTCCCGCACATCTCCGTCAGGATGATATAAAAGCGCGAGCAGCTCTTCACCGCTCACCTCTTGTTCGCTCTCTTCACCCGGCATGCAGTAACTGAAGCTCAGCTCCGAAGTGATATCGTCATAGAGCTGCACAAAGGCGTCCTTGCCCGTTAAGTCTTTACGCTTGATCACCCTTTCTTCCTGCTCGCTCAGCATGTAGGGTGTGTATTCATGCAGGTGTTTCAGATAATGCCTGTAGGGTTGCAGCCTTTCATGACTACAGAGGCCGCTGAAGACATCTTCAGGCAGTCTCATCAGTTCGAGCTCGAAGAACAGCGTTTGCTCCGATACTTCGCTCCAGGTTTCCCGTACCTGGTTCATCAGCGCGCGAGCACCGTCAGCGTTACTGTCGGCAGCATGGTAGAGCTGTGCAAACATGTACGGCTTCAGTATTTTTTTCTGTAAATCTTCGTACTCGCTCAACAACTGCGCCAAATCCTCGGCGCTGATCTTCCCCTTGAACCTTGGCTCCGCGGTGTCACGAAATGAAGCCGCATCGGCGACCACCTTCTCCAGGTCATGTTTTATCTGTGCATCGACTGGACCCGAGTAGAGTCGTTCGAGGTTCCAGTTCGGCAATATCTCCGTGGTCATCGACTGATCTCCTTATCGTTTATCTCTGAATAGCACTAACGCTAACGACCCGCTCCTGCGCTTGTCAATCTCTTATTTTGACCACTTCTTGTAGCTGTGCTAAAACGTACTAATTGCAAATTGCCTGCTGGAGGGCTCTCATGGGGACATTAAGAGACTACTGTACACAACTCGATCAGCATCTTGCCGGGCTGGAAGACATCCCGTCACGTATCTCTTCGGCGGCCAAGGCGCTGGCCAAGGTTTTTCAGGTCAGCGAGGACGAAGTGGCGTTATTCAGGCTCAAGGATGGGACGGTGCTCAACTTTTTGTGGCCGGAGAAACTTCAGAAGGTCGGCTTTGTTCCCCTCAATTCACATGACTCGCTTGCTGCCCGCACCGTGAGGGAAAATAAAGCCTTCCTAAACAACGACTTCACCTCGGCGCGGCATACCGGTGTTTTCGAAGTCGTACATCTGGATAAGGAGAAGGGCAAGCCGATGCCGATCCAGAAAATTCTCAGTGCGCCGCTGGTAGGGGATAGCGAGCCTTATGGGGCCGTTCAGATTTCGCGCAAGGGCGACAAGGAATCAGTCGACATCCCAAACTTCAACGACAAGGACCTTGAACAACTCAAAGTGCTTTGCGAAACCATCGCCAAACATCTCGAATAAAAAAAGGCCCGGAACTCTCCGGGCCTTTTTCTTTATCTGTTTTCATCAGGGTCAGGGCAACTCAATAACCAGCACCGCGGCCGAATCCCTGGCGAACCAGCCGCTGCTGTAGATTACCGCCTGAACCATCTCCGGCTTGCCGTCGTTATCGGCATCGCCAATGGCAAAATCGGCAAGGTAACCGTTCTGTTCGGCGGTATGCCACAGTTCGTTAAAACTGAACCCGTCCCAGGCATAAGCCGTAACACGACTGTTCTTGAAGCTGCGACTGCATTCAAACGTTCGTGAGCCGTCGTTCAGGGGAACCAGGAGCTCTCCGGCAGTCCCCACTTCCATGCGCGCCGGCAAAAAGTAACAACGTACGACACTGTCTGAGCGCGCGCCGCTGCCCTTTTCAGGGCGCGGGATATACCCGTCGCGACCACCGAAAGGCTCGGCACTCTCCCAGAGCCGTTCGCCTGTGGCGGCCACAGCCTGAAGCAACTCCTGCTGAGGGCTGAGGCGGCCGTAGAGAAGCTCGCCCTTGTAGCTCATCGGCTGCGTGCCGTAGAGCTCCAGGTCGTCGTCCCAGGCAATCTTTGCCCCTGCGAGCGGCTTGCCAGCCACGGCTTCCACCTCGAATACCGGCCCGAGAAAATCGTCCTCTTGCCCCATTTTCTGACCCAAAAGCTTGCGTTTTCCATCTGCCAGAGTCACGGCCCGGAAATAGTAGGAGAGATTTTCGGCTACCGGCTTGAGCGTCTTCTCCGTAAAACTGAACACCTGTGACGAGAGATCGCCATTTGCAGAGTTTGCCGTGATGTAGAGTTCGGCTTTTCCATCCTTGTCGAGATCGGCCGCGTCGAGACTTTGCATTGTGCCGCTCACTTCGACCTCGGCTAGCCTCTTCAAAGTACCGCCCTCAACTCTTTGGACCACGAGCTTCTCTTCACCCAGCAGAACAACTTCCTGCAGACCATCCCCGTCGACATCGGCAACCGCAATGCCAACCGGAACCTCTTTTAACGCCCTGCTTCTCCACATCCCGTCCTGTTGCGCTTGCTCGCGTTTCACAATCGCACCGGAGGAACCCTTCTGAGCAGACATTGCGTCGGGCGAGGGTGCAACCACAGACGTTACCGTGGGACGTACTTGAGGCGCAGGGAGCGTGTAAGCATACAGAGGGATATCGCGGTCATCAACGACGCTCAGCTTGCCGCCTTCTGCCCGAAAACGGAGCAGCGGCTTTTCCGCCCCCCAGTCCAGGGCAGGAAGCTCCTGCTGGATTCTTGCCGTCAACGACATGTCTCCTTCGGTCACGGCAGGAATACGTGCATAACGCTTCACACTTTCGCCACGTTGAAAACCCTCTCCCGACACCGGCACTCCGAAAGCAAAGTTTTCCTCCATGCGCACAATACGTACCACCCCGCGCAGATCCCGGGTTATTCCGAGAACTTCCCCTGTCACCGGGT
>PKUI01000036.1 GCA_002869605.1 Desulfuromonas sp. | reverse complement strand
GTCGATTTCGTCGAGCATCAGCACCGGGTTGGCGGTGCCGGCGGTTTTCATCGCCTGGATGAACTTGCCCGGCATGGCGCCGATATAGGTGCGGCGATGCCCCTTGACCTCGGCTTCGTCGCGCATGCCGCCGAGTGAGAAACGGTAGAACTCGCGGTTGAGCGCCGAGGCGACGCTCTTGCCGATCGAGGTTTTACCGACACCCGGTGGGCCGACCAGACAAAGGATCGAGCCGGCAATGTCCCCCTTCATCTTGCCGACGGCGATGAACTCGAGGATCCGCTCCTTGACGTCCTCGAGCCCGTAGTGGTCGCGATCGAGGACCTTGCGGGCGCGCTGCAGCGAATAGGAGTCCTTGCTGTGCTTGCCCCACGGCAGGATGGTCAGCCAGTCGAGGTAATTACGCGAGACGTTGTATTCGGGTGAGGAGGGTTCCAGCAGGGCGAACTTCTCCATCTCGTCTTCGACGGCGTGTTGCGCTTCTTCGTTGAGGGTCAGATCTTTTAGGCGTGCCTCGAATTTTTCGAGCTCGCTGGTCTTTCCCTCTTTCTCCAGGCCGAGCTCCTTCTTGATCGCCTTGAGCTGTTCCTTGAGGAAAAACTCACGTTGCTGGGTCGAGACGTTCTCCTCGATCTTCTTGCTGATCTTGGACTGCAGGCGTGAGACCTCGAGTTCCTTCTTCAGCAGTATCAGCACCTTGTCGATCCGCTTGCGCACATCGAAGGTGGCAAGGATCTCCTGCAGCAGCTGGCCGTCGGCGCTGGTCAGGTTGGCGGCGAAGTCGGCGAGACGGCCCGGGTCTTCCATGCTTTCGCGATTGAGAAACAGCTTGATCTCCTCGCTGTAGAGCGGGTTGATCTGTACCAGTTCCTTGAGGGTCGAAATGATCGCCATCGAGTAGGCGCGCAGCTCCTCGTTGACCGACAACTCCGCGGCGCGCTGGTAGCGGACCCGTCCGTAGAGCAGGCGTCCGCTGTCGTTCAACTCTTCGAGGGTGAAGCGTTCCACGGCCGAGACCATCAGGTGGGCACTCTCTTCCTCGACATGCAGCACTTTCAGGATCTTGGCAGCTACCCCGACCGGATGCAGGTTCTCGGCGCTGTCTTCCCGGTCGAGATCGCGGACCATCACCAGACCGAGGGTTTGGGTATGATGTTCCATGGCGTGATGCAGGGCGGTGACCTGAGCCTTGCCGTTAAGGGCCAGCGGGACAACCAGACCCGGGAAGGCCGGGCGGGGGCGCAAGGGGATGATTGGTAGACCCGCGGGAAGAATGTCGGAAGCGACCACCAGACTGCTCTGCTCGGCATGCTCCTCGATCACCTTGCGTATATCTTCGACGCTCGGGTCGAACTCCGGTTTCGGTTCGTGAACTTTATTGTCATCGGACATCTATTGTATCTCCTTGGGGGCGGTGAGGACTGTCCGAAAAACTAATCATTGTAGGGATGTTTGTCAACCGGCAGAGCATGTTGGTAGATGAGGTCGGTTTATAATGTGATGAGCTTATATGTCCTCGCGGAGGAGGTGGGCCGTGAAGAAGATATTGGCGAGCATTGCCCTGCTAGGAATCTGTTTAGCGGTAGTGGCGACTGACGGCAGGTGTGCCGGGTTTGGTTTCTTTGCTTGAGGGGGCGAGGTAGAAAACTACCTTACCGAAACCGCTACCGGGAACACCACGGTCTATCGTGATGATCCGAGTTTCGACGCATCGGTCGTGTTTGCGAACCTGGTACTTCTGTTCGACGAGGCTGGACTCAGACTGTTCAGGAAATATGGTGGCCCACCTTGGTCGAAGGTGGGCCCGCCTATTGTTGAGTTCTTTCAGGCGGTGAAAAAATCACCGTCTTCATTTTCGAACAGTTGAAGCTCCACGCCGTTGCGCCAGATAATGGCATACGGTTGATCCTGTGGACCTTCCTGTTTTGTGAGGTGGGACTGTTTCGGCGGGCAGGCTTCCGTGGTCTGATGCGTCGAGATCATGGCTTCCTCCTTGAAGTCCAGGGTTGATCCCCTCTTGCTCATAACATGGCAGTCGCGAATGTCCGTTTGGCTGGCCCTTTAATGAATTGAGTTGAGCAAACTTGATGCCAATTTGCTGTCTGTTGTAGTTGGCGCTTGGGCAAGTGTATGCACTTGGGCTGGAGTAATGTCGTTACGGTAGCTTGGCGCGCTTATAAAACTAAATAAAAAAATCGCCGCGGTGCGGTTGACGGACCTGGGTGGACGGTGTGTGCCGGACAAGACGATTATTTGGCGGCACTCTCGGCCAAGTAGCTGGAAATATGTGTTGTTTTCGCTTTGTTTTGCCTTATTTAGAGTGCGGCAATGGGGCTACTCTGGTGGGTGCTGCATCCTCAGGGGGATGAGTGTCACCTCGAGGACGAGTGCCGAACCGTCGCGTTGGAGGCCGAGGGATATAATGTCACCGCGACGTTTAAGGCTTAAAGGGTAGATCAAGTCGTGGCGTTCGGCGAGTAGTTCGCCATCCATCGAGGTAAGCAGGTCGCCTTCCTGCAGGCCGGCGTTGGCGGCGGCCGAGCCGCTGATCACCTTCTTGATCTCCAGACCTTCGTCGGTTTCTTCGAAATGGATGCCGAGCTTGACCTTGTTGTCGGCATCGGGAAGGTCCTCGTACTCGGTAAAGACCAGGTAGTCGTAGGGGGGGAAGGGGAATTTCGGCAGGGTCACGTCCATCTGGCGGTCCTGCTTGTCTTGCGGGATCACGATTTCACGTCCGCCGAGCGTGACATAGCTTAGTGGCAGGCGGCGAAACAAGCGGCGTGGAATGCCGAAGCCGTAGCGGACATGGTTACCGCCGGCGACGATCAGCAGGTGTTTGCCCTGGCCCTTGTCGCTGGTGAGGTAGTTGGCGGCGTTTTCGGCCATGCTCTCATCCCACAGGGTCTGCACGCGCAGGAAGCCGTCGAGCATCGCCTTGCCGGCGTTATGACCGCCGTAAATTGCCTCGACCAGGCCGCGTTGGTAGGGGTCGTTAAAATCCATCTCCGGCAGCCGGGCGCGGGTCTCCGGGTCGAGTTCCTCGAGCGGGGTCCTTCCCACCTTGCGCCGTAGCTCCTTGTTGACATTCAGTCCGACGACCGGGATTTTATGTTCGCGCGCATAGTCGAGAAGATCGCGATACAGGTCATAGTCCATCGCCCAGACCTTGAACCATTCGACCCGTTTCAAGAATTCCTTCTCACTCAGCTCGCCGGCTGTCCAGGCATCGAGGGTTTCCTGCTGGGCAGGGGTGAACATCTCCATGCCGAGGGCGACGTTGCCCGGCCAGCGCTGTTGCAGGGCCTGCAGGGTTTGCAGCTGCAGGCGGTGCGAGGCGGGGTTGTCG
>PKUI01000179.1 GCA_002869605.1 Desulfuromonas sp. | reverse complement strand
TTTCTAAAAAGGAGCTGCCATGCAAGCAACGCAACAGGCCATAGAGAGCTGGCAGTACCTGACCTTCCGCCTCGGGCAGGAGAGCTTCGGCATCGACGTGCTCAAGGTGCGCGAGATCCTCGACTTTGTCGATGTGACCAAGGTTCCCCAAAGCCCGGACTACATGCTCGGGGTGATCAACCTGCGCGGCAGCGTGGTGCCGGTAGTCGATCTGCGCAAGCGGTTTGCCATCGAGAGCGGCGAACGGAGCAAGGATAATTGCATCATCGTGCTCGAGATCAAGCTCAATGGCGAGCAGCTCAATGTCGGCATCATCGGTGACATGGTCGAAGAGGTCATCGATTTACGCAGTGAGCAGATCGAGCCGCCACCGAAGCTCGGCAGCCAGCTGCGTGCCGAGTTTATCGTCGGCATGGGCAAACAGGACGAACGTTTAATCATCCTACTCGATATCGACAAGATCTTCAGCGACGAGGAGCTGAGCCTGGTGCAGGCCGCCGGAGAATAGTTCCTCGTAACCATACTTCTGCATTTACTCCCAGGTGGGGAGACCGTTCGCGGTCTCCCTTTTTTTGTGCCAGGTGTGAATCAAAGTGTGACACAGGTGTGCCGGGTCGGGTGCGCGTACTCGGTTTCGGACAATGATTTTTCCAAGAGGCATGCGCATAACATCCCTCAGTGACAATTATTAAAAAAAATAAAATTAGCAATGTTAGGCATTTGTTAGCTTTTTGTTAGTGAGTTGTTAGGATATTTAGGGTTTGGCATGTCGTGTGTAATGAAGTTACACCATGAAGTTAGATCAAACCCTGTGTGTTCGGAGACTATTTTTCCGGTAGGGCTCCGATGTGGGCGGAATCAAACTAAGCCAAATGGGAGGATGGATATGAAAATTGGAGTTAAACTGGCGGCCGGTTTCGGCCTGGTGTTGGCGCTGACCCTGATCCTCGGGATCATCGGGGTCCTGCAACTTGGCAAGGTGACCCGCGAGTACGGGGTCGAGTTCAAGGCGTACCAGGATACCAATATCAATGCGAACGAGCTCGGTGCCGAGGTGCTGCAGGTGCGGCGCCGCGAGAAAGATTTCATGGCGCGGGCCGATATGAAATACGTCGAGGTTCTGAATGGCCACATCGAGCAGGGCAAGGAGCTTGCCGACGAGATCATCGCCCTCGGTGTCGATTCGCGGGTGGTCGAGAAGTCGCAGGAGATCAAGGCGGGCCTCGATCGTTACCGCACCGGTTTTGCCGAGCTGGCCGCCGCCATGGAGCGCAGAGGTCTTGATGAGACGCTGGGGGTAAAGGGCGAGTTTCGTAACGCCGCCCACGAGGTGGAGGCCGCTCTGGAGCAGAATGGCCTGCGCGAGGCCGAAGTCCTCTACCTGACGATGCGCCGCGACGAGAAGGACTACATGCTGCGCCTCGACGACAAGTACCTGCAGCAGAACGCCGCGGTCCTCAAGCAGTTGCGCGCGGCGGTTTCCGCCTCGACCCTCGGCAGTGGCGCCAAGAATCGCATCGACAGCTCGCTCGAAAAATACCGCGTGACGTTTGCCGAGTTGGTGCAGCAGAACCAGCTGATCGAAAAGCAGCTGGTCGAGATCAAAGGGTTCGCCGACCAGGCGCTCGAAGACGTCGAGGAGATTGAGGATATTGCCGCCGAGGTTGGAGCCGCCAAGGAGCAGGCGATCGTCGCTTCGGCCGACTCGTCCAAGACCCTGATGTGGTCGCTGCTCGTCGGTGCGGTCCTGTTCGGTGCCGGTTTCGCCTACTTCCTCACCCGCAGTATCGTTGCGCCGCTGAATCGTGCGGTGGCGGTGGCCGATCACATGGCGCTGGGGGATGTCAGCATGACCATCGAGGCCCCGGGGAGCGACGAGGTCGGGCAGCTGCTCAAGGCGATGGAGAAGATGGTCCATTCGACCCGCGAAGTGGTCGGGGTGGCCAAGGAGGTTGCCGACGGCAACCTCGGCGTCGACGTGATCGAGCGCTCTAGCAAAGATGAACTGCTGCTTGCCCTCAAGGGGATGGTGGTGAACCTGCGCGACGTGGTCGGCACGGTGCAGGGCGCGGCCGAGCAGGTTTCGGCCGGCAGCCAGGCGATGAGCGCCAGCTCCGAAGAGCTCTCGCAAGGGGCGACCGAGCAGGCCGCCAGCGCCGAGGAGGCTTCGAGTTCCATCGAGGAGATGACCGCGAATATCCGCCAGAACGCCGACAACGCCAAGGAGACCGAGAAGATTGCACTCAAGGGGGCCGAGGACGCCGAGCAGGGTGGCCAGGCGGTGCAGGACACGGTGTCGGCGATGAAGTCGATCGCCGACAAGATCATGATCATCGAGGAGATCGCGCGGCAGACGAATCTTCTGGCGCTCAACGCCGCCATCGAGGCGGCACGTGCCGGTGAGCAGGGCAAGGGGTTCGCGGTGGTCGCCGCCGAGGTGCGCAAGCTCGCCGAACGGAGCCAGCTGGCCGCAGCCGAGATCAGCGAACTGTCGGTGAGCAGCGTCGATGTGGCGGAGAATGCCGGCACGCTGCTCTCCGCGATGGTGCCGAACATCCAGCGTACCGCCGAGCTGGTGCAGGAGATCGCCGCGGCGAGTATCGAGCAGGACGCTGGCGCCGAGCAGATCGCCGGTGCGATCCAGCAGCTCGATACCATCATCCAGCAGAACGCATCGAGTTCCGAAGAGATGGCCTCGACCTCCGAGGAGCTCTCGAGCCAGGCCGAGCAGATGACGGCGGCGATCGGTTTCTTCCGCCTCGGGCAGAGCACTTTTCAGCAGCAGGCGTTGCCGCAAAAGCAGGCCGCTGCGGGGACGACTCATGGTCCGTCGCAGGCGGCGCTTCCCGATAAGCATCTCAGCTCGGCTTCCAGCGACCACCTCGATGGAGACTTCGAGCATTTCTAGAGAGGAGAGCGTGATGCAAGTAACGGGACAGGCCCAGGAGGCCGTGGAGAGCTGGCAGTACCTGACCTTCCGTCTGGGGCAGGAGAGCTTCGGTATCGATGTGCTCAAGGTGCGCGAGATTCTCGACTTTGTCGAGGTGACCAAGGTACCTAAGGCTCCGGATTACATGCTCGGGGTGATCAACCTGCGCGGCAGCGTGGTGCCGGTGGTCGATCTGCGCAAGCGCTTCAATATCGACAGCGGCGCGCGCACCAAGGACAACTGCATCATCGTGCTCGAGATCAACCTCAACGACGAACAGCTCAAGGTCGGCATCATCGGCGACATGGTCGAAGAGGTCATCGATTTGCGCAGCGAACAGATCGAGCCGCCGCCGAAGCTTGGCAGCCAGCTGCGTGCCGAGTTCATCGTCGGTATGGGTAAGCAGGAGGAAGCGTTTATCATCCTGCTCGATATCGATAAGATCTTCAGTGGCGAAGAG
>PKUI01000096.1 GCA_002869605.1 Desulfuromonas sp. | reverse complement strand
TGCGTTCAGAAATGCGCGCCCTTTTTGCGTACTTGTTTTTCATTGTCATGACAATAGCTTAGCATGCCTCAGAGGGGGCTTAACTAGTCATGACCCAAAGTTAGTTAAGCGCTAATCTGGATGTTGTCATGATGTCAACGACGCCCTCTTCAAGGAGAATATAATGACAAAATACGGTTTTCTTGGTGTTGGGATTATGGGGCGCGCCATGGTGGCCAATCTACTCAAGGCCGGTTATGACGTGACGGTTTGGAATCGCTCTGTCGAAAAGTGCAAACCATTACTTGAGCTCGGTGCTCATCAGGGTTCTGACCCGGCGACGGTGGTGGCCGCATGCGATGTAACCTTCGCCATGTTGGCCGACCCGGTCGCCGCCGAAGTGGTGGTTTTCGGTCCGCAGGGGGTCATCAAGGGGATGGCGCCCGGCAAGGGCTACGTGGACATCTCCACGGTTGACCCGGCTACCGCGGTGAAGATCGGTCTCGAGATTACCCGGGTCGGGGGACATTTCCTCGAAGCCCCGGTCTCTGGCAGCAAAAAACCGGCCGAGGACGGTACCCTGGTGTTCCTGTGTGGTGGCGATGAAGACCTTTACAACGACGTTCACCCGTTGCTCGAGGTCATGGGCAAGGAGATTTTTTACTATGGCGCGGCTGGGCGTGGCGCGCGCATGAAGCTGGTGGTCAACATGGTCATGGGCGGCATGATGACCGCCTTTGCCGAAGGATTGTCCCTCGCCGAGAAGGCGGGGCTCCTTCCCGAGGAGGTGTTGGCGGTTCTCGATGCCGGGGCGCTGGCCAACCCGATGTTTCGTTTCAAGGGGCCGGCCATGGCAGAGGGGCGCTTCGAAACCGCTTTCCCGCTCAAGCATATGCAGAAAGACATGCGCCTGGCGCTGCAACTAGGTGACGAGTATCGCCAGGCACTTTACGTGGCAGCTAGTGCCAATGCGACCTTTCTGAAGGCGCGTGAAGCGGGGTGGGGGAACGAGGATTTCTCCGCTGTTTTCAAAGCCGTTTTTGGCTCCTGAATAGTAACTTTGCATGGAAGATGCGCTGCTCACCTGGGGATACCCGACCCTGTTTATACTCAGTTTTCTCGCCGCCACGGTTCTGCCGCTCGGCTCCGAGTGGTTGCTTGCCGTGCTGTTGGCGCACGGTTACCGTGCCGAGCCGGTTGTGCTGGTGGCGACCGTTGGGAACAGTCTCGGCGCGTTGACCACCTGGGGGATCGGTGTCTGGGGGAGTGACTGGCTGGTGACCCGGGTCCTGCGTATCGACAGCGAGGTTCGTCGTCGTGCCGAGGGACGCTTTGAACGATGGGGGAACTGGATCTTGTTGTTGTCCTGGCTGCCGGTGGTCGGAGACCCGCTGTGCCTGGCTGCCGGTCTGCTGCGTGTTCACTGGCTACGTTTTATACTGCCGGTGCTATGTGGCAAGTTGGGACGCTACGCGATGGTTGCGGGGCTGGTGTCGATCTTTTAATAACGGTTTTCGACAGGGAGGGATCAATGGCTCAAACGGTTGTCATTACCGGCGCGTCATCCGGCTTTGGTAAGGCCACGGCCAGAGCATTTGCCGCCCAAGGGGCAAGCCTGGTACTGGCTGCGCGACGGATTGACGCGCTTAAAACGTTGCAGGACGAACTGTCGCCCAAGGTGCCAGTGCACATCGAACGGCTCGATGTGCGCGAGCGAGATCAAGTTCTCGAGGTACTCGGTGGCCTGCCGGAAGAGTTCGCCGCGGTCGATGTGCTGGTCAATAACGCCGGACTGGCGCTGGGGCTCGGACCGGCCTGGGAGGTCGATCTCGATGACTGGGAAACCATGGTCGACACCAACGTCAAGGGGGTGATGTACTGTACCCGCGCGCTGCTGCCGGGGATGGTGGACCGGGATCGTGGGCATATCGTCAACCTCGGCTCCACCGCCGGCAACTGGCCCTATCCTGGTGGCAACGTGTATGGTGGCACCAAGGCGTTTGTACAGCAGTTCTCGCGTAACCTGCGCGCCGATCTGCTTGGCACCCGGGTTCGCGTCACCAATATCGAGCCGGGAATGGCTGAAACCGAGTTCTCCACCGTGCGCTTCAAGGGGGACAAGACCCAGGCCGACAAGGTTTACCAGGGGCTTGAGCCGTTGCGCGGCGAGGATATCGCCGAGATCATTGTCTGGTCGGTGCAGCGTCCTGCGCATGTCAACATCAACACCCTCGAGGTGATGTCGGTTCATCAGGCGTGGGGGCCTTATGCCTCTTATCGGGAGGGCTGATGAAAAGCCCTTTTTTAGGATCTAAACCCAGGGTTTGCGCCCCCTGACGACGCCTTACTCTTTTGTGACGCCCCAAAAGAGTAAGCA
This sequence comes from Desulfuromonas sp., assembly GCA_002869605.1. Next base: position 19,452 of record PKUI01000096.1, on the reverse strand, counting down.
GAAAAGGGCGCCCGGGCTCCTTGCCCACCGCAGGGCGGCGGGTTCCCTGCGCAGCAACACTTCCCGCCGGGCCTTAGCCATTCGCTGCGCTCAACTCTCCGGCCTGTTTCGGCGTGAAGCGTCGCTGCTCCGGCGGCGTCACACGGGGAAGGGGGGCTTGATTGTTTCTACTGCTTTTCCGGGGCCCCGTGCGTAGTCGCCGAGTGCCGGGATTTTAATCTTGCCGACTGGCGAGCACGCGAGCCGGCTGGATTAAAACTTCCGGATAGCGAGGGCACCCGGTCATCGGGTGACGGAGTTCGGGGTGCCTTCTTTTGCTTACTTTTCTTGGGCATGTAAGAAAAGTAAGGCGCTGCCGGGCGCCCCCGGCGGTTTTGGGTGTGGCTGTTTTATCCTCTGATAAACCAACAAAAAGGGCCAGGCATATTGCCTGGCCCTTCGAGGTTAGGAGATATTGCGCATCAATACGACTTGCGGAACACCGTCTTGTGGCATTTGGGGCAGGGGGGGATGCGCCCGGTGGTTTTCAGGTTCATCTCGGCGCCGCAGTCCTTGCAGGTCAGGGTTCCGGGGCTGGTGACCTCGCCGGTCTTGTATTCAAGACTGCTCTCGGCTTTCTTGGCCCAGTCACCCAGGGTGTCGGCAGCGCCGATCAGGATGCGGGTAAAAATGCTCTGCATGCCGACAGCGACCCGCTGTGGTTCCACCACCTCCTTGAGGGTCTGCTTGGCTTTGTCGGCCTGTTTGCCGATCTCGGAGAGGTCGCGCTTGATGTAGTCGCTCGCCTTGTCAACCTGCTCACGGGTATAGTCGCCCGCTTTGTTCGCTTCTTCGCGGGCCTTTTTCAGTGCCTCGTCAAAGGTCTTTTTCCCTTCGTCAAGCAGTTCGGCGGTGCGTTCGGCGATCTTTTCGTAGAGTCCAACTTCCTTGGGGTCATGGCTGTTGTCGGTCATGTCTGTCCCTCTCTGGTGAATTCGATGCAGCGTCAGGCTGAAGAAATATTCTTACCTAATAGAATAGCTTTTGTTTAGAGGTTTTTCAGGTGGATTTAAAAAAAGTTGCAAAGAATATCGTTTTAGAAGTGTCTGTTTGACACTTTGCCGGCGTTTGAGCTACAACTAGGGACTTATTTTTGGGCCGGGTAGACAACCCGTGAGGACGGCAATGCCAAAAACGACCCGTTATAGAAAATGATATACGGCCGATGTTGATCTCAATAAGGGATAATGTCGGCTTTATTGTTTGCGGGGAAAACAGATCATGAATCAACTTATTTTGATTGCAAGGAGGCACTCATCATGACCATCGAACACAAAGTCGGCGCTAAGGTACGTCAGCTCAGGGAGATGCGCGAAATGTCGTGCGAGGAGCTCGCTGCACAGAGCGAGTGCCATGTCAGCCTGATAGAGCAGATCGAAGCCGGCGAGCTGGTTCCTTCGTTGACCCCGCTGATGAACATCTCGCGTTCTCTCGGGGTACGTCTCGGAACCCTGCTCGACGATGAGCCTCACGACGGTCCGGTGATGATCAAGGGGAGCGATATGCCGCAGGTGGTCCGCTTCTCCGGGAAGGACCCCGAGGCGACCAAGAGTAACCTCGATTTCTACACCCTCGGCGCCGGCAAGAAGGATCGCCACATGGAGCCGTTCGTGATCGAGGTCCAGCCGCGTGACGGTGCCGCGCCGCCGCTCTCTTCCCACGAGGGGGAGGAGTTCATTTACGTGCTTGAGGGGAACATCGAGATCAACTACGGCCAGACGACCTACAATCTCGAGGCTGGCGACAGCATCTACTACGATTCGGTCGTGCCGCACGACGTGCATGCCTCCGGCGGTGCAGCAAAAATCCTGGCTGTCGTTTACGCTCCGTTCTAGGGGAGGGAGTCGATTATGCCCTATACCAATAAGACCATCGGCGCCTACTTCGAGGAGCAGGTCAAGCGGCTCCCCGATAACGAGTTTATCGTCTACCCCGATCGCAACCTGCGCTGGACGTTCACTGCGTTCAACGAGAGGGTCGACCACCTCGCCAAGGGGCTGCTCGCCACCGGGATCGGCAAGGGGGATCACGTCGGCATCTGGGCGCGCAACGTCCCCGACTGGTTGACCTTCATGTTCGCCACCGCCAAGATCGGCGCGGTGCTGGTGACCATCAATACCCTCTATCGCAGCTTCGAGCTCGAGTACGTGATCAAGCAGGCCGATTTGGCCGCGCTGGTGATCATCGATAGCTTCCGCGACCACAACTACCTCGACACCGTCAACGAGTTGATTCCCGAGCTGCGCACCTGCCAGCGAGGGCATCTCAAGAGCGAGAAGTTCCCCAACCTGCGCTCGGTGATCTACATCGGCCAGGAGAAGCACCGTGGCATGTACAACACCCGTGAGCTGCTGCTGCTCGGCAGTCAGAGCGACGACGAGCGCTTCGAGGAGATCAAGGCCTCGCTCGACTGCCACGAGGTGGTCAACATGCAGTACACCTCCGGGACCACCGGTTTCCCCAAGGGGGTGATGCTGACTCACTACAACATCCTCAATAATGGCTACTACATCGGTGAGCGCCAGAAGTTCACGGAAAAGGATCGTCTCTGTCTGCCGGTGCCGCTGTTTCACTGCTTCGGCTGCGTGCTCGGGGTGATGGCGGCGCTGGCTCATGGCACCACCCTGGTGCCGCTCGAGGTCTTCGACCCGCTGCAGGTGCTGGCCGCGGTGCAGAAGGAAAAATGCACCGCCCTCTACGGGGTGCCGACGATGTTTATCGCCGAACTCGACCACCCGATGTTTGACATGTTCGACCTCTCCTCGCTGCGCACCGGAATCATGGCTGGTTCCCCCTGTCCCGAGGAGACTATGAAGCAGGTGATGGATAAGATGTACTGCACCGACATCACCATCGCCTACGGACTCACCGAGGCTTCGCCGGTGATCACCCAGACGCGTACCGACGACACCGTCGCCCAACGTACCGGCACCGTCGGCGCGGCGCTACCGGAGATCGAGGTCAAGATCGTCGACCCCGAAAGCGGTGATGAGTGCGGTGTCGGCGAAACCGGCGAGTTGTGTTGCCGTGGCTACAACATCATGAAGGGCTACTACAACATGCCGGAGCAGACCGCCCAGGCGATTACCGACGACGGTTGGCTTCACTCGGGTGACCAGGCGGTGGTCGATGAAGATGGCTACTACCGCATCACCGGGCGCATCAAGGACATGATCATCCGCGGCGGCGAAAACATCTATCCGCGCGAGCTCGAAGAGTTTCTCTATACCATGGAGGGGGTTCTCGACGTGCAGGTGGTCGGGATTCCCGATGCCAAGTATGGCGAGGTCGTCGGTGCCTTCATCATCCCCAAGCAGGGAACCGATATCAAGGAAGAGGACGTGCAGGACTTCTGCCGCGAGCGGATCGCTTCGTACAAGAAACCAAAGTACGTGTTTTTCGTCGAGGCGTTTCCGATGACGGCGAGTGGCAAGGTGCAGAAGTATAAGCTGCGTGAGATGGCCCGCGAGCAGCTCGAAATTCCAGATGAGGTGTTCAGCGAAGACGCCTAGGTCTGATAAGGCTTTTCGTTAACAATCGAGCCCCTGGCGTGTAACTCCAGGGGCTTTTTTTATGGTTTGTTCGGTGGTTCATAGAGCATAAGAAACATCCCCACATTCAACACCACCGGGTGCGCCCGGCAGCGCCTTACTTTTCTTGCTTGCCCAAGAAAAGTAAGCAAAAGAAGGCACCCCGAACTCCGTCACCCGACGATCGGGTGCCCTCGCTAGCCGGAAGTTATAATCCAGCCGGCTCGCGTGCTCGCCAGACGGCAAGATTAAAATCCAGGTACTCGGTGACTGCGCACGGAGCCCCGGAAAGGCCGTGGAGCAGTCAAAGTATCTTCCCCTTCCCGTGTGACGCAGCCGGAGCAGCGGCGCTTCACGCCGAAACAGGCCGAAGAGTTGAGCGCAGCGAATGGCGAAGGCCCGGCGGGGAGTGTTGCTGCGGAGGGAACCCGCCGTTCTGTGGCGGGCAAGGAGGTCGGGCGCCCTTTTCTGCCTACTCTTTTGTGGCGTGACAAAAGAGTAGGGCGGCGTCAGGGGACGCAACCCCTGGGTCTTGATTTTCGGAATCCCGGGCTGAATCCTCTTCATCTCATGCCTAGTGGAGTTGACTCCGTTTAAGTGGTCGATCTCCTCCCGTCCAGTCATCCTGCCCGAACGCTTTGCCGCGCGTATCCCAGTAGGCCTCGACACCGTGGCCGTCCGGGTCGGAGAAGTAGGCCGCCCAGCTGATACGATGATCGACCAGGGAGCCTGTATGCCGTGCGCATCAGTCTTTCCACCAGTACCGCCAGTTCGGGGCGGCCCTTAATTTCAAAGGCTATATGGTAAGTGCCGGTGTCGAAGTGCCCGGGGGGTAGGCTTGCTCGCCGACTTCCTGTAGCGCCAGTTCGTGGTGCATGGTGATGCCCGAAAGAAAAGCGATGCCGTTACGGCATGTTCCATGACCTTGAGGCCGAGCAGGTTACGGTAAAAACGTTCAGATTTTTCGAGGTTGCGAACTTAGAGGTGGAGATGCCCGATTTTCATGGCGTGCTCCATGACTGTAGGGGCGGACCATGTTGATCCGCCCCTTTGAGTGATTGCCGATTATTTGTTTTTGATCGCCTGGATTTCGAGGCCGATGACGACCTCTTCGCCGACCACCACGCCTCCGGTCTCCAGGGCCTTGTTCCAGTTGAGGCCGTAGTCGTGACGGTTGATGGTTGTTTCGGCCGCGAAACCGATCCGCTCGTTGCCCCACGGATCCGTGTTGCTTCCCTGGTAGCCGCCCTTAAGGGTCACTTCGCGGGTGACGCCACGGATGGTCAGGTCGCCGGTAACGGTCATGTCAGAGCCATTTCCTTCGACCTTTGTGCTGGTGAAGGTCATAGTCGGGTGCTGGTTGGCGGCGAAAAAGTCGGGGCTCTTGAGATGTTCATCCCTCTTCGGTTCACGCGTATCGAGGGACGCGATCTGGATTGTTGCCTCGGTTTTCGTTAGTTTTCCGTTTTTAGCATCGAACTCGACGCTGCCGGTAAAATCGCTGAAATCGCCGCGGACCTTGAAGACCATCAGGTGCGGGATGGTGAAATGGACCTGGGAGTGGACCGGGTCGATGGTGTAGCTGCTCGCTGCAGCCAGGGAAGCGGAAAAAACGAGGCCGGTAACGGCGAGTATGATCTGTTTCAACATGGGGAAACTCCTTTTCTTCTGTTTGTGAATGTTTTCTTGAACTTGTGGCCAGTTTATCAGGACACTATATTGATAGATAATATTTAATAGTCATTGACTTGATAGTTATTGTCTATAGAGTGTGAGGGCATATGGAGGCCTTATGACATTGGAACAATTGCGCATGCTGGTGCAGGTTGCCGACTCGGGGAGTGTGTTGGCTGCTGCCGAGGCACTGTTGCGGACCCAGCCGACGGTCAGCGTCGGCATACGCAAGCTTGAAGAAGAGTTTAACCTGAATCTGCTCGATCGCGAGAGCTACCGTGCGAAATTGACACCGGAAGGTGAGGCTTTTTGTCACAAGGCACGTCAGCTTTTGGGGCACGCTGAGGAACTGCGTGGCCTTGCACGACTGCTGGAGGCAGGCGCCGAACCGGAGGTCAGGGTCGCTGTTGAAGCGAGTTGCCCCATGCCCGCACTACTCGGCACCCTGGGGGGGTGTGAACGGCGCTATCCCTCGACCCGTTTCAGCCTGTTGGGAGAGACGATTCGTGGTGCGCTGGAAAGGTTGCAGCAGGGTGAGGCCGATCTGGCGATCACCCCATGGTTCGAGGATGATATGAACCTGGAGTCGTTTAAGTTATTAACGACCGAGATGGTGGCGGTGGCTGCACCCGGTTTTGCTCCGGAGGGGATGTTGAGTCTGGCGCAGGTTCGAGAACTGGCCCAGGTAGTGGTGAGGGATTCGAGCCGCCAGGATACGGGGGGGAGTTACGGTCTGCTCGACGAAGGGCGCTGCTGGTTCGTGAACGACCACCAGACGAAGAAAGAGATTATCCTGGCCGGGCTAGGTTGGGGGCGCCTGCAACGTCACCTGGTACAGGATGCTCTCGATTCTGGAGATCTCGTCCGTCTTGAGATACGTGATTTTGAGGTTGTGATGCCGCTGGAGATCCGGGTGGCACGGAGGCGTGGCCGGGAGCCTGGTCCGGTGGCCAGTCGACTTTGGGGCGAACTGCGTGTTCTTGCGGGCCGATTCGGTACAGACGTCTAGTTTAGTCTTCTTCAGGTGTTTCGGGGGCTTCGTCGGTCTCTTCGCCCTTGGATTTTTCCAACTTGCGCTGACGCTTTTCTTCTTTTTTGGCTTTCTTGGCGAGTTCTTTCTGGCGTTTTTCAAAGTTGTAATTCGGTTTGCGAGCCATCATTTTCCTTTCGTCGAGATAAAAAAGAAAGCCCCGCAAGAATGCGGGGCTTTCTGGACAGTCTGCAGTTGTTCAGCTTAAATCTTCTGCACGTTAGCCGACTGGGGGCCTTTCTGGCCATCAACAACGTCGAAAGAGACGCGGTCGCCTTCAGCGAGAGACTTGAAGCCGTCACCCTGAATAGCCGAGAAGTGGACAAACACGTCAGGACCGTTGTCCTGCTCGATGAAGCCGAAACCCTTGGTGTCGTTGAACCATTTTACTGTACCTTCTGCCATTGCTTTTTCTCCATGCCCCTGTGATCAGGGATTGTTCTGTGCTGTGTAACTTTGCTCCGCTGGTAATAAAAAACACACACCCCAAGAGAGGGTCTGTGCGTCGATTTCCTGATGACACGGTGTCATTTTATGGAGCCAAACTTACACAAACGTTCTTAAGTGGGACTACCATAACGGAGGAATCTTTACAAATGCAAGGGAAATTGTTGATTTTTTGAAAAAAACTTACTTTATTTCTGGGTTCCTGCTCAGGATGGGGTCTGTGACCTGAAAAATTCCGCCATCTGAACGTCGGTTTTAAGGATGTGTTCGAGGAGCCAGCGCAGGAGGTTTTCACTCGTTTCAATGATCAGTGGCAAAGTGATCCGATCCTGCACGACCTCGTATTTGAGATGACGCAGCTTGGCTGTGAACCCCTTGTGCTCAAGGCGGTGGGTGGTGATAAAGGGATAGTTGTAGCGCGTCATCAGCGACTCTTCACTGTCGAAATGTTCAACGACGTAGCTTTCGAGGAACGTGCAGAGCTCGGTAATCTGCTGCTTGCCCTTGCCGTTACGACAGGCGTCGCTGAAAAGCTGGAAGTGTTCGAGCAGCTTTCGGTGTTGTGCATCGATTTCATCGTGCCCGGTCTCGAGGTTGCTGTTCCAGTCCGTAAGCATGGGCTGCTCCTGTTTGCGAAACGTCGTTGCTAGATCCGGATGATGCTTGCCGCCCAGGTGAAGCCGGCGCCGAAGGTGACCATGGCAACCAGGGCCCCAGATTCGACCCGCCCACTGCGCAAGACCTCGTCGAGGGCAATGGGGATCGAGGCGGCCGAGGTGTTACCGTAACGGTCGACATTGACGAAGACCTTCTCCTCCGGGAGTTTGAAGCGTTTGCCGACGGCTTCGATGATGCGCAGGTTGGCCTGGTGCGGAATCAGCAGGTCGATGTCCTCGATGGTCAGTCCTGTCTGTTTGAGGGCCTTTTTCAGGGCCGTGCACATCGAGACGACGGCGTGGCGAAAGACTTCCTGCCCTTCCATTTTAATGGCATGTATCCCCGAAGCGATGTTCTCGGCGCTGGGGGGATTGAGGCTGCCGCCGCCTGCATTGTAGAGCAGTCGGCTATGATTCCCGTCGCAGAACATGTTGGCGTACAGTACGCCACGCCCGTCCTGAGCCGGTCCGAGCACCACGGCTCCGGCCCCGTCTCCGAACAGCACGCAGGTGTCGCGATCCTGCCAGTTGACCATCGAAGTAAGGACCTCTCCACCAATCAGCAGAATGCGCTGATAACCGTTGACGGCCATCAGCCCTTCGGCAACCTGCAGGCCGTACAGAAAGCCGGAGCAGGCAGCTGAGAGATCGAAAGCCGCGGCCTGTTTGGCCCCGAGTTGCTGCTGGATCAGGCAGGCCGTGGCCGGAAACTTCATATCCCCGGTGACTGTGCCGACGATAATCAGGTCGATTTCTTCGGCTTTGACGCCGGCGTTCTCGAGGGCCTGTCGGGCAGCTTCGGTTGCCAGTTCTGAGAGCGGCTTGCCCGGTTCGGCGACATGTCGCTGGCGAATACCGGTGCGGGTCGTGATCCATTCGTCGGAAGTGTCGACTATCTTTTCAAGGTCGGCATTGGTGAGTATTTTTTCGGGTGTCGCGCAACCTGTTCCCAGGATCATGGCGAGAGGACGCTGGTTCATGGGGTGGAGACTCCTTTCCAAGGGGAGCCATAGCCTAGCACACTTCAAACTGGTGAGCAATTTCAAGCTGCTTTCGAGGGGATAGATTATCGAACTGGTTTCCCAACCTGAGTCGCTTCTGGTATCTTGAAAGTTCACACGCCATTGGGTGTCGTTTAATGTGATGTCGGAAGGGGAGTTATGGGCGCTGCGGGAAAGCAAAAAAGGCTTAGCAAGGAGCTCAAGTTACTCGATGTCTATGCGATTGCCACCGGGGCGACGCTGAGCGCCGGATTCTTCCTGCTGCCGGGGATTGCCGCGGCACAGGCCGGCCCCGCGCTGGTCCTCGCCTACCTGTTGGCGGCCATCCCTCTGATCCCGGCCATGTTCAGCATTATCGAGCTGGCGACGGCGATGCCACGGGCCGGTGGTGTCTACTATTTCCTCGACCGCTCCCTGGGGCCGTATCTCGGCACCATCGGTGGCATCGGCACCTGGCTGGCGCTGATCCTCAAGGTCGCCTTTGCCCTGATCGGTATGGGGGCATACATTGCCCTGTTTCTTCCTGAACTCGAAATCGTTCCTGTAGCGTTGACGATCGCGGTCGTACTTGCCCTGGTTAACATGTTTGGTACTTCCAAGGGGGGGCATCTGCAGGTGTTTCTGGTGTTTCTGTTGCTGGGGATCCTGTCGATCTTTTTTGCCGGCTCTGCCCCCCAGCTTCAGCCCCGCTATTTTAACGATTTTTTTGCAGCCGGTTTTGATGCGATCGTATCGACGGCCGGACTGGTTTATATCAGTTATGTCGGAGTCACCAAGGTGGCGAGTCTATCCGAAGAGGTGCGTAACCCGGAACACAATTTGCCACGGGGGGTGATTCTGGCGCTCACCTCATCGATTCTGATCTATGGCTTTGGCACGGCGGTCATTGTCGGGCTGGTTCCGCCGGAGCAGCTGCAGGGCAGCCTGACGCCGGTTGCGGATGCGGCACGCATCGCCTTCGGCGACTGGGGGGTTTACCTGCTGTCACTGGCGGCGTTGGCGGCCTTTGTCTCGGTTGCCAACGCCGGCATCATGAGCGCCTCGCGCTACCCGTTGGCCATGAGCCGGGATCACCTGCTTCCCGCCATGTTCCGCAAACTGAGCCGCCATGGTACACCGCTGAACGGGATTCTCGTCACCCTGCTGTCGATCGTACTGATTATCCTGCTGTTCGATCCGTTGCGCATCGCCAAACTGGCGAGTGCCTTTCAGTTGCTGATGTTCGCCCTGGTCTGCCTGGCGGTGATTGTGATGCGTGAGAGCCAGATCGAATCCTACGACCCCGGCTACCGATCGCCGTTTTACCCCTGGATGCAGATCGTCGGCATCCTTGCCCCGCTCTATCTGATCTTCGAGATGGGGCCGGTGCCGACTCTCTTCTCCCTCGGTCTGATCGCCGTATCGACCGTCTGGTACGTTCGCTACGCGCGTCAGCGCGTCAGCCGTGCCGGGGGGATCTACCATGTCTTCGAACGGTTGGGGAGGCATAAACACCACGATCTCGACACCGAACTGCGTGGAATCCTGCGCGAGAAGGGGTTGCGCGACGAGGACCCGTTTGACGAGATCGTGGCGCGCAGCCTGGTCTTCGATGTCGATCAGGAGACCAGCTTCGACGAACTGTTGCAGTTGGTGGCGTTCAAGCTCCGTTCGGTGATTCCGTTGACGGTTGAAGAGATCATCGAACAGGTCATGGAGGGTACCCGTATCGGTGCCACCCCGGTGACGCGTGGCGTGGCGTTGCCGCATTTTCGCACCGATCGGATCGAGCAGGCCGAGATGGTGCTGGTTCGGGCCTGTCGGGGGGTGCGGATGATGACCTACAACCCCCTGACTCTTGAAGAGGACCAGGAGGTCGAGTTGAACGCTGTGTTCTTCCTGGTCAGTCCCGACAGCAACCCGACCCAGCATCTGCGGATCCTGGCACGGATCGCCGAGCGGGTTGACGAAGAGAGCTTTGTCGTCGAATGGGATAGCGCAACCACGGAGCAGGAACTGCGTGCCAGCCTGCTTCAGGACGAGCGCTTCCTGACCCTGTCGCTGCGGCGCAACCGTCCCGCCGAGCAGCTGATCGGTCTGGCGTTACGCGACGCCGGACTGCCACCTGGCTGCCTGGTGGCGCTGCTCAGCCGCGAGGGACGATCATTCGTGCCAAACGGCAACACGGTGCTCGCCGACGGTGATCAGCTGACCGTGATCGGTGAAAAGCAGGGCCTGAGTACGCTCAAGGCACGCTTCAGGGGGAACCGGAGAACTGCCCGCTAAAATGCACGCATTTGCCGTCTCTGCCTTTTCCTTGAGCAATTGCTGCGGGGGGGGGAGTTGGGAACGTTGATCAGCCGGGGCCTGGCGGCGGCGCCATTTTTGGTATGATCACTGCTATGGATTGAACATTCACCTGAGTCAGAAAGGCGCGGGAGCATGTTCTGGATTTTGCAGCATCAGGATTTGGTGCCGCCTGGCCGCTACGCCAGGCTGCTTGATGAACGCCAGGTTGCCTGGCAGTGTTGTCGTCTCCATGAGGGGGACAGCCTTCCGAAACTCCAGACGGGGGACGGGGTGCTGGTACTCGGCGGGACCATGGGGGCCTACGAGGAGGAGCGTTACCCGTGGCTGGAGCCGCTCAAAGAATGGATGCAGGAGGCGACCGCAGGTGGTTGGCCGCTGCTGACCATCTGTCTTGGCGCCCAATTGCTTGCTGCGGCTCTTGGAGGAGCGGTGCATGCCAGGCGCCACGCTGAACGGGGGGTCTGCCGGATACAGCTCGCTGATGCAGCCCTCGACGATCCGTTGTTTTCCGGTGTTGCCAGGGCCTTCCCGGCGCTGCAGTGGCACAACGACAGCTTCGATCCGCCGGCGGATGCACAGCTGCTGGCTTCCTCCAATGTCTGCCCGCACCAGGCATTCCGGTACCGCAACGCTTATGCACTACAGTTTCACCCGGAGGTCGAAGCGACGATCGTTGTCGGTTGGAACGCCCTGCTCAAACGGCCCGGCGAGTATGTCGGTGAATTTGTCGCGGCGCAAGGGGACTGGCAGCCGACATGGGACAGGCTGTTCGAAAATTTCCTCGTGCTGTGTGGTAGCATAAAAAAAACCGATTAGGTCATTTATTTGCTTGCAAGTGATAATCGATTTCAGTATAGTGAAGTCAACTTCGGCTCATTGTGGCAGGTGAGCCGAGGGGACCTTCTTCCTCCTTTTGTTTCGTGGTGTACAGAAGATACCGGCCCTAAATTCGGGGCCGGTATTTTTGCGTGAGGTTTCCCCTTTTGTCTGGCGGGCCGCTGCGCTAGGATAGCAGCTCGATGTCATTCAGTATGCAGGAGGTCCCATGAAAGATCGTTTGTCAGTCAATTTCCACACCCGGGTCTGCGCGGTCATCGGCAACCCGGTGTCACACAGTCTGTCACCGGCCATCCACAACGCCGGTTATGCCGAGCTTGGACTCGATTATATCTACCTGCCGTGCCAGGTCGAAGATGTTGCTGCGATGCTCTCCGGGATGCGTGCAATGCACAATTTCAGGGGGTTGAGCGTCACCATTCCGCACAAGGTCGAGGTGATGAAGTATGTCGACGAGGTGGTCGAGGTGGACCGTGTGATCGGTTCGATCAATACCGTGGTCAAGCAGGAGGATGGCCGCCTGGTCGGACTCGGTACCGACGGCCCCGGGGCACTGAAGGCGCTGACTGATGCCGGCGTCGAACTCGACGGCAAGTCGGTGCTGATGCTCGGTTGTGGTGGCGCTGCCCGTGCCGTCGCCTTTACCCTCGCACAACAGGCCGCGCTCAAGGAGTTGCGCCTGCTCGATATCAACCAGGAGATGCTCACCGGTCTCAGCGATGACCTGCGCAAGCATACCGAGGCGCTGATCATTCCCGAGCCTCTCGATGACGCCTCTCTGGTTACGGCCATGTCGCAGGCTGACGTGATCATCCACGGTACGCCGGTCGGCATGCATCCGAAGGAGGACGCCACCCTGGTGCCGCAGGAGCTGTTCCGCTCCGGGCAGACGGTGTTCGACATCGTCTACAATCCGCTCGAGACCCGCCTGCTGCGCGAAGCGAAGGGTAAAGGGCTCAAGACCATCTCCGGTGTCGAGATGTTCATCAACCAGGCGGTGCTGCAGTTCGAACAGTTTACCGGCGGTCCGGCCCCCGAGGAGGTTATGCGGCGTGTGGTCATGGAGCATTTGACCTCATGAATATCGTACTGATCGGATACCGTGGCACCGGCAAGAGCCATGTCGGGCAGATCGTCGCTGAGCAGCTCGGCATGCAGCTGGTGAGCATGGATGCCGAGATCGTCAGGCATGCCGGCAGTTCCATTCCCGAGATTGTCGCCGCGCACGGCTGGGATTATTTTCGCGACCTCGAGACCGGGGAGGCACGGCGGCTCGCCGGGCAGGATGGCCTGGTGATCGATTGTGGCGGTGGGGTGATCGAGCGCGACGAGAATGTCGCCATCCTGCAGCAGAATGCCGCGGTCTTCTGGCTCAAGGCCGAGGTCGATACGATCGTTTCTAGAATTGCCGATGACACCCAGCGTCCGGCCCTGGTTGAGGGCAAAACCTTCACCGAGGAGGTTGCCGAAGTGCTCGAGCGGCGAACCCCGAAGTATGCTGCGGCGGCACATCATGCCATCAGGACCGACAGCCTCACCCCTGAGCAGGTCGCAGGGAAAATCCTTGACCTGACCGGGGTCTGACCGGAGGGTCTATGCAGGTCGAAGTTGTTCATGGCGATCTCCTCGAACAGCCGGTGGAGGTCATCGTCAACGCCTGGAATCGCAATATCATCCCCTGGTGGCTGCTCCTGCCCCAGGGGGTCTCCGGGGCGATCAAGAAGCGGGGCGGTTACACGATTTTCCGTGAGCTGGCCCGCAAGGGCCCCATTCCGCTCGGCCATGCGGTGCTCACCTCGGCCGGGCGACTCCCCTTCAAGGCGATCATCCATGTCGCCGGCATCAACATGCTGTGGCGCTCAAGCGAGCGCTCCATCCGTCTCTCGGTGCGCAGCGCCGTCGAACTTGCCGCCGCGCAAGGCTATTCTTCCCTGGCGCTGCCGCTGATCGGGGCCGGGACCGGTGGCGGGAAGTCGGCCCGGGTGCAGTCCCTGATCGAGGACGAACTCCGGCAGCTCTCCGGCCTCAAGCGGGTGTGCGTGGTGGTCTACCGTTGCGCAACCTGAAGCTTTCATTCGACTCGGTTTCATCCCTGCTCAACAATTGATCTGTTCAACGCAGCCTTGAATAAGGTGCCGCGCTCCTGAGCTGTAGAGACGATGCCGACGGTTGTCTGAGTGGGCAAGGGGGGCGGATTAAGGAGTTTCGGCGAGTGGTGGAGGGATCAGGCTGGCAGTGAGAAGTGCACCGAGGTTCCTGCTTCCGGTTCGCTTTCGACCCAGATATCACCGCCGTGAGCGAGCACGATCTGACGAGCGATCGACATGCCGATGCCGAGTCCGCTGGCTGCACAGTTCCCGGTGTCGACCCGGTAGAAGTTGTCGAAAATGGCGGCAATCTGATCACGGCTCATGCCGATCCCCTGGTCGATGACGCAGACATGGAAGCGCTCGGAACTGGCCGACAGGACCACCTTGATTTCGCTTTTTGGAGGCGAGTATTTCACCGCGTTGCTGAGCAGGTTTTCGAATACCTGGGCGATACGCTGCTGATCGAAGGAACAGCTTCCGTTCGCTGATCCGATCTGTTCCAGTTGGAACTGGTGGGAGGTGACCAGGTCCTGATATTGAGAGACGATCTGTTCCGCGAGGGTGAGTAGCGAACTCTCACGGCACTCAAGCGGCAGCGGTATGCCCTTTTTGACGCGGCTGATATCGAGCAGGTCATCGACGATGCGATCGAGGTGCTCTCCCTTGGCGCAGATGATGTCGAGGTAGTCGCGCAGCTGCTCGCTAGGCAACTCCTCCGGGCCGATCGCTTCCTGCAGCAGCTCCGCGTAGCCGATGATCGATGTCAGGGGGGTGCGCAGTTCGTGGGCGGCGGTGGAAATAAAGGCGTCCTTGACCTGGTCGTACTGTATCCGGGCCTCTTCGGCCTGTTTTTTTTCACTGACGTCGATACCGACGCTGAGGATACCGATCAACTCGTTGGTGACACTGCGCACCGGACGGTTACGCCACGAGATCCAGACTCGCCGCCCGTCCTTGCAGATGTTCTCGTTTTCGTTGGTCTGGAATTTTTCCGGGTGGCTGCAGATCTCCTCGATCATTTCCTCGAGGTCGCGCCCGGTCGATTCCTGGTCGGGAACGATGGTGCCGACCACGTTGCGCCCGATTAATTCGTTCTTGTCGTACCCGAACAGTTGTTCACCGAAATCGTTGAGAAAGGTGACCTCGCCTTTCGGGTTCCAGTGCAGGATGATGGCGTTGGCGTTTTCGACCAGGTTGCGATATTTCTCTTCCGCCAGACGCAGTTCCTCGGCGGTAAGCTGGCGTTTTTTTATCTCCTCGTGCAGGCTCCGGGTGCGTCGTTTTACCTGGCGTTGTAGCAGCAGGGCAAACAGTGCGACGCAGGCGAACAGCGCGGCCAGGGTGTAGAGCAATGTCAGAACCCAGCTCGGCAGCGTTTGTTGCCTCTGGACACCGAGCCAGCGGTCGAGGGCCTGATAGTAATAAGAGTTGGGGTTCTCCTTGAGGGTGGCCAGGTGACTGTCGATCGCCTTGAGCAGTTGCGGGTTCATCCCCTTGGCGGTGGCGTAGTGTACCTCGATCGGGTTGAAGATAATCGGAGTTGCCTGGACCGGAAACTCGTGTTCGGCTTCGAGGGAGTAGAAGCGGCTCACGACGCCGGCCTCCGCACGCCCTTCGGCGAGGGCCGCGAATACCTGCTCGAAATTGTCGACTTCAAGGAGTTCGGCGCTGATATCAAAATTGTTGAGCATCTTGCGGAAGACCTGCGCGTGAATATCGCCGCGCATGATCGCCACCTTCCTGCCGGCAAGGTCAAAGTAGGATTGTAGCTTCTCCCCTTTCGGGGCGTAGACCATCCCCCAATTCACCACCACATTGTCAAGGTTGAAGTCATAGGTCCTGGCACGCTCTTCCGAGTAGGCGATGGTGACCATCAGGTCGATTTCATGACGGCGCAGTTTGCTGAGGCCGCGATCGAAGGTGTCCGGGACATACTTGAGCTGCCAGTTCTCCTGGGCCGCTATATGGTCGAGGAGATCGACCAGAAGTCCGGAAGGGGTACCGTTGTCGTCGATGAAGGAGAGGGGTGGGTTCTGCTCGAGGCCGGCCCTGAGTTGGATCTCTGCTGCGAGTCCACTGGACGCAGAGAACAGCAGCAGGCCGCTTAGGGTCAAAAGGAGAATTCGGCGGGACACACGCAGTGGCAAGAGGCACTCCATCCGGGAATAGATTCCACGGCAGGACAAATACGACCTGAAAGGTCTTATTTTAGCAGCACGACGAGGGATGTCCAGCGACTAAGCTTCAGGCCGGCGGCCCTAGCTGCGGATTGGTGATCGCCGAGATGGTCTTGTAACTGTCGTGGTTCCAGAAAAAAGCAATGCTGGTGCTGAACAGGCTGCGCGTACGCCAAAAGGTTTTCAATCCCCGCGGCAGCGAGCGTTTGAACGAGGCGACCTCCCGGTAGGCGTCGATGAGTCCGGAATACAGCTCCTCCGGGCTCATGTGCTTCGGTTGGAAAACAGGTTCGAAGATGTTGTAGGCCTCCCAGTCGGCCGGATAGGTGTCGCGCAGCAGGCGGCCCTGCTCCTGCAGTTCGCGGTAGAGGGCGGTGCCGGGCAGCGGGGTTTGAATGGTGAGCTGTACCGCGTCGATTCCTGAGTCATGGATGAACTCGAGGGTCCGCTCGTAGGTCTCCATAGTGTCGTCGTCGGTGCCGAAGATGAAGCCGCCGACGATGGCGATGCCGTGGTCCTGGATCTTCTTGATCGCGTCCTTGAAATTGCTGGTGTTTGGACGCAGGTTCATATTCTTCTTCATTGCCGACAGGGTGTGCGGCTGCAGCGATTCGAAGCCGATCAGGAAGGCCCGCGCGCCACTGTCGTGGGCTGCCTTGAGCAGGCCGTCGTGCTCGACGATGTTCAGGCAGGTCTGCCCGCCCCACTCCTTGCCGAGCCCTTTCATGCGGTTAAACAGCTCAAAGGCCCGCTCGATACATTGCTTGCCGGGGCCGAGAATGTTGTCGTCGATGATGAAGATGCGCTTGGCCTCGAGGCTTTCAAGCTCGTCGATGACGTTGTCGATATCGCGCATGCGGTACTTGCCGCCGTTGAACATGGTGACCGAGCAGAACTTGCAGTTGTGCGGGCAGCCACGCGAGGTCTGTACTGTTTGCACGAAATAGTCGTTATTGGAGAGGTCACGGCGCGGCATCGGCAGGTGGGTGATGTCGGGGCGCTCGGTCATGGTGTAGAGCGGTTGCAGGGAGCCGAGTTCAAAGTCTTCGAGTAGCTGCGGCCAGAGCTGTTCTCCCTCGCCGACGACCACCGCGTCGCAGAACTGCTTGGCCTCGTCGTGCATGATCGAGGCGTGGATGCCGCCGATCACCACCGGAACACCCCGTTTACGGTATTCGCTGGCGATCTCGTAGGCGCGTGGCGCCATCGGGGTCATGCAGGTGATGCCGACCAGGTCGACCGGTTGCTCGAAGTCGATCTCCTCGAGGGCCTCGTCGATGATCTCCACCGTAAAACGTTCAGGGGTATGCGCCGCGATGATCTGCAGGTTCAAGGGGGGCAGCGCCAGGATGCGGATGTTGGAGTGCATGCTGCTGCGATAGGCGGGGTTGATCAGGACGATCTTCTTCATCTTAAGCGACGATCTCCATCAGTTCGTGGTAAAGCTTCTCCTCGCGTTCGGCGCAGTCGTAGATGATCTCGGACATGTGCGCGAAGCTGTCCTGCTCGCCTGCGCGCCCCTTGCAGTTGCGCGCCGCAACCACGGCGAAGTCGCGCCAGCGGTCACCGATCGAGGTCAGCTCTTCGGAGCAGCCGCGCAGCCGCTCCTCGCCGAGGATGGTTGCGGCCTCCTGCAGGAAGGCTGCGTAGATGAAACGGAAGCCGGCGCCGCCGGTGCCGATCTCCTCCTGCATGCGTACCAGCTGTCCGAGGCACAAGATCGCTTTCTTGTCGCCGAACTTGGTCGGCCAGTTAACCATGCGCCGCGCCAGAAAGCGCATCCCCTTGACCCCGGCAATCGGCAGCGGGATCTTGAGCATCTCGCGGCAGACCTTGCGGATGCCGTTGCGCACCGCCGGCGGCAGGTCGAGCTGATCCGGCACGCCGCTGACGTAGTACATGCGCCCCTTGGGAGCGAGGGCTCCCTTGGTGTAGCGCGCTTTCATCAGATTGTCTCGGTCGCAGCGGACCGGGTCGGGGAAGACCGGGTCGCTGATCAGGTAGTCGTTGCCTTCCTTGCCGAATACCACCAGGTTGTGCATGTTGAAGTGGAAGCGGTAGGCGGGGGGGAAGTAGGGGAGAAACCAGGCGCCGGTCTGCAGCCCGACCGGGGTGCCGCTTTCGAGCACGCGGTCGAGTTCGTCCATCGCCGCGTTCGGGTTGCCGAATTTCTGGCGGTGCAGGGTGACGCCGAGCCCCTTCATGGTGCGATTGAGGATCGCCCCGGTGGCGGCGCGAAAGGTGGTCATCGGCAAATCGTTCAGCTTGATGAACGGCAGGTAGGCAAAAAACAGCCCGGCGCCGATGCCGAAGGCGAGTGCTTCGCTCATCTCGCTGCAGTGGTGGGTAATCAAGTTGGCGGTGACACCGCTTTCACAATGGGCCGACTGGCGATGGGGGAAATCGATCTGCATCAAAGGAGCCTGTCTCGTCCGGGTTGGTAGTCTTCGTTCACGGTTTCGGGGTCGCACAGCTGTTCGACGCTGACGCGGAACAGGGTGGCGTACTTCTCGAGCAATTCGCGGTCTAGTTTGGCGAAGACCTTCGGTTTGAGGTGCCGCTTGGCCCGCCAGTGGGCGATGCCGATATAGGAGGCCATCAGGCGACTGTCCATCTGGTGCTTGGTCATCTGGTAGGCGAGCGGACTGAGCTTGCCACTACGCACCTGGTTGCGCACTGTTTCGATCTGATCGGCAATGATGTCCCAAGCCTGGTAGTTGGCGACGTTCTTCGGTTCCCACCCCTTGCTGGAGACCAGCTCGTATTCGCCGTTTTCGCCGACGGCGTAGGCGACCTCCGATTGTCCTTCGGCGATACCGACATCCTGGGGTACGTCTGTTTTTTTCATGGCGAGCTCTTATCCTTTGATCAAATCACTGAGTCTGTCGCGCTAACGACAGAAAAAGGGCTCGCAAAAGCCCTGTGACGTTTCTATAACAGTGCCCGGATCATGTCAAACTCGAACTTTTAAGGCCTTGAGGGTCGAGTGCGTTTATCGGCAAGAGATTTGCGCAGGGTGAGAAGATTTTTCAAGATGTAAGGAGCCTGATATCAAGGAGAAGGAAGATTCTTTTGGCCTGAACTACCAGGTGATCTATAACGTACCGACCGTGTTCAGATCCATAAACAAAGCAGAAGGAAACCTCGAAACATCTTCCTCACGCCCGCTCACAGCGCTCTCTTAAGGCGCAAAGCCGCTAAGAATGCAAGAGAACCAAACGGGGGGAAGGTTTTGCGACCAGCACGGAGCGGAAGTCTTCCGGTCCGTGCTGGTGTGAGAGGATCAGTTGACCGGAAACAGGTTCGCCTGGGAGACTGATTTTTTCCAGGCATTGCTCTGGGCGTAGGCTTTGACCGAGGAGACCAGCGGGTTGGCGCTGTTTTTCTTGTCGTAGACCAGGCCGAGGCGGACGCCGGCGCTGAAGCCGTCGCTGATGGTAAGCGGTTTGACATTGGCAAAGTTGGGCGCGGCACCGAAGGCGATGGCCAGCTTACCGGCGGGGGAGCCGCCGGCCGTGCTCCTTGCCTACGGCGCACCGAGCGGGTTGTTGTGATTGGAGGGCGATCGAATCAGGCCTTTGGCAGCGACCAGTTGAGGCGGATCGCCAGGAGGCGGATGGTGATGACCGACGCAGCGGCAAACAGTGCCGCCAGCGGACGCGGTGTGCCGAGCGTTTCGAGG